>JAGHUM010000081.1 GCA_018064855.1 Candidatus Physcocola equi
TTCCTGTCGTATTGAATCGTTTTGCCATGCCGTTTGGTTTTTTGTTTCTACAAAGATAGCAAGTTTTTGTGATAAATCCACAAAACAAAAATGAGCGCCGACCTGATGTGACGCTCATTTTGATTAATTCAACTTTAGCATTCGACCATTAGGCGACCTCCCTAATCGTCAAATATGGTTTGAAAAGTTTTTTGTATACATCCCATTCGGATCCATTATAATTTATGGAACCATCTTCACACATTCGTTTGACGTCTTCAATAGATTCGGCTTCCACATATCTCATTTTTTTTTGTGCTTCGGCAACCATTCATTAACTTTGCACTTGAATTGCAAATCAAGAGTTATAACGCAAATAAATTATATGAAAACATTCAAACATTTTTGGAGCCTTTTGTTGCTCCTGTTGGCGATGTTCGTGCCGCAAGGGGCGTGGGCGCAATACGACGGAACACCCGTTACTCCAGCGGGATCGGGTACAGAAGATGCCCCTTATCAAATTGCTTCGGCTGCCAACCTCTATTGGTTTGCCAATCACGTCAACAATGGCAACTCACCTGCCAACGCTGTGCTGACTGCAAACATCGTGGTGAACGACACCGCAAACTGGAAAACATGGGACAACACAACTGATACTATCCATACTTGGACTCCCATAGATAGTTATGAGGGCACCTTCGACGGGGCAGACCATACCATTAGCGGACTTTACTGCAAGGAAGGTAATGCCGCTTTGTTTTCGTCAACAACAAATAATGCAACCATCACCAATTTGGGCGTAACGGCTTCCTATTTTAATGGACAATTTGCTGCTGGTGGTATTTGCGAATATAACGAAGGATCCATCACCAACTGCTACAATTCAAGCACTGTGATTGGTGAAACTTATGCCGGTGGCATTTGTGGTAATAATTTTCAAGGCTCTATCACCAACTGCTGCAATATGGGCATGGTGAGTGCTGCTAATGCTAACGGTATTTGTGGTGTTAATAATTCTGGCGATATCAAGAACTGCTACAATCTGATCAAAAATGCTGAAGACAATTACGAATTGGCAGATGGCAACCTCAACTTGACCGACGGTAGTTCGTTTTTTTCACCGGTCAATTTCACCGTGCGTGGCTCTGTCGCCTACAATCGTTTGGCCAATAAGGACACCATGACCATCATTCTGCCTTATGATGTGCCTGCAAGTGATGTCAACGGTCAGGCCTACCAGTTGAAAAGTTTCGACGGACAGATACTTAAATACGAAAAGGTGAACGATGGTCTCAAAGCCAATGTGCCTTACCTCATCTACAAGAAAAGAAACGGCGTGACCAACGAATTGCTTGTTAAACCGCAGTCCGGCATCCTGATTCACGCCACCACTTCCATCGACACCGTCAAGGTCAACGGTGGTAAGGTGATTGAATTTGGCGCTTACAAAAAAGAAGTATTCCTGTCTGGCGACAGATCCGATGAATACGATTACTATGGTTATAAGGGTGGAAAATTCTTAAAAGCCAAGCAAGACATCACTATGTCTCCATTCCGTGTCGCTATTAGATTGACTAAAACAGCGGCAGGCAACACAACAAGGGCGTTCAGTTTGAACAACGTCAGCCTCAATGAGTTGAATGTTGTCTTCGATGACAACGTCACCGGTGTCAAAGTGACCAACACCACTTCTGAATTGGTGGGCAAGGTCAATGTTTATGACGCGCTCGGACATGCCATCCGCTTGAACGTCGATGCTGAAAACTGCCTCGACGGACTCAAAGACGGTGTGTATGTGGTCAATGGGAAAAAAATTATCGTGAAATCTGAAAAATAGAAGCGGATATGAAACAATATTTTGAAGAACCTGTGGTGGAAATCATCTCATTTACGGTTGATGATGTTATTGCCACTTCTCCTTTTGGAGTGGAAGGGATTGAGGAAGAGGATCATTTAGTTGAAATAGATTAAGGGTATGTGATTTTCTAAAGAAAAAGCCTCTGAGATTTTTCTCAGGGGCTTTCTTTTCAATCTCACATCTCAAAACTCACATCTCAAAACTCATAGCTCATAACTCATAACTCACAACTCATAGCTCATAACTCATAACTCATAACTCACCGCTCACACGCATTTTTTTTGCGCAGACCTCACACACGGCTTGCTGCAAGTGTGAGGGGAGTGATGCGGCTGGCTGGTCGGCAACATAACTCAGCAGGACTGTGGTGGAACTCGATGGATAGAGACGCCATTCACTCCCAGCATCAATCGCTACCGGGCGACAGACACCAGCCCGAAGGTGCGGATTACCTTGGTGCATGGCTGCACGGCTCTCTACACCTGGGGCTATGCGCACCGCATGACGCCAACCTTCCAAACGCACTTCTTGCAGACGCAGATAATCGACTGGCTTTGCCAATAAGCAACCACCGTCGGGAGTCATGCCAACCGTCTGCAGACTTACTCGCTTGATGGGCACTTCTGTCAGCGGACTTTGGAGCAACACCTCTCGCACACAGTCGGGTAGCAAGGCTTCGATTTTGTCTTCTATTGGGGCGTAATCTGCAAATCCGTCAATCGGTACAGGAAGGGTGCTGGTCGGCATCACTTCATCGATGAGTGTGCAGATGTGGGCAACTATTTCTTCGTGTGTCATATTTACGTTTATTAAGTGAAATTATGGAGGTTTCCTTAAAACAATGTTTGTTGCATTACCGTCGGTTTGTTCTTCTTCCCAGATGCTGGCAGGCTGGCAACCGGAGCAGCGGAATTTTCTGTTGATTCTTCCTCTTTTTCTTCCGTTTCTTTCGTTGTCTCTGTCACTTCTGCTGTTTCTGTCGCTTCTGCAGTGTTTTTCCCTTTGGTGTTTTTTGTTTTGCTTGCGCTTTTCCCTGTCGCATCCTCTTGTTGCGATGAGACTCTCATCACTCCGTTTCTGAATTCTGCAGTCGCTTCTATTGCCGCCTGTTCGTCGGCGTTCGTGGTGGTGTACGATCCGTGAATGCGCATGTTTTGCACACCTCTCAACTCAATCATCTTCGTACTACCGTCTGGCATGCTGATGGGCAACACCAGCGAATACCATTGTTTTGTTGTATATGTCTTTATCATTTCCTTTGTTATTTATTTGGGGGCTTTGAGCCTTGAGCAATGAACTTTGAGCAATGAGTCTTGAACAATGAGCCTTGAACAATGAGCTTTGAACTCTCAGTTCAAATTCCGTCACTCCGTAAATCCGTAAATCCGTCACTCCGTAAATCCGTCACTCCGTCACTCCGTAAATCCGTCATTCCGTAAATCCGTAAATCCGTAATTCCGTAAATCCGTAATTCCGTCTCTCCGTTACTCTTTCGGCATAATCAATGCATGGCAGTCGGGGTAGCGGAGAACAAGGCAACTCACCTCTTGGAGCATCTTGGCATCTGCGTTTTTCTCACCCGAACTGCGGAAATCGAGGTCGCGTGCAATCATAGGTTGGAATACCTCTTTGTAGAGATGCTCTGGGTCGAAGGCCAGACCGCGTGCGCTCCATCCCTGCTCATCGAAAAGTGGGGCATGTACAATGTGGAGTACGCCGAAAGTGCTGACGATGCTGGTACACTTCACACCCAGATAGGTCTCCTGCACGGTGTTGCCGCTGAGTTGTTTCTGGCTCTCACGAAGCAACTCTATGGAGGCAATCAGGTCGGCGCCTGCCAAGAGAACGCGGTTGGTCGATCCGTCGTTACCAGTGAAGAGGCTTTTCATCCAGGCGGTATATTGCAATGGGGTGAGGATGGTGTCGCTCGATCCGGCGCCATAGTATAGCATCTTTTTAATCTGTCGGGTGATGCCTTCTGTGAAGTAAGTGCGGTCGCCTCCGTTGTCGTAGATGTGTTTCTCTCCCCAGATGAAACTGCTCTCTATCTCGGCGCGCATATTGTAAAGCATATCCACTTCCTGATCGCTGAAACTGATGTCAGCCTCTTTCTTCGTCATCTTCTCGAAGGTGCTCATCTCGATCTGGCACATGAAGTTCTGGCAGTAGTTCACATTGCTGGCGGGAAGCATGGCAAATGGCTCGGTCTTGGCGTCTTTTTCCGCCATGGCGCTGCCCATGCGGAATAGCGGGGTGGTGCTGCGGAAGGTGGGCACCACATAGGTGTCGGCATTGGCACCGTCGCCTTTCATGCCACCGATAGGAATCAGTTCGAGCACCAAACCCGTTTTGTCGGCAACGTAAAACATCTGGTCGTAGCGAATGGTGTCGTCGCCGCCGATGAACGGACGTCCGCTGTTATCTACGTTGATGTTGAGGTTGCGCATCAAAAGCGTGTCTTTCTTACGCCATATTTTCGGATTTTTCACCTGCACAAATACGCTGGTGGCGCCATCTCCCTGTGCCATGAAGTTGCAGGCTGGCGATGCTGCGCTGCCGCCGTTTCCATGGGCGTTGCCATCGAGGTAGTCTGTCATCGGTTTGGCGCTTTGCTGGTAATATTTGCATTCCTGACTGTGAACGCGTCGTACTTTCTTCGCATAGTTGCGCATGATTGTGTCGAGTGGATAACGGTCGGGATTCATACGGGTGATTTCCTGGCTCACATCCTGCATGTTGAGGCCTTGCGCATCGGCGGAAGGAACGTCAACAATGCCTACTGGCACCGCCATGGCAAGGATGCTTCCTCCGGCGGCTGCGCCACCCATGATGAGGTCTGACACTTCGGTATAGACATCGCCAAGGATGTTCAGGCCGGTCAATCGTTCAATCAAATAGTTTGCTACTCCAAGGGCGAGTAGCGAAATTGCTGTCTTAATAAAATTTTTGTTCATTGTTCTTTTTTTAATTTGTATTTGTTTATAACTCAAAACCCATAACCCAAAACCCATAACTCAAAACTTCGAAAAGTCAATCACAGGTTTGTTGCCTCTCAGCATCACAGCTCCATGCTCGTGGGTGGGGTGGGGCAGACCGTCGCCCAGTTGAGCGGCTTCCATACGTTTCATGCGGGCTTCGATGTTGGCGTTGCGTCCTTCCACTTCGCCAGATTGTCTCGCTTCTTCCAGCAGACGCTCAAAGGCGATGCGCTTGAAATAACCTTCCAGCATTTCCGGTGTGACACGGTTGCTGGTCAGATTTTCATAATCGGAATTGATGGCTGCGATCAGTGCCTGATGCTCTTCCTCGCTGATTTTCTTTTCGGCGCACCAACGGTCGAGCAGATTCTCACTTTCGTTGAGGTTGTTTTCAAGTAACTGATGGTGCTGTTGTTGCTCATCCCATTCTTCATCTCCAGGTTGAGCCGCCAGATCTTCCTTGCTGAGGGCTGAACGGATGGCGCGGCGAAGCGGCATGTTTCGGTCGGAGAGCATCAGAATAAGGATGTCGGCGAGTTCGGGTGATTGTTCCAGCAGTGTTGTCAGTGCTTCCACTTGATTTGTGTCGCAGGACTCCTCTTCGTTGTTTGCTGTTGCTTCTTCCTCGCTTGCCGGATTGTTGCCGGCTGTTTGGTCGGCTTGCTTTTCATTGGTTTCTTTTGCTGTCTCGGCAGCGTTCCCATCATTCTCTTTCTTTGGTGTCTCCGCTGTTTCTTTTTCATCAGCGTTTTTCTCATTGGCTTTGTCCTCAATCATTTCATCTGGAACGGTAGCCTCATTCTTTTCTTTTTTCATTCTCTTTTCTATTAATTGTTTTCAATGACTAATAACTCAAAACTCACAGTTCACAGTTCAAAACTCACAACTCATAGTTCATCGCTTTACATAACTCGCCTCCAGCAGTCCATCGATTAGTCCTTTGCCACGGAGCGAGGGAATGATGGCGGAGAGGAGCGCCATCATGCGGCTGCGGGCGCCCATTTGTCCGGAAACCATCCTGTTTTGCAGTACCAGGGCTTTCGCACTGACGGATCGGCGGTCTGCATTAGGGTTTGCCCCGGTCAGTTTGCGGATGTAGTCCATTTGAGCGGCATCGCCCAAGTCGATGGCTGTTTGAATCAGTTGGGAGGCTGTGTCGGGAGAGATCGACCAATAGCCGTGTACCTGTTTGCCGTCTGTGTCGGTGATGCGGAATGGTGTCAACGATAGCGGTGCGTGTGTAGTTTGCCCTTTTTTCACAGTTGGACTGTTTTTCGCTGCTGATTTGGTGGATGCGTGGATTTCCGCCAATTTCAGTTGGTGCTGGTGCTTGTCGGCTTGTAGTTCTTTTTTCAATGTGGCGTCTGCGGCAGTCTTGTCAAGTTGTAATTGTCTGGCTGCTGTTTGTTGTTGGTTTTGCAGGTTTTCTTTGTGGTTGAGTTTCAGTCGCAGGTTTTCTTGTTGCTGTTGCAACACTGCTGTTTGTTGTTCTTTACGTTGCGTTTCTCGTTCTTGTTCCCGTATTATTGCGGGCATCTCGGAGGGACTTACATTCACGTCTCCCTTTCCGGTCATGTCACCCAGTGCGAGTGCCAATGCTGTCAATTTGTGTTTTTTCACATCCATTTATGTCTTTTCATGTTATTAGATTTATTGCTCCCAGCCCACATCCCCACATCTCATAGCTCAAAGTTCACAGCTCAAAACTCAAAACTCATTGCTCACAACTCACGGCTCAAAACTCACATCTCACAACCCCATCGCCATTGCCAGATTGCGTCCTAATTGAGTCAGGTTTCCCGATTTGCGCATTTTCTCCTGCCGCTGCAGTTGGTAGGTCCGATGGTTATTGGCGACCATCTGTTGACGCGCTTGCGCCATGTTTTGAACGGAGCGTGCAGCCTGATTGGCTTGCAGGTTGGCCAAGGTTTCCCCTGCTTTTTGGGCTGCCGCCAGTCGTTGCTCTGCTGTCTGGTTGCCGGCAATGGCTGTGTTGTCTTGCAGTCCGTTTAGGCGGTTCACTGTCAGTCGGGTGCGTGCCAGTTCTGCCTGAGCGACAGCCCCATCCGGAGCGCCGGTTTGCAAAGTGGAATAGTAGGCGCGTTGGTTGTCGTTTTGTTCGTCTGCAATCGTTTGGGCAGCCGCTTTCGCTTGTTTTCTGGCTTGATGCGTAGCCATCGCTGTCGAAAGCGCTTGTGTCATAAACGTCAGACCGTTTTTAAGGTTTTGTTTTTTCATGTTTCGTAGTTATAGATTTTTTAGATGCTGCTCATCATCCCTTCTGTTATTTCATTTTGTCTTTTCGCCTCTTCTTTCATTCCGCGCAGTTCATACCATAGTGTCATGGTGCGTCTCACAAGCAGATTCCGCAGACGGATTTCCACAAGCGGTGCGTTCCTGTCCAGGTAAAGCGTTTTGCCAACAGATATGGTCACTTTTTCGTCTGTCTGTTCGCAGTTTCCGTTTTTCCCGCACCAAGGAAGCAAGAGGTCTAAAGCCTGTCGTAGCAAATCGGTTACGACGTCTTTGTCGTCTGGTGTGATGCAGTAGAGGTCTGGTGCGATGGCGATGTCTTGGGGGGTTGCCAATATTTCTGCGGTCTTGGCGGTTAGCCGCTCCAGTTGTTCCATCAGTTCGTCTTTGGTGAATGAGACGATGAGTTTTTTCGGTTCAATTGTGTACATGGTTATAGATTTCGAGATTATAGATTGTGTGTCTTAATCCTCACGGATATTGAGTTCCATAGCGACAGGGAGCGGAGTTGGTCGGCTGCCTCTGCCATTTCTGAATAGGCTTGCGGGGCGTGGGCATGATTGCGTAGTGCGAGCCAGTGATACTGTGTGTCTTTCTCAAGATAGTTTCGGGCGGCAGTTTCAAGGTGGTTGGCAAGATGGGGCGCATCTGCTGAAACCGGCAGGAGAAGGTGAAGACGAAAAACGTCGGGTGCCGGTTCGGGTTGCTCCACTCGTTTGCTCAGTCTGCCCAGTAGCAGGTGCAGTCGGTGGCTGGCTGCGGAAAAAAGGCGCTGGAAGGTGTCAGCATCCATTTCCGCATCAAAAACATCGTTGGGGGTTGGGTTCAGCAGTCGGGATGGACCTCCAGACGGAGTGTTGGAAGCGTCGGCTGCGTGGGCGCTGTTGGTGCTGAGGGCATCGCTGATTTCTTTCAATGCAATGCACATCTCAAATTGATTGTATTCTATATCTTCATTCATTTCATCTTTTGATGATGCAAAAGTATAGAAAAATAAGCTATATAACAAAAGGATTATGAAGAAATTTTACTAAAATTTTGTGTTGAGGCGGATTTGGATGTATATTTGTTGATGAAACAAATAGTTTGACACCAATATCTTTATAATTTTGATTGTATGCAAAATCAAGTTGAAAAACCTATTGAAAGAAGTCCGTTGAGACGTAAGTTGGGAAGGGAGTTTTACATTCTCAAACGTAAACTCAGTTGGTTATTTTCGGGGAAAAAGTTTGCCAAGGTAGATAGGGATGCAAAATGTCCGTTTGTGCTTATTGAGCACAAGAGCACATTGTTGCGCAAACTGAAGGATGTGGATATGCAGTTGCAATACAATAAAATCACGAATTTGAGGTTGGCGATTGCACCCATCAACGGGGTGCTCATCAAGTCTGGGGAAACGTTTTCCATCTGGAAGATGGTGGGACGTCCTTCCGCTCGAAAAGGCTATCTGCCGGGGATGATGATCCACAATGGAAAGGTGGCTGAAGGCGTTGGTGGTGGATTGTGCCAACTCGGCAATCTCATCTATTGGATGGCTTTGCATTCTCCGCTCACAGTGACCGAACGGTGGAGACACAGTTTTGATGTGTTCCCAGACGTCAATCGTACCATTCCTTTTGCCTGTGGTGCGACTTTGGCTTATAACTATATCGACCTTCAACTGACCAACAACACCAAGCAGGCGTTCAAAATAAACCTTTGGCTCGATGATGAGTATCTGCATGGTGTCATCAGTTCCGACCAAGAGGTGCCGTATAAGTATGATGTGTATGAAACCGACCACCTGATAACGCAGCAATGGTGGGGAGGATACACTCGTCACAACCGTATCTGGCGCACTATCACTAATAAACAGACCGGTGAGGAAATACAGGAACTGGTGGCGGAAAACAATGCCATCATGATGTACAATCCTTTGCTGGAGGGCACTAAATAGGGTTGCCCCAGCAAGTATTGTAAGATACAAAAACGCTGACATCCTTTGAATAGGGTGCCAGCGTTTTTTTGTCGATGACTCAAATCGTATCTTGTGAGTCTTACCCCATGATTTTTTCTTCTAATTTGCGGCGATTCTGCAGTTCTTTTGTGATTTCTGCCGATTTCTCTGCTGTGAGTGGGTAGAATGCCATAATCACGGCTGCTACTACACAGAAGATGGCTGGTATCCAACTCATCAACATCACGATGGCCGGACGTGCTCCTTCAATAGATGCCATGTCCATACCGTCGTAGTTGTACATTGCCAATACAAGACCGATAATCCAAATGGAAATACCTCCCGCAAACTTTGTCGCGAACGAGCCGGCTGAATAAACCAAACCGGTCGCACGGCGGCCGTTTACATATTCTGAATAGTCGGCCACGTCACCCAGCATGGCAAAGAACAGTGTTGGGAAAATGGCGGCTCCGGCTTCCGATAAAAGACCGAGCGCAAAGATGGCGGTGGTGTCTTTTTCTCCGCAGAAGTATATCAACGAGTTCACACCTGCTGAAAAGAGCAATGCGGCAATGAAGAGGTTTTTCTTTCCCATTATGCGGCTCAATGGCGTGGTGGCAATGGCTCCGGCAATAGACGCAATCATCAATCCCACCATGTAACTTGCTGCAAGAAGTTGGTCGTGAAGGTAGTGAGTGAAATACATCACGGTGATACCCTGCTTGCCATTGTTGTAAATGTTGTAGAGCAAAGCCACGATAAGCAATATCCACCATGGGAAGTTCTTCACCAGGTCTTTCAAGTCAGCGCCCAGGTCTGTCTTTTGCGTTTTTGGTGCATCCACTCGTTCGCGTGTGCCCCAGAAAGTGAGGAACAAAAGAAGAGCAAGCAGACCAGACATCACATAGATGGAGGTGCTGTAACCTTTCTGCTGGTTTACAATGCGGAAGCTTTCGCTGGTGATTTCTTCATCTCCTTTTGCAACGAAATTGTATGTTTTACCTGCTTCTGCCGAGAAACTCTTGGCTTTTGTATAGGTGTCGTTTGCCAAGTCTGTGCTATAGAGTTCCACAATGCTGTGCTCGGTTTCCATGCGGAGGTGTTCCACGTTTTGTGGCACGGTCAGTGTTACGGCATACTGTTGGTCTCCGGTCTTTTCCACGTTGATGTTTGGATCCACATTACCGAAATAGGTCACGAGGAAGAGCAGCAGACCCTGCACCAGCATGCCGCCGGTAAATGCTCCTGCCATTCGGAACGATCCGAGGGTGGTGCGTTCCTTGTCGTCTGGTGTCATCACCGACATCAGTGCACCGTATGGTATGTTGTTGGCGGTGTAGATGAGGGTATAGAGAATGTAGGTCGTAAATGCGTAGATGATCTTGGTGGTGTCGCTCCAATCTGGGTTCCCGGCAAACATCAGCGAAAGGATGACTGCCAATGGAATGGCGGTCCAAAGTACCCAAGGACGGAAGTGGCCGTATTTGGAATGCGTGCGGTCGCAGATGGCGCCCATCGCCACGTCGGATACGCCATCGGAGAAGCGGACTGCAAGCATCAGCCAACCTACTGCGGCTGGTGAGAGCCCGAACACGTCGGTGTAATAAATCATGAGGAATACGCTCACCCCACGCCATGCGATGTTGGCTGCGCCGTCGCCCAATGCGTAGGAGATTTTCTCAAAAAGAGAAATTTTTTCTGTGTTTTGTGCTGTGCTATTCATGTTGTTTGTGTTTTGCTGTTGTTTTGGAGAACCGGTTCCTCTTTGTTTGTCTTTGGGGGAAGCAGGTGCCGATTAGTGTGTGCTGTTGATTTTCTTGTCTTTGTTGCCCTCCACGCCCCGAATGTGGCTGAGCAGGTCTTCATAGTAGTCTTGCACGTCGCTCCAGCGGTAGTAAGGACCCGAATAGGCTTTGATAGGCAGGGTGGTCTCTTCTTCGTTGAGCAATGCTTTCACCAAGACGTCTTTCGAGTTGTCGCCTTTGCGGTAGAATACGAGTTGCAGGTTGGCTGCCATCGGTATCAATTTGAAATCTGCCCACACGTTTTGTATCTCGTGCAGATCGCCTACGCGCACATTGGCGTTGGCGACATTCATCAGCACTAAAAGAGGCAGGATGCCACTGTCGTGTCCGAAGCGAAGTGTGGCTGTCGGTGTCTTGGCGTTGTTGATGGCATCTTCCGCGCTGTCGAGAATGTTGCGGAGCAGATTGGCTGCGCGCTCACATTCTTTGCCACTCTGGATGGTGCAGAGGCCTGCGGTGCCATACCAATAGGCGTTTTGGCTTTGCCAGTAATCGTAAAGTTCCTGTTCGTTGAAAAGGGTGAACAGCGAGAAGTCTATGCCTGGCATGTCTTGCAGGTCGCAAGCCACGTTGAAAATCTGTCGGCTGAGTTTGCCGGCTTTCTTTTCTGGCAGATAGTTTTTGTCTTTAAACAACACTCCCATCAACCGTTCCGGATGCGAGTTCTCATCGCAAAAGGCCTCATACGCCTTTTGCCATGCCACTTCGGCGTCGGTGCGCTTGTGCACATTGTGCTCTTCTTTGCACATATAATACATGTCGCGTTGGCTGGCGTTGTTGGTGATGCTGATAGATGGGTTGTTGACCTTCAATTCTTGGCAGAATGTTCCCATACTGAGGATGCAGCGGTGCACTTGGGTGGAGCGGGCGTCGATGGCGGTGGTGCTGTTGCCGAAAATTTCGGGATAGTTTTTGCACATACGTTGGGCAATTTCCTTGTGTTGCTGGTGCCCCAGTGGTGTCAGTTCTCCATCGCGTTCGTCCATGGCTTTTGCTACAACGTCAAGCTGCTGCATGACTTTCTTGCCGACGCTTGTCAGTTTTCCTTCATTTTCAGCGCGTTCCAGCACGTCGCGAGCTTCTACCACATCCACTGAGTTGATGAGGTAGCGCGAGCCGTGTCGGCCATAGTGGCTGAGGTAAAATGGGGTGTAGCCGCTTGGAGGCGGGGTTTGCGCTTTCTGCGGAGAGGGGTAGGCATAATAGTTGCCTGCACACTTCTCTGTTTCCTGGGCGATGCATTGCTTGGCTGTTTGCGACTGGCAGACACTTATACTGACAAACAATGCTGTTGTTAGCAATAATGCTATTTTTTTCATGGACCGATGTTTTTGCAAGTTTAGAAATAAGATCGCTCTCTGGCGTACAACTACTTTTTGGGTGACCAATATAAACCGGTCACTTTTTCTCTTCGGCGGACATCTCCGCAAGCAAGGCGAGGGCCTCATTCTCGTGCTGCTCCATGATTTCTCTTTCACCCGGACCTTTGTCGTTGATGCCGCAAAGGTGCAGGATGCCGTGAATCACCACACGGTGGAATTCACTCGTCGGGTCGGTATTGAATTTTTCCGCATTGCTGGCAACCGTGTCGAGACTGATAAACAAGTCGCCAGAAATCGTCTTGCCTTCTGTATAGTCGAAGGTGATGATGTCGGTGTAATAATCGTGTTGTAAAAACTCGTTGTTTACCTCCAATATGCGTTTGTCGGAGCAGAATATATAGGAGATTTCCCCCGTTTTGTAACCATGTTTTTGTGCCACTGCCTTTATCCATTTGCGCAGTTCATTGCGCTTCATCTTCGGCATGGCGATGTCTTCCGCAAAGAAGGAAATCATGTGATCAGAGATTGTTTAGTGTGTTGATGATGGCCTCTCTGGAGATGATGCCGCTGAATGGCAACACTTCCCATGTCTGCTTGGCGGTCATGCTTTCGCCTGGCTGCAAGGTGCGGTATGGTGCGTGATATTCCATTTCGGTGAGCATGTTGTGGTCGGAAGAGGCGTAGTTATACACTTCCACTTCGCGCTGCTCTGGGTGTATCTCATTGGGTGAGTGGTGCTCAAAACGGATGATGAGCAAATCTCTGCCGCTAAGGGTGGCGATGAATGGCTTGGATGGCTGGATGAACGCCTTTGCTGTGCACGCTTCGTAACTTACGTCGCGACGGTCTGGCGTGAATGAGAAATAGCCATCGGCTACAACGTATGGCGCCGGACCTTCATAGTCTGGGTGGGTCGGACCGCCAACGTGGACGTCGAACGGTGACGCTACGGGCACGAATGTCGGATTGTTGCCGCTGGTGCGGGCAATCAACCATAAATCCCAACTTACAGGCTCCTTGCGGATGTTGGTGGCTGTCACTTCAAAGTGCACAACGCCATCGGCTGTGATGTTGATGCGTTTGGTCAGTTTCACACCGCTGATCGGGCTTTCGGGGCCCTCCATTTCTATCTGGCAGGAGATGTGGCGGGTTACGGTGAACTCACCCCAACTGATGTATGGATCTGGCGGCCAGAACAAGGTGGAGTGCAGTTGCTCCTCGTTCAGGTCTTGGTGCTTCCACCATTCACTCTGAGGGCCAACCCATACCTCCTGACCGTGGTAAGGGTAAAAGTTGAGGTTCTCAGGATTGACTTCCGGAACTTCGTCTTTGTCCCATAGTGTCTTGTCACTTTTGAATATATTTGGTGCGCCTTTCTTGCTGAGCGATACTACTCTTCCGCCTACTTTAGGCAGAATACCAAGGCGTGTTCCTCCGTTCTCGATGTAGATCATAATTTAGTAAACAGCTTCTAAAATTTGATGTTCTCGTGCAAATATAAACAATTCATTTATTATTTGCCTATTCACTTCTCCAAATTCTTCAAAATCTTCATTGTAACTTTAAATAGTTGGCAAGCAGATCGCAGTTGCCGATGTTGAATTCCGAGCCACTTGGAGTGTCTTTCAGCTTCCAAAGCATTTTTGCCATCTTGTCGTGGTCGTTGCTTGGACTGTATTGGCCAATGTAGAACAAGGCGGCCAGACATTTGGTCATGTTGGCTTCGCTCTTGTCGGCGCTGTAGGCCGAACGCAGCAGCGTTTTCGCTCTTTTCAGATAGGCGTCGTCGGCCATTCTGGTAGAGTCGATGTACGATGATTTGCTGTATTCTGTCATCGCCCAGCATTTGCCGAACAGTGAGGCGTTGAAATAGCAGCATGCCAGGTCATAGGCCTGTTTGGCGTATTTGGCATCCATTTTCTGTTTGCTTTGCGCCTTGCTGATGTTTTCCTCCATTTTCATCATCTGCTTGCAGAATGCCATTTTCTGCGCATACGATTTGCTGGCTGCCAGGTTTTTCTTCTTTTTTGTTTCATTCCATTTCCAAAAGTCTCCCTGCCATGGGCGTCCCAGCCATCCTCCATCCACGGTGTTCATGTCCAAAGCGGCGTTTTTTTCCACTTTTTTAAGGTAGTCCATGGCTTGTTTGAATTTGAATTCGCGCATGAGTTTGGTGGCGATGATGTCGCAGATGTAGCTCTCGTTGGTGTAGCAGAGTGGTACCAGCGACTGCTCAAATGCTGTGCCGCCGCCCTGGTTCACCACGCTGTAGTAGTTGATGACGCTTTCGGTGCGGATGGTGTCGAGACACCTGAAGAGCGCGGAGGTGTAATCGCCGTTAAACCCTTTCTGGGTGGAGTCGCGCTTCAAGATGGTGCAGCGGCGGTCGTAGATGTTCTGAGTGTGGGTGAGTTCGCTGGCTGCGTTGGCGAGCAAGGCCACGGTGGTGGTGTGGTTGCTGGCGTTGTAGCGTGGTATGAGGATGTCGTAAACCACATGGTTAAACACGTCTGTCCAGTGGTTTCTCAACTGGAGCGGACTGTCGTAGTTGGTCTTGTTTTTGGCGGAGGCGTTTCTGAGCCAGGTCAGTTCTTTGGTGAGATAGGCCTCAAATTTGGCGTCGATGTTGTCATTGTCGGCGCGGGCTACTAAGGTGAGGGCGCGGGTGTTGAATTGCGTGCGTGGGTCACACTTCACTTTCATGGCCTGTTGCAGGTCCGAAATGGCTGCTTTCTTCTCGCCCAGCAGGTAGAGGGCGTAGCCGCGGCCGCTCAGCCACAAAGCCACATTTTTGGTCGATCCGCTTTTTACCACGTTGCCGGCAAGATTGACAAATGTTTTCAGTTCTTTTTTGCTCTCTTCGCTCATCTCGCGCTGGTCGAGCAGGTCGGAACTGTGGTTGTTCAGAAAGTCTTGAATGATGTAGTTGAACGATTTTGATTCTGGGTATTTGTCAAATACCTCTTTCATCACTTTGGTGTTGATGCCTTGTGGAAACGAGGCGCGGAGGTCGGTGATGCGGCCGGCTTTGATGTAGTAGTCGCGTGCTTTTTCGGTCCATCCGCTCTTGATCCATTGGGCGGCCATGTAGCCTTCGCATTGGTTCTTCAGGTCGGGCTCGCGCACGTTCTTGTTTTGGCTCAGCCAGATTTCGCCCAGCACATCATCTTTCCCTGCGTAGAAGGCGGCGCGCATGGCCATGAGCACATAGCGGCTGTTCATCTGGGTGCGTTTGCCTTTCAGCTTGTTTTGTGCCCAGTTGAGAATGTTGAGCCAGTCTTTCTTGTTTTGTTCCAGTTGGGCTTTGGAAGGGTAGTTCCACGAGTTGAGGCGGCTGTTGGCAGCCACTTTTTTCATTTCTTTCAGTTTCTCGAGGTATTCCACCGCCTCTTTGTTTTTGCGCTCTTTCATCAGGTTGAGCAACTTGTTGGAGCCGTCGCTCATGTCTCCGGTGTTGTTGAGCTGCATTTTCACTTCATAGGTAGATAGTTTCCCGCCGGTCAGCTTTTGCCAATAAGCGATGTTTTGCTCTTCGTAGTTGGTCTTTGTGATTTCGTTGCGGTTGGTCGTGCTGAAAAGGTAGCGGCCCGGATTATGGTCGCAGTTCCACAACGATCCGCCGCAGGCCCAGATGTTGGGCGCGCAGGCTGTGCTAACGAGAAGCAGAAAAAGCGTTTTCAATTTCATTGTTACTGTATCTGAGTATGTCGTTTTCATTCAAACTGTAAAGAACGGTGTGTTGGTGCACGCCCGGACGTATGCTTTCAAGTTTGGCCTCCAGTCGGTCAATCAGGTCTGCAGGAACGTCGTCTTGCCATATTTCATCGCCTATCCTCAGTTGGATGCCAAATGATGTGGGGTCCAAGGTGGGGGTGCTCAGGGCGTGTCTCACCGCGTATCTCCCGGGTGCTGTTGGGGTGAAATAGGAGGTGTCGCTCAGGTCGGTCTGGCGGAGCAGACATTCAAACTGACCGTTGCGAAACAGTCTGTTCCAGCGGAAAAGAGGGTATGCGATGCCGAGTGGAAGTGCATAGGAGCCCAGTTGCTGGCTGTATTTGTCCACTTCCTTTTCCTCCAAGATGGCGTTGGCGCAGGTGGCGTCTGCCATAGAGCCTGTGTTGTAGCACATCAAGATGCCTCTATCTACCGGAGGGGTGGGGAGGGAGAGTTGGTGCAGGCGGATGGTCGCACTGAGCTTTTTCTGTCCCAGTTCAGCCTTCGTTTGTTGCAGGAAACGGAAATAAGCGTCTTGCGTGCTTGGTCTCCAGTCGCAGTCGATCTGGAGTTCGTTCCATTGCAGGTCATGCGTCTCGCACATCTGTGCCACACGTTGGGCGATGCGTTGTCCCAAAAGAGAGTCGCATCGCAGACAGTCGTCGCGCACGAACACCACAGGCACCACTTCCTGCTGTTGCTGAAACGGTTGTGTGAATTGGATGGTCGCTTCGGGAGTGGGCTGTGCGCTGCCATCCTCGCCGGTTGTGTTGACCACGTCAAACAATCGCAGATATAGACGCCCGATTTGGTGCTTTTGCAGAAACTGCAGTTCACCGTCTGTGGGGTTCCATGTGGTACGCCAGTAATACATAGCCGCGCATTTTTCCAATGGTTGCGCCCTGTCGTCGGGCGTTCTGTTGAAAAAGGTGCAACTGGTCGGCAGTGTCGCCAGCAGCATCCACAGCAGCAAATATGTCATGGCTCTCTTTTTCATTCTGCAAAATTACATTTTTCTGAGCACATTTGCAATTCAACATTTTGAGGGAAGAGTTGTTCTTTTTTCCCATCTTTTGTGTATTTTTGTGGATAATAAGCATGTAGATTACCTAACTACATTAGATAGTAACCTCCTTGCAAAATCAAATTCTGAATTTCAACCAATTAATTTAAAGTAAGTTATGATTCCTCTTTTTATCGTATTAGGTATTGTCGTACTCCTTGGCGGCTATTTCGTAACCACCCAGCGTTCTCTTGTCGGATTGGACGAACGTGTGAAAAACGCGCTCAGCCAGATTGGTGTTCAGCAAAACAGCCGTTGGGATGCCATCACCCTTTTGGCGAAAATGGTGGAAAAGTATTCCAAGCATGAACACGACACTTTGTTGGAGACAATCGCAGCACGTCGTGCGGGGGTTATCAAGTCTGCCAATGAGGTGACGGAACAGCAGAATGCGATGGATCAGATCTTGAGTCGTATCAACGTGGTGGCTGAGCAGTATCCGCAATTGAAGGCCTCGGATCTTTATGCCAACACCATGAATCAGGTCAATGAGTTTGAAAACAAGGTCCGCATGAGCCGTCAGATCTACAACGATGTCACTACTATGATGAACCAGGCGGTGCGCCAATGGCCAAGTTCTATTGTCGCCAATATGCTCGGATTTAAAGAACAAGAGTATTTGAAGGTGTCTGAAAATAAAACAGAGGTCCCTAATTTTTAAGGTAAAGGAGAATGTATAATTTCCTACGGAATAATTTCAAGGCCGCTCTGACAGTATTATGTTCGCTGTCAGGCGGCTTTCTTTTTGCTTCTGAAATTGATACCATCGACATCAAAGTGATTCTCGATGAAGATGGATCTGCACGCATCAAGGAGCATTGGGTGGTGGATGTTGATCACAGCAACACGGAATGGTATCTGTCCATGAAAAACTATGGAGACATGGTGATTTCAGACTTCAAGGTCTTCGACAACGACTCTCAATCTTACTTGAAAGATGATTCTCCTTGGAATGTGGATCGCTCCAGAGATGAGAAGGCTGGCAAATGTGGCGTGAACAGACTGACGGGCAACGATTGCGAACTTTGTTGGGGCGTAGGATCTTCCGGACCTCACAACTGGACTGCCGAATATCTTGTGAAGGGGTTTGTGAAGCAATATGAAGACGGATGCGGTTTCAACCATTGCTTTGTCAACTACGGATTGTCGGCCGGACCAAAGTATGTCCGCACATCCATTTGCATGGCAGACAGTACCCCTTTGTCAATCGAAAACGCACGAATTTGGGCGTTCCAATATGCTGGCACCTGCCGCTTCATCGATGGTAAGGTGATAGCGGAAAGCACAGAACCGTTGACTACCGACAACTCAATGATTGTGATGTGCCTTTTCCCACAGAATTTCGTTTCTTCTCCTAATGTTGTGAACGACACCATCGGGAAGATGAAGTGGAAGGCACTCGAAGGCAGTGATTATCTTGAAAACTATTCCGAGGAAGATTATGCCAAGGGAAGCAATGTGTATCAAAAAAACAACGACGATGATTTTAGTGTATGGGAAGAAATATTGCTCTGTTTGGTTGTCCTTGCAGTTGGTGGGATTCTTTACATAATCGGTTATGCTGTCATGGCTTTCGGTCTTGTCTTTGGCTTTATTGCTATTTGGAACGTCGTCAGCCTCAGACCGTTAAGAATCTTTTTGCGACAAAGGAAACTGTTGAAGGGTAGCCCAAGCCCTTATTACAGAGACTTACCTATCAATGGCAACCTCAATCGTGCGTTCTTTATCATAGACGAAACCAATTACAGGGTTCTGCCTTTGGATAAAGACAACTTGTATGCTGCATATTTGGTCAGAATGATGCGTTTCGGAGCACTGAAAATGACCACGACCGTCGAAAAGGGAAAGAGCGTGGAACGGTTGGCTGTGGAGACGAATTTCCCAAAGATGAATGGCCAGACGAGGAACGACTATGATTGCATGAAGTGCATGTATGAAGTAATGAGGAAAGCGGCAGGGAAAAACCTGATTCTCGAAAAAGGGGAATTGAAGGCGTATCTGGAGAAAACAGAGTCTGCTGGTAGTTCACTTGAACGTGCGGTGGGTTTTGATGACGCATCTTCTCCCAAGCCTGAGGAATATCAGCAACTGATGGGGCTCAAGAAATTCTTGAACGATTTCACCCTGATAGCCGAGCGTGGGGTGGTCGAAGTGAGACTTTGGGACGAATACCTTGTTTACGCCACCTTGTTTGGCATGGCGGATAAAGTGCTCAAGCAGTTCCAAGAATGTTGTCCGGAATATTTCCAGAAGTCTTCGATCGGTCGTCAGTTGATCGATGCAGATGGTAATGTGATCAGCAGTTTCCGCTCATTCACAGGTATTTCCAGCGTCACACGCCATTTGGCGCACACGTCGAGTCCTTCATCTTCATCAAGAAGCGGTGGCGGTGGTGGCTATTCTTCATCTGGTGGCGGTGGCGGCTGCTCCGGCGGTGGCGGTGGCGGCGGCGGACGTTAATCGTTTCCTGCCGGGAAAATGTCTTTAAGGTGGCCTTTGTTTGGGTCACCTTATATTATTCTATGCTTTCCATCAAACAAAAATTGGGGGTTGTTTCACAACAACCCCCAATTCCTTTTAACCTAAACCTTAACTATGAAAAATCTATCTGTTTTGTTTGCACTACAAAGATGCATTGTTTTTTTTGTATCAACAAACTTTTTGGTAAAAATGTTGATGTAAATCAAGAAAAAACTCAAAATACATTTGCTGTGTGCGGTCCCAATGAACTTTTTGTGTCATTTATCGTATTGGGATAATACTTCAGATTCTGTTTTTTTGCCGGACATGATGTGATAGGCGTCTTCCAAACTGAGCAGCCCATTTTCCACACATTCTTTTTGGGCTACGGAGTATTTGCCCATCACCTTGCATTTATTGTTGTATAAAAGCATGTTGTATGAACCCTTGAGGGTGGCTGGCTCAATCTTCATCTGAGAGATTTCCTCCCATTTATACTTGACGTGGATGCGTGTTACCGACAGTTCATTGACCTGGTTGATTTCAATCCCTTCTTTGGTCATGCGGATGTAGTCTTTTGTGCCGTTGAAGAAATAGTCGAGGAGAAATATTACCCCCATGACGCCGGTGATGATTCCAGCAAGTTCATATCGTAGCCATATTCCTATGGCAATGAGTACTATCCCCAAAACCAATGCATCGTTCATCAGAGTGGTGCCGTTCTTAAAGGTGTAGCAGTCTGGTGTTTGGCTCTCTATTTTTTGTGTTCCCATTGTTTGTGTGATTTGATTAATGCGCAAAAATATACTTTTCTCATATATTATCCTATACGTGTTTTCCTATTTTCTTTTTTCGTTTTCACAAAAAATACCTTTAACTTTGTAACGATTTTGCGGAATTCTGTCTAGAATTTTTTTCGCGGACGGAAATCATAGGATTGAATCGGAGGTTAATCATTAGAATTAAGCTTAATATATAATATAAAATGAAGCGTTACAAACTGCTGAACAATATTACTGGATGGGTGGTGTGCGCCATTGCCTGTGCGGTATATTTGTTGACTATTGAACCTACAGCCAGTTTCTGGGACTGTGGTGAATTTATCGCAACTTCGTATAAACTCGAAATCGGACACCCCCCTGGTGCTCCTTTCTTCATGATGCTCGGAAGAATAGCGTCGCTTTTCGCTTCCGATCCTTCTCAGGTGGCTGCCATGGTCAATGCCTATTCTGCTATCTGCAGCGGTGTTACCATTCTTTTCCTCTTTTGGACCATCACTCATTTGGCGCGCCGCTTGGTCATCTCCGATGAGGTCTTCCGCAACGATGGCGATGTCAGTCTCGGCAAAATAATTGCTATTCTCGGCGCCGGCACTGTTGGTGCTTTGGCCTACACTTTCTCCGATACTTTCTGGTTCTCGGCTGTGGAAGGTGAGGTTTACGCATCTTCTTCGCTTTTTACCGCTGTGGTTTATTGGTGCATCCTTAAATGGGAGGATGTGGCAGACCAGCCTTATGCCAACCGCTGGCTCGTGCTGATTGCCTACCTTATGGGCCTGTCAATCGGTGTCCACTTGCTTAATTTGCTTTCTATTCCGGTCCTCGTGCTGGTTTACTACTATCGCAAGACCGATAAACCAACCGGCAAGGGTGCCATCTGTGCACTCATCGCCTCTTGCTTCATTTTGGTGGCTATCCTCTATGGTATCATCCCTGGTTTCGCAGAGGTGGCAGGCCAGTTTGAACTTTTCTTTGTCAACTCTTTGGGATTGCCTTACAACACCGGCACATTCGTCTATGCCCTCTTGGTGATCGGATGCCTCATCTATGGCATCTATGTCACAATGGAGTGCCGCACATTAAGCGACGGCAAGAAAACACACCCTAAGTACAAGCATATTATCTCTATTTTTGTGCTTTCTTTGGTGTTGCTCGGTATTCCGTTCTTCGGAAAAACCACTTTCAGCCATGTCCTTCTTGCGCTCCTTCTTATCGGTGCGCTCCTTTTCGTGCTGACTCACTTCGCGCAAAAGGTGCAACTTCAGGTGCTCAACACTGTGCTCATTTGCTGCACTATGGTCCTCATCGGCTATTCATCTTATGCAGCTCTCGTTATCCGTTCTTCCGCTAACCCGACCATGGACGAAAACTCGCCAGACGACGTGTTCGCTCTCAAAAGTTATTTGAACCGCGAACAGTATGGCGACAGACCGCTCTTCTACGGTGAATCGTATGCGGCTGAATTCGACCGCGTCGAAAGTAACGGCGCTTGGGAGGTTAAAACGGATGTGGAGGAGCCTTATTATGCTAAGGCTGTGAAGGAAAATGAGAACGAGCCTGACCATTATGTCCACTACGACGATAAGAAAACCTACAAGTATTGCAAGGAGTTCAATATGCTCTTCCCTCGTATGTATAGCCGACAGGATTCTCATATCAAGGCTTACAAAGAGTGGGGTGGCGTAGGAGATGGTAAAACGGTTTCCTACCAACTCATGAACGAAAGAAAAACCAAGACGGGTGTTCCTACTTTCGCAAACAACCTCTTGTTCTTCTTCAAATATCAGGTCGGATTCATGTACTGGCGCTACTTTATGTGGAACTTTGTCGGACGTCAGAACGACATTCAGGGACATGGCGAGGTGACGCACGGTAACTGGTGCAGCGGTATCAAGTTTATTGACGATTTACTCGTAGGTGGCGACAGCAGCGAGATGCCGGATGAACTCAAAGAAAACAAGGGACACAACTGCTACTACTTCTTGCCGCTCATTCTCGGTCTGCTCGGTATCATCTACCAGTTTGGCAAAGGTGAACGCGGAATGCAGAGCTTCTGGCAAGTGCTCATTTTCTTCCTGCTTACGGGTCTGGCTATCGTAGTTTATCTTAACCAGACGCCTTATCAGCCGCGTGAACGTGACTATGCCTATGCTGGCTCGTTCTATGCTTTCGCAATCTGGATCGGTCTGGGCGTGATGTTCTTCTTCGACCTCGCGGAAAGTTATTTTGCCAAGCGGGAAACGGTGTTCGATGAATCCTCTCAAACCGTTGTCGCTCTCGTTTCGTTTATTGCCTGCTTGGGTGTGCCTACACTTATGGCTCAGCAAAACTGGGACGACCACGATCGTAGCAACCGTTACACTTGTCGCGACTTCGGCGCTGACTATCTGCTCTCTCTCGCTCCGAATGCGGTCATCTTCACCAATGGCGACAACGATACTTTCCCACTTTGGTACAACCAGGAGGTGGAAGGTGAATGTAAGGACGATTCGTTGAAGGTGTCTTACCAAGACAAACGTGTGGCAAACCTCAGCTATTTGCAGATGGGTTGGTACATTTCGCAGATGAAACGCGATGCTTACACGTCTAAGGCGCTCGACCTCTCGCTCGAAGAGAAAGACTATATGCTGGGCAAATTGGATGTGGCCTACATCTATGAACTCACTAAGAATCCGATGAATGTGGCAGATGCTATCAATATCTTAAAGGACAACACCAAGCAAGACTTGCTCAAGAAGAAGCTGCGTACCGATATGTCGGAAAGCATTCTCCCTACTCGCAACCTCTATCTTGAAGTGGACTCTGCAGAGGCTGTCGCTAACGGCGGCGCTGATCCTGCTTTGGTTCACAACGAGTTGCTGAAGTACAGAAAATCAATCTACGATTCTTACATCAATTCCGATATCTCGGTGGAAGAGAAGAATAAGCGCACTGCCGCTCTTCGCGACATCAAGTCTTACAGACTTAATCTCGACCTCGGTAATAAGAGATACCTCGGCAAACAGGAAATCTTCATCCTCGATTTGCTCGCCAATAACCATTGGAAGCGTCCGGTGTATTTCGCGGTTACAGTGGGTAGCGACAGCAAGATGGGACTCAACAGATATTTCCGTCTCGAAGGTTTGGCTTATCGTGTGATGCCTTATGCAACAGGCGCTGGAAACGATATCGATACCGATATCATGTACGATAACCTTATGCGAAAATTCAAGTTTGGCAATGCCAGCGACCCTTCTGTTTACCTTGAAGAAAACAATTTGCGCATGTGCAACACCGTTCGCAATATGTTCACCCAACTCGCTGCAGGTTTGTATGAACGTGGCGACAGAGAAAAAGCGAAGGAAGTGCTCAATTATGCTTTCACCATGTTGCCTGCCAACACGATTCCTCTCACCAGATACGACATGAGCGTGGTCGATTTGTATTACAGACTCGGTGAAAAGGATAAAGCGGATGCTTTTGCTGAAGATCTCATCAAAAACAGCAAGCAATACATCTTCTGGATTTCTGGTCTGAACGAACATCGTCGTCGTTCTGCCACATGGGATCTCAACGACCATCGTTCGGTCATTGCTCGTCTGGGTGGCCTCTTGCTCCAGCATAAGAACGATGAGTTGGCAAGAAGTTGCGAGACTATCCTCCAGGCTTCGTCTAAGGTGGCAAGTGAAGTCAACGCTACCATCCCTGAAGGTTTCTTCGACGAAGATTGATCACTGTATATATAAGACCGACAAATGCTGAACTTCATCGAACAACCTCCTCGCTTTTTCAGAGCGCTCTTCCCAAAGGCGGCATGGTGCCTACCGCAGGAAGAAAAAACGGTGTTTCTGACTTTCGATGATGGCCCAATTCCTGAGGTCACGCCTTATGTGCTCGATATATTGAAGCAATATGGCATTAAGGCTACCTTCTTCATGGTGGGCGATAATGTCCGCAAGCATCCCGATGTCTATCAGCAGGTGGTCGATGCCGGACATTCAGTCGGCAATCACACGTTCAACCATGTGCAGGGGTTCAAAATGTGGTCGGACGATTATCTGGCGAATGTGGACAAGGCTGACCAGCTCATCCACACCAAACTGTTCCGTCCGCCTCATGGTCAATTCTCACCTCGCCTTTGGCGTGCCATCTCTTCAAAATACAAGGTGGTGATGTGGGACGTGGTCACGAGAGACTACAACAAGAAACTCAGTGGGGAATATGTGCTGGGCGTAGTGAAGCGTTTCGCAAGAAATGGCTCCATCATCGTCTTCCACGATTCGCTGAAAAGTGAGGAACGTTTGAGATATGCGTTGCCGAAAGCCATCGAGTGGCTCAAGGCCGAAGGCTATAAGTTCGGCGTGCTTGGTTAAGCGCGCAAGATAATGAAAACGAAAGAGGGCGTATCATTGATGATATGCCCTCTTTCGTTTTAGAAGATATCTTTCAGTCTCCATTATAGATGACTCTTTTAAAAAGCCCAACAGAAGAAGTTCGCAAAAATTTAAACAGATTCTTACCTCGTAAATAAATCATCCAATACCACCACATTTTGTATCTTGTCCGAATGGCTATTTCTGATAAGTCCGTATGTGGTGATAAGCGTTAGGTGGAGACTGCTTTTTGTTTTGCTCTCTGTCTGGAATACGGATAACTTATTTCGCAGTTTCGTTTCATAATCTTTGTCAACCACGAATTCACTGTCCACAAATTTCATTTCACAGACATTGATGGTACGGTCCGCTCGTGTGATCAACATGTCGATTTGGGCGTTATTGCCTTCACTGGTACGAGAGCGCCACGGAGATATCTCAGTATGAACCCCTGAAATGCCAAGTGCCTTCTTAATTTGCTGCGTATGCGAGAAACAAAGATCCTCAAAAGCCAAACCTCTCCAAACATTAAGTGTAGGTGAAGTGAGATTGTCCTGCCAGAAAGATTCGTTTGTGGTAGTTTTCTTCGACTTGAAATAGCAATGGAATAAACAGAACGGATCTATTAATTTGTATCTGACATTTCTTGATGATTCTCCCCAATATGTATAGGGCAAGATAAAATCACTCACCTCTAGCACTCTCAACATGTTTGACAATCCACCACCATAAGGAATGCCTGTTTGGTCTGAAATCTCTTTTCGTGAGAATCCCTCTCTGCGTTGTGATAATAAGGTCACTATCTTTTTGTAATCAGAGGCATTGGTAAAAAGGGAAGTAAAAAGTCTATCGAACTCATTAGCAAGCTTACCATTTTTTCGAAATAAAATTTTATCAATATTTTGTGCAAGACTCAGCTCTTTTTCCATACAATCAATGTAATATGGAATGCCTCCTAAGATCATGTACGCCTCTGCTTGTGATTGCCTACTAAAAGATATGTTCTTGGATTCGTAGAATTGTTCACATTCGTAGAGCGAGAATGGTTGAAGTTTAATTTCCCGCGTTGTGCGACCATACAATCCGCCGTGGTTGTTGATAAGATTGTCCGTTATCCAAGAGGTAGAGGACCCACACACTATTAGCATGATGTTCTCTTTCCCGGCTGCCCATCCGTTCCAAAAATGCTCCAGCGCGGTGATAAATCCTGATCGTGGAGTGTCCATCCATGGCATTTCATCAATGAAAACCACTTGTCGTTTTCCCTCTTTTTGTTGTTTTAAGAGAGAAATCAACATATCAAATGCTTCAAACCAATCTTGTGGCTGAGAACCTGATTCGGCTCCATAACGCATTAAAGAAGAGTGGAAACTTTGCAGTTGCTTGTTGCATAGATTTTTCCCTTCTAACTCTATGGGAGATAATGCTGTGTGGTAAAACGCAAATTTCTGTTTGAAATATTCTCGGATTAGAAAAGTCTTTCCAACTCGTCGTCTGCCATACACGACCACAAACTCAGCCTTCCCAGAATCGTATATTCTTTGGAATTCAGCTAATTCAGATTCTCTTCCTATAATTTTTGCCATACCTTTTGCTTCGCTATTTTGCCACAAATATACAAAAAATATATTTCGTGGCAGAATAATAGTCGATTATCTTGCCACAAAGTTATATTTTAGCCGTTCGTGGCAGAATAGTGAGTTGCTATTTTGCCACGAAGAGTGTTTTTGATATGTTTGTGGCAGATTAGTAGATAGGCAACTTCTTATTATGTCTCCTTATTCATAGACTAATCTGGCTTTACTACATCTTGTGTTTGCCGATTTTCCGTTGTATGAGATATAGCTATAGCCGACACTCATGTAGTAAAATGTTGCAGACGGAGCTATGCCGTTTGGTATATAACAATAGGTATGAAATCATAAGTTTGTCGGATGTTTCTAAATGTAGAGATTTCCGCCATTTTTTTTGGAAGTCAACATGACATTATCTAATTTAGAAGAAGGAATTCCACGGGAAAATCTAAAATTGAAAGATGGACAATTGATAGAAAGAAGAATTAGCGTGGAATTTTACAAATAAAATGTGGGTGTGTCAGTATTTGGCGCAGAGAAGTTTTATTTTTGTAAAAAAGTTATTAACGATTTAATCAAATAGTACCATGGAAAAAATAGTTGATAGAGAGATGGAGCTTGCATGTTAATAAGGATTCAGTAAATTCAACGGATAAAGTCTATATTGTATTTATCGAAATTTAGTTCTTTTTTATTTTGTAAG
>JAGHUM010000078.1 GCA_018064855.1 Candidatus Physcocola equi
AGACAGAATCAATGAGATTTAGAATGGTTTAGAATCAGCCTTCGGGCTGATTTTATTGTTTCATAGCGTTTTTAGGCTATATTTGCAGATATAATTAATAAGTTAGACGTTTACTATCCTTTTGTATATCTTTGCATAAAAAGTAGATTTATGTTTCAACGATACCTCTTAGCTGTTTTAATGGCATTGTCGTCCATTTGCTGTAATGCCCAATATATTGCTTTCCGCGATGGCGTGTGCGCGTTTGCTTTATTCGATTCTACTGTCATTCTTAGAGATGCTGGTGGATTCATTCAGAGTGGTGACACAGGTGATAATTTATACCCCGACGAAGGTACTTATGTTGGCGATTTTGTTGTGCCAAAGAAAGTGGCTTCAAAAGGGAAATATGTCCCTGTTAGCGAAATTTTCGGTGGCGCTTTCTATTATTGTCCCGATTTGGAATCAATCACAGCCGAAGATTCGATGTATATCATGGGGCCTCTGGATGTGACAGGTTGTAAGAATTTGAAGCGGATTTCAATGAAATTAAAATTCGACGAAAAATTCTATCAGGTGCCTCCACGCTTCCATCCTTTTGATATCATAGTCGCAAAAACCATGGTGGATATAAACAAACCAATTCCACATAATCCGGGTGATTTTGTGAGTCGATTGGTATTCCGTCAGCGTCTGGATGGTATCTTGCAGAAAGGTGTCCGCTATTTAATTTTCAACGATATGGCTTATGTTGTTGGTGTGGACACTTCGGCAAATTTATCAAAAGTGGTGGTGGAGAAGTCGGTGGCCTACAAAGGGAAAAAATATCCTGTGAAGGCGGTTATGACACGTGCTTTTGAAGAAACTGATGTGAAGGAAGTGGTCCTGCCTAACACGATTGAATATATAGGCGAACATGCATTTTCTAAATGCTCAAAACTTCATACGGTCAGATTGCCCAATTCTGTGGAATATCTTGGGAATGGCGTCTTTTACAATTGCGCATCGTTGAAACAATTGACACTGTCTTCCAAATTGACCTTCCTTTCGGAAGATTGCTTTAATGGATGCGCCTCTTTGGAAGAAATAGACATTCCGGCTTCGGTTCAACTTGTTTGTTATGGTTGGAACCAGAACTGCCCAAAACTAAAGACAATAAAAAAACACAGTGATTTCAAAACAGAAGATTGACAAATGAAAAGCCTAATATTAAATATTCTCATCTCCTCTTTTTTGTTGGCTTGTTGTTTCGGAAACGCTATTGCCGGAAATACGCAGTCTGCAGTAGAGTGTGTAGATAATGGAGATGGATTTGCAACCTCATCCCTGTTTACTTTCATGATTGTTGGAGCCGACGAGGTTGCTGTGACCAAAGGTGGAGAACCCGACAAAAAAGGCCAGATTTTTGACATTCCGGCAAAAGTGAAAATCAACGGAAAAACATATCGAGTTACACAAATTGCCGACAGAGCATTTGCAGAGTTATACGATAAGCTTGTTGGTGTAAATTTGCCCGATGGTATCACCTATATTGGCCACGGAGCATTTGCGAATACTCATATAACTTCGATCAAATTGCCCGACAGCTTGACAGATATGGGGGAAGCCGTTTTCAAATCGTGTGGTGAACTACAGAGCTGCACACTTTCTGCCCATTTGAAGACCATCAGTGTCGGCACTTTCAATTCTTGCTTTAAACTTTCGTCAATAACTATACCATACAATATCACTTGTATAGACAGATATGCGTTCGGTTTTAGCGCGATAAAAGAAATTCACCTGCCAGCACATTTGGAATACATAGGCGACGAAGCCTTCGATGGTTGTCCCCTAGAACGAATCAGTCTTCCAAACGGTTTGCTCTATATTGGCAACTTCGCATTCCGGAATTGCAAGTTTTTAACCTCCGTTGCCATTCCTGATAAAATTCGGAACATAAACTCAGGTATGTTCTCTGGTTGCAGGGCACTCACTACTGTCGTACTTCCTGGCACTTTACGTAACATTTGGATCGAAGCGTTTAAAGGCTGCGAGAATCTGACTTCCATCAATGTTTCAGGTCAGACAAAGGTTTGGGAAAACGCTTTTGAAGGATGCCTGAAATTGAAACGATAGAGCGAATGCTTCTACTGCTAATAAGTTAGATTCTGTTTAGTAACAGCGTTCTCTGTTGCCGTTAGACAACACTTTCGTAACTCCCTCTTCCAAACTTCATCATATGTGGCTGTTCAATTATTCACTATGATGGATGCTTACCTGTGAGTTATGAGTTATGAGCTGTGAGTTATGAGCTGTGAACTGTGAGCTACAAATAAAAAAACGGGTAATCATTAGATTACCCGTTTTTTATGGAATTGATTATTAAGAGCGTATTTACACATAAAAATCTCGTTTGTTTCCACACGAAACACAACCGATTGCGTGGCTTATTCCACTTCCGCAAAATAGCAAGAGCGGAGCGGCATATCGACCGATTCGCCTGTGAGTTCGATGATGGATTTCAAGCGAATATCGGAAGAAGAAGCACCTACCTTGATTTCATATTTACCTGGGTCTATGGTCCAATGACCATTGTTGTAGTAGCCCATCTGCTGAGGGGAAACTTTGAATGTGATCTGCTTCGACTCACCAGCCTTCAAGCATACACGTTGGAAACCCTGCAACTGAATTGGCTTGAGATGAGACGATGAATCGACAGGAGAGACATACAATTCGACGATTTCATCGGCATCCACCTTACCTGTGTTGGACACATTGAGCGATACATCAAAACGGTTGGCATCAGTTTTTGCCTTATCCGCCATTTTCAGATTATCGTAAGTGAAAGATGTATAACTTAAACCATAGCCAAACGGATAAGCGACACGAGGATCGTCGGCAGAAAGACCATAATTGTAACAAATCGGTTCGTGCAACTCCTTGGCAGGGTAAGTGACGCTCAACTTACCAGACGGGCTGACCTTACCATAAAGGATGTCTGCCACCGCATTACCACCCTCTTCGCCAGGGTACCATGCCTGTACAACAGCCGCACACTTGTCTGCAATATCGCTGATGACCTGCGCACGTCCGCCAAAGAGGACTAAAACGACAGGCTTTCCCGTGGCGATGAGTTTCTTGACAAACTCCTCCTGCTGACCAGGCAAACGAAGCGAAGTACGGTCGCGGTTTTCACCGCAAAGGATCACATTTTCGCCCATAGCCGCCACAATGACATCGCTCTTAGCCGCTAATTTAAGCGCCTCATCGAGACTACCTTGTTCATCGGTGACAATCATACGGTTTTGGATTTTCTTCATATAGGCAGCACGTTCGTCTCCCGCATCCTCGATGGTAGTTTCCACCTTTTCGGTCCATTCACAACCACGATTGTATAAAAGATTGGAGCCTTCAGGCAATCCTTTCTTCATACCATCCAAAAGATTGACGATGACAGGGTGCATATTGTCCTCTATTTTCAGCTGCCAAAAATAGCGCATCGATTGGTAGGTATAGTCGCCCAACATCGCCCACATACTGTTGGCATTTGGACCTGTCAAAGCGATAGTCTGCGGTTTGTCTAAAGGAAGGATACCATTGTTTTTCAGCAGCACCACACTTTGTGTTGCCAACTGGTAGGCAGTCTGCCTTTCCTCCGGACGATCGAATTCTATGTGTCCTTTTGCGTAGAGGACCGGATTCTTGTCGAGCATACCCAATTCAGCTTTCAGTTTGAGGACACGCTTCACAGCAGCCTCCACAGAGTCGGCATTCACAATGCCCAACTGCAAAGCCTCTGGCAAGTGCGAATAGGAGATACCTTCTGGGAAATCAACATCGTTGCCTCCATTGATAGCAGCCGCAGCGCAATGAGTGAGGTCTTTCATGCCTGGTAACTGGTTGATAGAACCATAATCGCTGACGGTGAGTCCGTCGAATTGGAGATAACGTCGCAAAATATCGTTTTGCAATTCACTGTTTGCCACACAATTCGTTCCGTGGAAGTTATGATACCCCGTCATGATGACTTTGCTGCCAGCCATACGGATGATAGCCTCATGCGGCATCAGGATGTCTTCCATGAGTTCTTTTTCAGGAGCGTTTCCTCCACCTCCGTAGCCAAGGAAGTGCTTACTGCAAGCTGCCACACCTTTCTTCAAATCGCCTTGCTGAAGCCCTTTGACAAAAGCGACACCAAGAGCAGCCGAGAGATAGCCATCTTCGCCATACGACTCTTCCAAACGGTTGAACGAAGGATTGCGCACCACATCGACCATTGGAGAAAGCGCCTGGAAACCGCCCATTTGACGGAAATCGGCAGCAGTCTGCTGTGTTTTCAGTTCGGCCAGTTCCGTATTGAACGAGCAAGCCTGACCAATCTGCTGCGGATATATAGTAGCACCATAGGTAGCAATACCAGTCAGCACCTCATCGTGAAAGAGGGCGGGTATGCCATTTGGCGTATTTTTCATCAACCAATCCTGCATCTGAGCCACCATGTCGCGCAACTGGTCTGGAGTTTTACGGTGAGTGACTGCATATTGAGAAAAATGTCCGGCACCATTGGAAAGGAGTTTGCGACAAGCAGCCGTATCCAAGACACCATCTTCCGAGAAGAAGGCTTCAAGGTAGATGCCATGCAACTGAGCGATGCGCTCTTCCTGCGTCATACGACTATAGAGTTCGTTCACCTGCTGATCCACAGTCTGATTAGTCGTGGAAGTGCAGGCGGCATTGGAAAGGACAATACCCATTGACAACAATAAATTAGATGCTAGTTTCAAGATATTTCGATTTATAAAAAGAAAAACTTAGTTTTCTACAAATATACTTTATTTAGACAATAAATTCAACTTTTCGGCGGTTTCATTTTACCTGCGCCGCATTATAGGTATTCAGGTGTTCAAACAACGACGAGAAAAGATTTGTGTTGTCCATTTCATCGCAATGCGTGAGTTCCAGCGTGAAGTCCAAGCCATTGGCATCCGCCAGGATTCTATTTTTAAGTTCGGTGGGATCCAAAATTCCATAACGGAAATCGCGCTGCCATTCGTTGAACGGGTTTGCCCAGTCTTCCCGAATATCCTCACTGACAGTCGCCGCATTTGATTCTCCCTTGAAGGTGTAACCTCCATGCTTGGTGAGATAGGGGCGGGACACATAATGCAAGCAGACATTCTCATCACTCAGCATCTGTCTGACGTGCGCAGAGCCAGTGCAAGAAGGAGTTGTGCCACCATCGTCGGTGCCATTGTCGTTCAGCAAAAGTCCTTGTCCGTTCTCATAGATACACTCCGCATAATCACTGATTTGGATTTCATGGCTAAGACGCGTCATCTTATGAAGGAAAGCGCAGTCGTTGATAAAATGGACTTTTAAATCCGAATCATTCCACGATTGGCTGTATTCGGCAGGAATCTCATGCCCCAAACGATTTGAGAAATAGTCTCTCACCCTGTCTAGAAAGAGATGTTTTGCCTCAATCGGCATTTGCATAAACTCATCAAAGCGCACGAACAAACCGCTTCTGTACCTCAAGACAGTCTCCCATATACCCATTCCGCAAGAGCCAGAACGCTTGTGAAGTTCAATAATCTGATTGGCCATCATATCATAGGGAGTGCTCCACATACAGAGAGGAGAGCGAAAAAGCGTCACCTTTCCGAGCATTTCTTTTTTCTCTTCATACTCAAGCGCAAACTGCATCGGATTGAGAATGAACTCGGATCCGAAAAGATTGTCCGCGCCATAGTAGGTGCCGGAACCGAAATGCTGGAATTTGTAGCGTCCGGTTTCAGTTTCGATATTGTGGGCGCGCTGCGAGCCACCGTTGGTGAGGACATTCAGCACTTTTCCCTGTGCGTGTTTGGCATAATGCGCAACCACACTACCCTTTCCCTCATCGCCAAAGTTGGCACCTATAATGATTCTGTTGACTGCCATAATAAAAACAAAAAGACGCAAGAGTGAATCAATCGTCAAGCGACCTCAACTCTTGCGCCTATATCATCATTCAGTAAAAAATATCACCAAGTGATTTCGTTGTTTTCGTTAAGTTGAACATTGCCACCGAAGCCCGAGAACAGGCTACCAGTAACGGCATTTCTCTTTTCTATTGCATCGGAGATGCAATTTGTGATAGTCTTAACAAGATTTTCAACTGAACTTTCACAATAATTCTGTCCCAGCAGAGGTTTCCATGTTTTTCTAATATCCGCTTCGTGATGGTACCACATATTCTTGGGAGAATTCACGCCGATATGATACACCTCAAACTTTTCAAGAACCTTTTTGTAAAGATCTTTTGTCTCCACATCTGCCTGTTCTTTAGATCCGAGGACTTCATTGAGTTGCAAATGAGGCAAATAAGGATTCATCGGTTCATCACCCATTGTGATGATGACACCTTTGCGCCCCTGCTTATCGAAACAATCGAGTTTGGTATTGTGCAAGCCGAAATACCATGCGGCAGTATAAGACTCAAAGTTATTTCCTCCGCCCCCATGCTCCATATAGACCTTGTCGAGCTGTTCGGCAATACGGATATCCGACTCAAACTGAGATGCCTGAATTGGAGCATCGTCGTAGGCGAGGTCTCCAATACCCATCACACAGAATTCCACGTCCTCGAATTTCTCATAAAGATCTTTCATGAGCACATTGAGTTTTTCCGCGCACTCCTGACATGCGGCACCCATAGAGCCTGTTACGTCGAGTGCGAGAATGACAGGAACGGTATTGGGGTGTTCCTCATTGTTGGCACACTCACGAACAACATTCTTCGGATTGAGTTCATCACAAAGGCATCTAGCGTCGAACGACTGTCCACCAGTCACAGCCCCAGAAGTATCGTCAAAAGTTCTGCCTGCAGCTCTTGAATAACACGCAAAACTATGTGCGTCCCATCTTCCACTCCCCATCGTTTAGTCCTCCTTTGTTAAATCTTTATCATTATTTTCATCCTCGTCTTCACAATCGAGGTTTAATCCGTCGAAAAGGCCTTCAAACATATTGTTGTTGCCGCCCATCATCATCGACATAGCCATAAGTTGGCCGATATTAGACATACCATTTGAGCCATTATTATTGTTTGCCCCACCCATCAACTGGCTTGCCATCATCATTTTCAGCATAGAGCTCAAGCCCTTGCCTTTTGTGAAGCCACTGCAGATGCTGGTGATTTTACCATAGAAAACGGTGCTGCCCATAAACACATGACGTTCTGGCACGATGGTACGGATATCGTTTGTTTCGTAGTCGATGACCTCAATCTTCTTTTTGTCGGTAGTTGAGATTACGCACTTTGGCTTGCCATCAATCAAAATGATATCACCGATTTTCACTTTATTGGTTGGCATCACGAAAAACAAATCAATTCCCAAATCGAAACAGAAATTGGTCACGTTTGTCAATGTTTCGTCTTTAACATTGTAAGTTTTATATCCATTGCTGGTTTTCACCGCAATATTCCCATTCATCGTCAAGCGACAAAGTCCAGGAGCGATTTTTCCGAAAAGATTATTAAAATTCTGCATTTCTATAAATACAATTAAGTTGACAAAAATTATATGAAGAATCCTCTATTATTCCTTACCCAAAGATAGTGAAATTTGTTTATATATACAAAAATAAAAAAAAGGCTTGCATTCAATAAAATGCAAGCCTTTATAATTAGATTTTTGACTATCAGATTTTTGCGATAGAGATATTCACCTTGAAGTCTTCAAAATCGAGTTCAGTAGGATTTGCCACCTTATCTACGAGTTTAACGCTGTTAGACAAAGTCTGGGCTCCGATGTAGTCTGCAAAGTCTTCCACTGCTCCGTTGATGTTTTCATTGCGTTCAATTTCAACATCAATTCTGTCTGTAATTTCAAAACCAGAAGACTTACGCAAGTTCTGAATACGGTTGATGAATTCACGCGCCACACCTTCCTTAACCAATTCAGGTGTGAGTTGGATATCAAGTGCGACAGTCAAATCACCATTATTAGCAACGAGCCAACCTGGAATATCCTCACTCTTGATTTCAACATCGGACTTATCGACAACGATTTGCTGACCATCGACATCGAGCGCCAACTGGCCTTCCTTTTCAAGTTTGGCAATGCCAGCCTGCTCCAGCGAGGCGAGCATATTGGCAACAGCCTTCATGCTCTTGCCGCATTTAGGGCCAAGTTTCTTGAAGTCTGGTTTGATGCGCTTAACGAGAATGCCAGCAGAATCATCCACCAATTTAATAGCCTTAACGTTGATTTCGTTTTTGATGAGGTCTTCCACCGCCAAAATAGCATCCTTTTCACCTTGAGAAAGGACTGGGACCATAATCTGGCTGAGCGGCTGACGCACCTTGATGTTTTCCTTCTTACGGAGCGAAAGCGCCATAGACGAGATGTCTTGGGCCATACGCTGACGTTCTTCGAGCGCCTTGTTGATAAGCGACTCGTCGGCAACAGGGAACTTATCCAAGTGAACAGATTCGCAACAAGCGCCAGAAGTGAGGTCGGCATAAAGACGATCCGCGAAGAAAGGAGCGATAGGCGACATCAACTTGGCGATAGTGAGCAAGCAAGTGTGGAGCGTCTGATAAGCAGCGAGTTTATCATCGTCCATCTTACCACCCCAGAAACGTTTACGGTTGAGACGAACATACCAATTGGAAAGGTCGTCTTGCACGAACTTGGAAATCGCACGTCCAGCCTTTGTTGGTTCATAGTCCTCATAGGCAGCGCTAACTTCCTTGACGAGCGTATTGAGCAACGAGAGAATCCACTGGTCGATTTCAGGACGCTTCGCCACAGGAACCTGTGCTTCGCTTCCGTTGAAACTATCCACATTCGCATAGAGAGCGAAGAACGAGTAAGTATTGTAGAGTGTGCCGAAGAATTTACGACGAACTTCATCTACACCATCTTCATCATATTTAAGATTATCCCAAGGGCTTGAGTTGGTGATCATGTACCAACGAACTGGGTCGGCACCAAACTTCTCAACCTGATTGAAAGGATCGACTGCGTTGCCCAAGCGTTTAGACATCTTGTTGCCATTCTTATCGAGCACCAAACCGGTAGAGATAACCGCCTTAAACGCCACACTATGCTTGATCATAGTCGAGATAGCATGAAGAGTGAAGAACCAACCACGCGTCTGGTCAACACCTTCCGAAATAAAGTTGGCAGGATAGAACAAGTTGTTGTCAACGAGTTCCTTGTTTTCAAACGGATAGTGCAACTGAGAGAAAGGCATTGAGCCCGAATCGAACCAAACGTCGATAAGGTCAGATTCACGTTTCATTGGTTTACCTGAAGGAGAAACGAGAACGATGTTGTCAACATAAGGGCGATGGAGGTCGATATTCTTTGTTGAGTAGTTGTCTTCCGAGAAATCACCCACCTTGAAGTTCTTGAATGGGTTTTCAGTCATGACGCCGGCCTTAATTGCCTTGTCGATTTCGTTCATCAGTTCCTCAACCGATCCGATGCAGATTTCCTCGCGGCCGTCTTCAGTACGCCAGATTGGGAGCGGGGTACCCCAGAAACGAGAACGAGAGAGGTTCCAGTCGTTGAGGTTTTCGAGCCATTTGCCGAAACGTCCGGTACCTGTCGATTCCGGTTTCCAAAGGATGGTTTTGTTGAGTTCCACCATTTCTTCACGCGCCTTGGTAGAACGGATGAACCAACTATCGAGCGGATAGTAAAGAATTGGTTTGTCGGTACGCCAACAGTGAGGGTAATTGTGAACGTGCTTTTCGATTTTGAACGCACGATTGGCCTGTTTAAGCATCACGCAGATGTCCACATCCAAACTGGCATCCTTATCGGTAAGATTAGCGTCGTAAGCGTTCTTCACGAAACGGCCCGCATAATCTTTGTAGGCCTCCACATTAACAGACTTAGCCACATAGTTGGCATCCAAATCTTCAATAGTGTAGAATTTACCATCGAGATCGACAGTTGGACGGAGATTGCCGTTCTTGTCGATCAACTGAAGCGGAGCAATGCCTGCAGCCTTAGCCACGCGCATATCGTCCGCACCGAAAGTAGGAGAAATATGAACGATACCAGTACCGTCTTCGGTTGTCACATAATCGCCAGGGATCACCTTGAAAGCATTGCCATCCACCTTAAACCAAGGGATAAGCTGTTCGTATTCCATACCAACGAGGTCGGCACCTTTGCACTTGCCAAGCACGCGGTAAGGGATTACCTTATCGCCCGGATTGTAAGCACTCATGTCGGCTTCCGCGCCAGCAGGATTGAAATATGCAGCCAAGCGTTCTTCAGCCAGAATGAACGTACCAGGTTTTCCGGTGTAAGGGTTGTAAGACTGTACCATCACATAGTCGATCTTCGGGCCAACGCAGAGCGCGGTATTGGAAGAAAGGGTCCAAGGTGTGGTAGTCCAAGCCAAGAAATAGAGTTCGCCCCAGTTTTCAGCCACTTTCACAGCAGCTGGCACATTGCCGACAGCCAGGAACTGTCCTGTGGCGGTAGTGTCTTTCACATCGCGGTAGCAACCAGGTTGGTTCAATTCGTGAGAACTGAGACCGGTACCAGCGGCAGGCGAGTAAGGCTGGATGGTGTAGCCTTTATAGAGATAGCCCTGCTTGTAGAGTTCCTTAAGCAAGTACCATTCCGATTCAATGAAGCGGTTGTCGTAAGTGATGTATGGGTTATCGAGGTCCACCCAATAACCGATTTTGCGAGTGAGGTCAGTCCATTCAGAAGTGAACATCATCACATTTGAGCGGCACTTGTTGTTGTATTCCTCAATAGAAATGGATTTGCCGATATCGTCTTTTGTGATACCAAGTTCTTTTTCCACGCCAAGTTCAACAGGGAGTCCGTGAGTATCCCATCCGGCTTTACGACGAACGAGGTGCCCCTGCATGGTTTTATAACGAAGGAAAATATCTTTGATAGTTCGAGCGAGCACATGGTGAATACCAGGCTTACCATTGGCTGAAGGCGGGCCTTCAAAAAAGACAAACGAAGGGTCACCTTCGTGTTGGGTGATACTTTTGTGGAAGATATCTGCATCGTCCCACGTTTTCAGCACCTCTTTGTTGATTTGAGAGAGGTCGAATTTGTCGTATTCAGCAAATTTTTTACCCATTGCTATGAATTATATGTCTTATTTAACTTGCAAGTTTGTAAGTTGATATGCGCCAAAAACACAAGGCGACACCAACGAATTGCAAATTTACGAAAGAAAATGCTCTTTTGCAAGAATTTACTGCTTTGCCTCCAAATCAGAATAACACTGTTTGATGCGTTTTCGCACCAACTCTATATTCTTCTTCATATTACTGATTTGCACAGCAAACTCTTTGTCGGTGGTATTGATGGAATTTAACTGGCGGACAGATTCATCCAGTTCATCCTCCAACCTTTTCAACGAGTTGGAGATATTAGCAACCCCAGCCGGCGTCAGACCTTTCGTCTTGGCAATTCTGTCATGAGCATTCACTATCTCTGCCTTCATTTTATTACATCTATCCACCTCCGCATTGAACACAGTCACCATACGATTGCGTTCATAAACCAGAATGTTGTCTTTCATCGTCTTGATTCTGGCGTCGTTGAAAACATCAGGTTTTCCATTATGAATCGCCCTTTGGTAACTTGACGTCAGCCTGGTGACAGAATCTTGAGCCAGGTATGTTGTCAGGGTGTCGCGCCAATTAAAGTAAGGGTTGTCCTTTTCGTTGGCAGGAATACGTTTAGCCGCCTGATCAAACTTCAACGGATGTTCACTGAACTGGAACAACGGATCGACAGGTATATGGCTGAATTTAAGGCTATCGGGATGAGCCATGAAAAAACGCATTGTCATTCCCTTTTCATATTTTCCGTCAACAAGCCCGCCACTTGTCCAAGTAGGATCGAAGAGATACGGCTGTCCGTTGATGACAGCAGCACACCAGCCATGAGGTTGGCCATTTGCCACCCCATCCACCTGCAGCATCTTTATATCCATTTTATTCGCCAGCAATGCGAAAAGACTGGAGAAATGAGCACATACGCCACGCTTGTTTTTGAAGGCGAACATCGCATATTCATAACTGGTTGGCACTTTCTGAGGTCTCAGTAGATCAGCATTGACCAGGTTGACATCATACACGATATTCTGCGACATCCACCTTTGAATGGTCAGCAGTCTGTCGTACGGAGTTGAGCAATTCGACTTCACATATTGCACCAACGCATTTATCGAAGTAGTGCGACTTGGAGGAACTGCGACAGGCTGCGCAACTCCCAAAGCGCAAGAAAACAAAGATAAAAAGAAAAGTATAATACGATGTTTCATCATGATTTCGGGAAAACAATCAGAAGATTACTTCACGACAGCCCTGACCGACCGGCCAGAAACACGTTCGAGAGCAATGGTCATAACGTTGCAATACTGTCCGACTATTAAGACATTCACATCATTGATATATGACACCGAGCCCAGAGTCGAAGTCCAATAATACCCAGACAAGCCTTGTTTGTCGAGCTGCTTCCTATAGTTAGAGTATTCACCAGCGAAAGGGAAGAAAATAGTATTTCCGTTAATTTTACTAATGGCCAAGATTCCGGCCACACCTGAGTTGAGATAATTATCAGTATCAGCCCAATAGCAGTTGTTCATCAAATCATTGACATCAGATAGAGAAGGCATACACCAATCACCACCCCAGTTGGATGCCGCCGCATCGTCTTCTTTTTCCAAGACAGTCTTGTTGTCTTTATTAGGATTGGAACTATCGGAAACGTATTTTGAAAATCTTTCATAAGTGGACACAGTTGACGATATAGTCGAATCATACCATTTATAGGAATCCATGTCAAAGACCTCCTTTGGAGACGTTTCTCCCCATGCAAAGAAGGTTCCATATTCAGTTGGTTTTGTCGCACCCACATTGCAGGTTGCCCATTTCACATTCAAACCCATATCGACATAGGAGTGTCCTCCAATTTGTCCGCTGACAGTTGGTTCCTGATTTTTCTTTTCTTCAATAAGAGCAAGAGTTTTTTCTGCTTCCTTGATTCTGTCATCGGTTTCATTACTGAGACAAGAAGACAAAACGAATGCAAGGAACGGTGTAAGCAAAAGACTCACATAAGTTAGTGTTTTTTTCATGTGTGTAAAATAATATTAGATGAGCAATTAGTAATATCTATTATTATGCAAAAAGTGTTCCAAAACGGAATAGCATAGAGGTTTTTCAGCCATGAAAACATCTCAAGAACAAATCAAAGAGTAACAAAAAAAGAGTTCGGGAATGTCCCGAACTCTTTATTCTTTTCCTTTTTTACTGCAGATTACTTGTCGAGCATGCCAAACACGCTTTGCAAAACATCGCTCACACGTGAACTTGCATTGTGACGAATATCCTGTTCCTTGTCGGAAACCTTCAGGAACAAGCCATCGAGGGCTTTACCGGTGATATAGTCAGACAGGTTGCCATTGACCAAGTCGATAGAACCAAGCGAAGCGATGTGTTCCTCTTTCAAAACACCAGTCATCTTCGCGATTTCAAGAGCGCCTTTCACCATTGGGCTGTCGAGAAGTTCGACCAATTTGTTGTTATATGTAGCGAAAGCGCTCCAAGCCTGAACCGGAGTGAAGTTTGCCACCTTAATGGTGTTCAAAGAATCGGTGATGCTTGGGTTGAAAGTGCTCTGCAACTGAGTATAAGTATTGTCGCGCAGATATGTCGTTGCCGCATTGTCCTCGCCAAAAAGAATGTTTTTCGCATCGGCGATAGACATGCCTGTTATGGCATCTACGAAAGTGCCTACCGATTTAGGTGCGGCATTTTCAGCTGCACGGTTAAACAAAGTAACGATGGTGTCGGAACTTGGGATGCTGACGCCCGTTGCATTGAGCACCTGATTAAAGGCCGGATTGGAAGCCAAAGACTGCACAGCGCCAAAAGTGGTCACAGCCTCTTTAGGCAAACCGATTTTAACAGCAGCATCGGCAAGATAACCATTTTCCGCGCCCAGATTTTTGGCTGCAGTCTCAATACCGACCTGCAAAGCGGCTTTCAAACCACTTGCGATATCAATACCTCCTGCATTACCACTCCCCTGGTTGATGGCGCTCATCACTTGCTTAGCAGCATCACTATTCAATACATTCTGTGCGGTATTTATCATCGCACCAATATTCTTCAAAATATCCATGTGCCTCCTGTAAATTAAGTATTAGTAAACAAATTTAACAAAATATTCCATTCCTTTCCAGTGGAGGCCACAAAATTCGCTGTTTTTTATACTTTTGTAGAGAATAAAGAGGTTGGCACGCATCCGACTTAAAAAACATTACATTATGAAAAAGACTGAAATTGGATTTTGGACTATTGTTTTTTGGACCTTTGCTTCTGCGCTTTCGCCCGTTCATGCAAAAATCGTCCTTCAAAACTTGGATTATAGCGACGCTTTGGAAGAAATCGAGAATCCGCATATCGGTTTCTATCGTCCCGTGGGTATGCACTTCACCCCTGAAGGAAACAAACCCACCAACACATGGGGCAACCTGACACACCTGCGCATGGACATATCCGCCTTTTCCGACAATGCAGTTTTATCTATTGACAAAACGACCGGAGACACCACCTTTGGCGTTTCCCAACCATTGACAGCAGATATGCTGAACGCATTTGAAACCATACTCAACAATGTACGTTCCAGAGGGAAAACCGCAATTGTCCGTTTTGCCTACGACCCTTGGTACAATGGCACAAAAAACTGCGACCCTGATCAAAAATGGATCCTTCACCATCTCAAACAACTTGGAGAAGTGTATGCACGACACACCGACGTCATCACCTTCGTGGAATTAGGCATGTATGGAAGTTGGGGGGAGATGCATTCAAGCGCCAACGCCACCAATGAAAACATTGCCGAGGCACTTCAAACCCTTTTAGCATGCACACCACCAGAAATCAAAGTGGGAGTGCGCCGTCCTGACATTGTAGCCTATTGGCTAAAAGTAAACGACGGGAACAACTATTCCGGATTCGACATCAACTCGGACCAATTCCAGCAAGCCTTAGCAGAAAAAGGAGACACCATTTACCGTGTGGGTATGTATAATGACGGGTATTTAGGTTCGAGCAGCGACCTGGGCACAATCGGCATGGGCGCCAACGGACACCAAATGACCCGCGAAATGATGGTCAATTGGTTGGAGGCTTATTCACATCACACCCCATACGGAGGTGAATTGGTCGCCAACTACAATGGAGACCACCCCATCAACACTCCTGCCTATCTTTCAGAAGAGGGCTTTCGCACGCATACCTCATACCTGAATTACGAATGGCACCAGCCTACCATCTTGGGATGGAAAGACACGATTTTTCAAGGAGATGACGCAGAATACAAAGGCAGCAACGGTTATATTTATGTGGAGAACCATCTGGGTTACCGTTTCATCTTGCGCCAATCACTACTACCCGACTCCGTCTGTCTCATGCAGGATATCCCCGTAGAACTAACCATTGAGAATGTCGGTTTCGCCAACCTTACCAAGAGCAAACAGGTGACCTTCATCCTATCCAACGGGGAGCAAACGTATGAACTGAAAGCCGAGCCAAACATAGACGCGACAACTTGGCTTTCGCAGGAGAAAACAGTAATTAAATCAAATGTCGGTCTGCCATCAGAGATGAGTGAAGGTATATATGAAATGTTCATCCGTATTTCCGAGAATGGCGAATTTCCAACAGACAACAACCAGAATTGCATTCAGTTTGGCAACCCATCCACGCAGTACAACAAAACTTTTGGCGCCAACAAAATAGGTGAAATCCGAGTATGTCAAACTCCTCCAACAAAGTCTGTCAACGCAGCAACCGATGAACCATCATGCTACATGGAAGGAGGTATGCTTCACATTTCCCATTGCAACAGCATAACCATTTATACCGCAGAAGGGAAAATGCTATTGCAAAAATACTTTCCAAGCACAGTTCACAACACCATTCCTTTAAACGGAATAACATCCGGCAAACCTTGTATCTGCATAATGAGAGACAAAAATCAAACTGTTGTACGCACCACAAAACTGGTGAAGTAAAGTGATTTCACCTCATTATTCCCTCATAAAAGTGTAGGTTTTACCCGTTTGTTCCCTCATAAAAGTGCGGGTTTTACTCATTTATTCCCTCATAAAAGTGTAGGTTTTACCCGTTTATTCCCTCATAAAAGTGTAGGTTTTCATAAAATGTTCGATATTAAAAATGTAAAGAACAATCACAATCAATTTATTATCAACACAATATCACTTCCATCTCAAAAATCATTTTTTTTGCCATGAGATGTGGCATAGGAGCCAACAAAAATTTAAGCAACCTCTTAACAGCCTATATGAATCACTTTGATGGGGGCATAAATCACTCTTCCGCAAAGCATTCGGCAATGCAAGTACGATCGGAATAAATAGTGAACACATAAACCAGCTTGAATTTCGGATTGGAATAGAGTACTCTTTTTAGTTGCTTATCCTCAGTCGGAAGGGAAGAAATCTTGTAACCCGTAGAGAGCAGAGTTTTTGAATAAGACTCGTATTCCAACCACGAATTAAATTTCATCTGACAATAAACAATACTATCCTTCAGCATATCGTGCACCATAATGAAATAAGTGAAATCGGAAGTGTCGGAAAGCCATTGTTTCGTTTTAGGGTCGTATGTAGCCGAGTTTGAATAAAAATACTCAAGTTCATGTTTATTTTTCTTCTTTCTCTTGCTGCTCACCTTCTCTTCATTGATATAGGTCAGTTCATAGCCATATTTTCTCATCACATTGGTAGCATATAAATGTGAAGACTTCCTGATAATCTGCCCAAGCGTATTGAGGGGCATTCTAGGCAAGGTTTTCACAGGCGACAACTCCGACACATTATTATCAGCAGAGACAGCATTCTGCTGAGCAAAAGAGAAATGATGAATCATTAAAGTGAAAAAAAGCACAATCAGTCTTTTCATAACGACATATTTTTGCGATAACAAGAAAATAATAGCAAAAAGCGTGCCAAAAAGAAGAGAAAAAAAACGTAATTTTGCAAATGCGGATGTCTGCCAAGATTTGGCGCCAAAGCCTTCATACCCCTGCGTGGTCATCAAATCAAAATTCAGACAAACGCAAAAAGCCAAGTAGGCAAAATAATAATTCTCAACAAAACAATGGAACAGAAAACAGTTAGATGGCGCCGTTTCAGCAACGCATCCTATGCCGTTTTCTGCAGTCTGCACAGAGAAATCACCATCGGTATGCTCAGTCTGGCAATGGTCAGCATGAGTTTTGATGGCAAATCTCAAACCAATGGCACCGAAGGAATAGCAGCGGGAGACGCCATTATTGCAGATGATGCAGAAGTATCGGAGTTGGAAAGCGTGGTGGTAACGAGCAGCCGCGCTCCGCTCACAAGCAGCGAAGCCGCAAGAATGGTAACTGTGCTGACGAGCGCCGACATCAAAGCCGCCGCGGCACATAGTGTGAACGATTTACTTAAACTCGCCACAGGAGTTGACGTGCGTCAACGAGGCGAAATGGGTGTGCAAACCGACATATCCGTACGGGGAGGCACATTCGACCAAATCACCATTCTCCTTAACGGAATCAACATCTGTTCTCCACAGACCGGCCACTTATCGGCCGATTTTCCTGTAAACATGGACGACATTCTACGCGTTGAAGTGCTTGAAGGTCCGGCAGCCCGTTTGTTCGGCACATCGGCATTCTCAGGCGCAATCAACATCGTGACCGACATGGAATCCCAGAGCAACGTGCAAGCGCACGTCTTCGGCGGGCAATACGGTCTCGGTGGCGGCGACGCCCATGTCAACATCAGCAATCAGAAGCTGAGCCAGCAAATCAGCGGCGGATACACCCGCTGCGATGGCGCAGTGGAGAACGACGACTTCAAACAAGCAAAAGTATTTTACCAAGGCCGCTACAACAGCGAAGAAGCCAACGTCGATTGGATGTTAGGCTACAGCGACCAAAAATATGGAGCCAACACTTTTTACAGCGCAGCCTACCCTAACCAATGGGAGGAAACCGAGCGATATACAGCATCGGTGCGTGCCGAGACAAAAGGGAAAGTACGTGTTAGCCCCACTCTCTATTGGAACAGGAGTTACGACCACTTCCAGTTAATCCGTGACACCCACACAGGAGAGAATTTCCACAGAAACGACGTATATGGTCTCAACCTGAACGCGTGGACACGCTGGAAACTGGGAAAAACAGCGGTGGGTGCCGAAGTGAGAAACGAAGGCATCTTATCGACCAACTTAGGCCGTCCAATGAACAACGATAGTGTGAAAGCCCATGGAGAAAGCGATATTTTCTACAAAAAGAAAGACAATCGCACCAACATCAGCTACTACCTGGAGCACGACATCCTTCTGCGCCAGGTGACCATCTCGCTCGGCTTGATGGCCAATGTGAACACAGCGCTCGACGAAGACATCCGCCTCTACCCTGGTATCGACATGAGTTACCGTCCGGCAGATGATTGGAAATTGACAGCCTCGTGGAACCAGGCCCTACGGATGCCTACATGGACCGACCTTTATTATAAGAGTCCGACTCAAGAAGGCAACACAGGACTTGAGCCAGAAAAAGTGAATGCATTCAATGTGAGCGGCCAGTTCAACAACAAAAGCGTTTTAGCACAAATCAACGGATTTTACACGCACGGAACCAACATGATAGACTGGGTGATGTATGACGAAACAGACATCTACCACTCTGCCAACTTTGAGTTGAACACCCTTGGCGCGGAATTTACGTTCGGCTTGTACTTCCGCTCCATTTTCGGCGACAGATGCCCACTCAACAAATTCACAGCCAGCTACGCCTACATTCATCAGGACAGAGAAGACGACACCAAAATCTTCAAATCCAACTATGCGCTTGAATACCTGAAGCACAAAGCAGTGTTCTCGCTCGACAGCAGAATCATCAGCAAACTCAACGGCAGCATCAGTTATCGATGGCAGGACCGAGAAGGAGGTTACATCGCCTACGGACCAGACCACAAAAGCACTGGCGTACTGGTTGATTACGACCCATACGGGATCTTAGACCTCCGTCTTTCTTGGGATGACAAATACTACACGATTTACGCAGAAGCAAGCAATCTGCTCGACGAAAACTATTACGACCTCGGCAATGTTGCTCAACCAGGCATCTGGATGAAAGCCGGCGTAAAAGTAAAATTTGACATTTTCAAGAAGTAATCTCAAGTTTGTTTGCAAGCAGGGGAAAAGGCACAGGCAAACAACTTAGAAGCTGTTTAAATTTTTGCGAACTGCTTCTTTTGGGCTTTTTATAGGTCTTTTTCGTCTGTTTTGAGTGAATCTTCAGTCACAATGGGCATCCATTGCTCCTTTCAGATTCGCTTCAAAACATCCTGAAAAATCCAC
>JAGHUM010000014.1 GCA_018064855.1 Candidatus Physcocola equi
GTTTTTAGTAAAAATAGTCCATTGCATAGTTTTAGTAAAAATTAGTATAAATTCGTTGGCAAAAATTAATAGCCGTTAATCGTTCGTTAATAAGAAAATTAACGTAAAATTTACGGAAATTAACGTTAAAACAAAAAACATCTATCTTGTTGTTTATCAATGTTAAAAAATGTACAAACTGTGAATCGTTTGTGCAAAATGTGAAATTCACAATCTGTCTGAAAACCTTTCTTTTTCTGTCCATGCCACCCCTGAATCTTGCCCTAACTTTGTTCCACGAATTCACGAGGTTCGTTTGTACCTTCGTTCCTTCCGATACAAATTCACCTCGCTCATTTGCATCGTCAACGGGAACAAACAACGACAATATCTCCCGAAGACAATAAAACAAAAACGTAAAAACAGAATTTATTAACAATTAAAATTAAGTCTTATGAAAACAATTTTTTTTCAAGCAGTAAAGGATTTATTCCATGCGATTACCTTTAGTTATATTGCATTCTTCATATTCCTAAGTGACAGATTCTTTAAACACTCATAAGTCTGACCACACAGAAATAATATATCAACAACTTCTAAACAACAAAAAACATTTGATTATGGTAGCAGCAGCAATCATGGTACTGGAATGTACCGTCATCTCTTTGATCGTTTTCGCAATCGTATACAACGACATTAAGAAAAATATTTAATTCATTAAACATAATAAAACCAACCGTTAAATTACAGAAAACATTATGAAAACAGTAGTAGATGTACCATTTTTTGAAAGAATAGATTTTCGTCCAATTGAAGAAAGTGATAATGCTATTAACGTAGCGACAGGTATTTCAGTTTCGCCAGAATTGCCAGCCGACTTTCAGTATTGGGAGTTTCTGTAAAAATTTAAACAGCTTCTTAGAAGTTGTTTAAATTTTTGTTTGTATAAGTTTATTTGCTACTTTTGCCTTTATGGTGACTTCTATAAGTTCACCATATCAGTAGGTGACGACTGCTTCCTGTCTTGGTTTGTCCTTTCTTTTCGCACAAACATCAGGAGGTTGTTGTCATTCAGTTTTGAGAATTAGGAATAGCGCAAATAAATGAAGAAAAGATTAATAACTACTATTACAATGTTGTGTGGTGCATTGCTCGTGAACGCGGCAGTAAACTACATGACTGTGGAGTTGAAAACAGGGGATAAGTTCAGTTTTCTGCTGAAGGCCAAACCGGTAATCACCTATGGGGGTGGCAATATGGAGATAAACGATGGTTCCACTACCAACTATGTCCTCAACAGTGTGAAAAACTATCATTTCACAGAGTCGGATGAAAGCGGAGTGGACAATATGGGTGCCGACATTCTGCGCATTGTGTCCATAGATGAAAACACCATCGGCGTGGAGAATGCCCAGGCAGGCGCAGGTGTGACATTGCTTACCGCAGGTGGCACAATCGTCAGCACCACCACAACCGATCAGGCTGGCACAGCCACCATCACATTACCTTCAGCCCAAGGGGTGTATGTGTTGTCGGTAGGTAAACAATCATTCAAGTTAATCAGAAAATAAAGAACGACAATATGAAGAAACTGATACTTTCAACCATAGTAATGGCATCGCTGGCTTTTGCAGCGCAGGCAGTGACCAACATGTGCGTTAAGACAGCTGACGGCAAGGTGGTAAAGTATGATGTGGAGAGCGTAATGGAAGTCTATTACGAAGATACCTCAGAAGACCCCGCAGAGCAGGGCGTGACTGTGAGCGGAAAAGAAGGGAGCTACACCTATGTGGACCTCGGCCTTGAGAGCGGTACGAAGTGGGCGACCTACAATGTGGGCGCCACCAAACCAACTGAATGCGGCGACTATTTCGCTTGGGGCGAAATCAAGCCGAAGGATAAATATGGCCCCGATACCTATACATGGTACAATGCCACAGCAGACAGTGTGACTAAATATTGCACCAACAGCGAGTATGGCGACATAGATAACAATGTGCTGCTGGAGGACGATGATGATGCTGTGACAGCAAACTGGGGCGCGGCATGGCGTATGCCGACAAATAAACAACAGCAAGAGTTGAAAGAAAGTTGCGACTGGAAGTGGGTTGAGAATTTCAACGGAAGTGGCGTGTCTGGGCAGTTGGGTACCTCATTGGCCAACGGTGCCACCATCTTTTTGCCTGCCGCAGGTCAGCGTGATGGTGAGATCTTATACTACGTCGGCCAACACGGCTTCTACTGGTCTTCTGAGATCAACGATTTCTCACCAAGTGGTGCGTACTATTACCGCCTCGACGAGAACGGTGTTTACTGGGGCGACTATCTTGGCCGCGAGAACGGTAATAGTGTCCGGGCGGTTTTGAGATAACATCTAACGGGCAAGACATTAGAAAAGGGGAGGTATAGATTCGTCTCAAACAAATAGGGCAGGAAATTTTTCCTGCCCTTCGTTTATTTGTAATGTCTTTCCCCACAGTCATGCCTCACAAGGGAAAGGCAGTCTTGTCTTATTATATTCTGTCTCGCCGGCTATTTTCTGACCTTTGAGCAACTGGATAGTTTCTGAATCGTTTTGCTGGTCGATGGCTTTGTTGTCTTTGTAGATGTACATTTTGTTAGTGTCATTGGCTTTTGGCTCTACATCAAACGTGTTGATAACGATGGCTGCAACTGTTGATACTGTCAAACCTGCGGCGATGATGAATTTCTTAGTTTCCATAATACGTAAAGTTTAATTGTTAATGACTGATTGTAAGCGAACCCCTTGAGTTCGTGAAGCAAAGATAGGGCAAGGTTGTGGTGCCGGGCGTACAGATTATGAAATGCTTTCGGACAAGTTGTGAACTTCACATTCTGTCCATTAAATTCATGATTTGTCCAGATTGAAAAACAAACCTAAACTTAGATAACTTGTTTATATGGCGACATTTACATAATTATTGCCTTATTTTTTTGTATCTCACCTTTTGTTGGTATTTTTGTATGAACTTTAAATGTAGTTTAATATAAAGTCCTTTCACAGACAAACAGATATAAATGGATTTGCTGAAACGAATCATATATCCCACCCATCGGGCCAGCGACTCAACGCTGCGCAATCATTTTGAAGGCAAATGGGTGGTCATCACAGGTGCATCGCGGGGTATCGGCTGGGAACTTGCCCAAACGCTGATTGCCGCCAAAGCCAATTTGTTTCTGATTGCCAGATCTGAGGCTGAACTGAAAGCACTGTGTGAGGAGGCTGGCAAGGCAGGCTGCACAGCCCATTACCATGCCATAGATCTCCGCGACAGGGAGGCTTTAACTCAGTTGTGCGAAGACTTGCGCAACCAATGTCCGTATGTTGATTACCTGTTTGTCAATGCCGGGAAATCCATTCACCGCAGGCTGACCGACTCGCTGGACCGGTTGCACGACTTTGACCGGACCATGGACCTGAACTACCGTTCTTTAGTGGCACTATCCCTCTCACTTCAACCCCATCTGCGGGCTGTGAAGGGGAAGATAATCTACACGTCGTCTATCAGCACCATATATCCTTCGGCGCCCGGATGGGCTGCCTATCATGCGTCTAAAGAGGCCGCCAATGTCTGGTGCCGAACAGCGGATGCCGAATATTCCACTTATGGGGTGGCGGTGAAGATTGCCTATATGCCGCTTGTTCATACAGATATGTCAGACGTCAACGCCACCTACCGGCAGATGCCTGCTTTCTCGGCAAAAGAAGCAGCCGATGTGTTGCTCTATTTGGCACTAAACGGCAGACACTCCTATATGCCGTGGTGGGCGCGCGTTTCCAAGCCATTTGCCGACGTTTTCGCTCCGGTTGTTCGTTTTGTTTACCGCCATTTCCTTTAACAATCATGAGATTTCCCCTTTTCCGCGCATTATATAAACTCCATTATATCACCCCATTGGGTTTTATCAGGCTTATTTACTGTTTTCTTTGTGAGGGACTTACCATCATGGCGTTGGTTCGTTTCTCACGCATATATCATGCGAAAGAGACCGCTTTTGTGTCGGAGGAAACGAGACTCACCTATGAGGAACTTTACCCGCAGGCAGTGCTCTTAACGAAGATTCTTTGCAAAGAGCATGGGCTGGAGAAAGGCATGAAGGTGGGCGTATTGTGCAGAAACCATGCTGTGTCGGCATTGCTGTTGGCTGCGCTTTCACGTTTGGGAGTGCACGTTCGTCTGCTGAACAGTGATATAATGTCGGAAAAAATGGAGAAACTGCTCCAAAGCAGAAAGATGGACTGCCTCATCTACGATGAAGAACTTAGCGAGAAATGTCTGCCGGCTCATCTGCCCTGCAAAAGCATCACCACCGAGGCGCTGCAAACCCAGATGAAAGAAAGCGGCAGGTATGATGCGGTGAAGGTGCCACATATTTACCGGGGTGGACAGATTGCAGTGCTGACAGGAGGGTCGAGTGGCAACTACAAGGAGGCATCGCGTAAAACGGGGCTGTTCCAGTTCCTCCCACCATTTTTCGCACTCTTGAAGGTTATCAGGATACAAGATTACAGCAGCGTATTTGTCGCGCTTCCGTTTTACCATGGTTTCGGACTGGGTGTGCTTATCGTTGCCATGGCGATGGGCAAGAAGATTTGTATGTCGCGCCATTTCCACACCGAAGAGGCATTAGACAGGATAGCCGGGGAGCAGGTGGAGGTGTTGCCTATCGTTCCCACCATGCTGAGCCGGATGTGGCAGGCGAAAAACGCCACAGACCGCATGAAAACCGTCAGATGCATCATCAGCGGAGGCGACCGCCTTGATAAAAAATTGGTGGAGGAAACCCATGCTCATTTGGGCCCCGTATTGTATAACCTCTATGGAACATCGGAGGCCGGATTTTTCATGATGGCCACCCCGACAGACCTCGACGCCAATGCAGAGACAACGTTGGGAAGACCCATCAAAGGGGTGGAATGTGATGTGAGGGAGATGCGCGAGAATGGAGTAGGCACGCTTTGGGTGCGCTCAAAGTGGGCGATGATCGGGGCGCAGAATCAATGGCAGAGTACAGGCGACCTTATGTATAAGAACGAGCAGGGCTATTTCTTTCACCGTGGCATTGCGAAAAACATGGTGGTGTGTGGTGGCGAGAATGTCTATCCGGAGGGGGTGGAACTGGTCGTCAACCAGCATCCAGAGGTGGTCGGTTCAAAGGTCTATGGCGTGCCCGATTCCGATTTCGGCTGCGTGTTGAACGCCACTGTAGAACTTAGGGAAGGATCTGCGCTGACGGAACAAGAACTGAAAGAATGGCTGCGCGCCAAACTCTCGCGCGCGGAATTGCCGCACCAGATCACATTCAAAAAACTGGATGTGTTATCTACAGGGAAGAGAAAAACATCGTGATTGATGGTTGATTTCCGTGGCTTTTGGTGGAAAATAATACCATTTTGGTAGGATGTTTATTTTTTCATAGTTGATGCGAGGATTTTACAATCCATTTTCTCATATTGGTAGGTATATTTGCATCGGTTACGACAACGTAACCTCATGACGAGACACAACTACATTAACTACAAAAACAAATAAACTCAATACCATGAATACTATTACAACACTTAAGAAGTTGCTGTGTTCTGCCGCTTTGCTCTGTGGACTATCCATTACAGACGCAAGCGCATTGGAATGCACACCAGATCTTCATGTGGATGGAAAATATTTGAAAGATTCCGAAGGGAATATCGTCAACCTGCACGGTGTGATGGACACACCAAGTATGTGGTTCAACAACAACCGATGGAGCAGTTGGGACATTGGCGGCTATGTGGAGGCGGCATGCCCCCGCGCTCAGGCCTATTTCACAAAGATATTTGATGCCATTACCGATAATGCGCAGGGTGCGTATTGCGACATCTTCCGCCTGCACATGGAACCATCGTGGGTGCGCAAAGACGGGGCGAAAGCCAACGGCGAGGCCGACCTTGCCACCACTTACGACCGCAACAAGGTGAAGACGTATCTTGAAAAACTCTTCCTGCCGATTGCGGAAGACGCCAAAAACCATGGTCTTTATGTGATCATGCGTCCGCCGGGCGTTTGTCCTGAAGAAATTCAGGTGGGCGATGCTTACCAGAAATATCTGCTCGATGTGTGGGACATCGTTTCGAAGAACGAATTTGTGAAAGCCAATGCGGGTTGGTTGTCCATCGAGTTGGCCAACGAACCTGTACGTGTGAAAGACCAATATGGAAACCGTCCGACCGACGGTGCATGGGGACCTGCCAATGGTCCGGCAAAGACCGACTTTTTCCAGCCAATCATCGATAAGATTCGTGCCAATGGTTTTACCGGTATCATCTGGGTGCCAGGTGAAGGTTATCAGTCTTCATACGAGAGTTATGCAAAGTATCCGATCAAGGACAACAACTTCGGTTATGCCATCCACGTTTATTCCGGTTGGTACAATCAGTCGGACAACAACTGCAGCACACAGAGTTTCATTACCAACATGAAGAAACAGGTGCCTCATGTGGAATCAAAACCTATCGTCATCACCGAATGTGACTGGTCGCCAGGCAACACCGACAACACCAATTTCGACGGATCTGCCACTGGTAAGAACTATGGTACATGGGCTACAGCGCGCACTTCCACTTGGGGTAACGCATTGAAGGGTATGATGGATCACTTTGGCAACTTCTCTATCACATTGACCAGTACCGATGTGTATGTGGATATGGATACCTACTTGAAAACCGGCAAAGTGCAGCCTGCTTTCATGGACAAGCCAAAACCTGAAGAAGCGAGTGGCGTGGCCTGCTTCAAATGGTATAAGGAATGGGCGCAGGTCAACAATCCGTCTTGTGACGGAACAAGCACGAATGTTCCACAGGCTCCTTTCAATGGTGTCCCTGCTGCCATCCCTGGTCTGATTCAGGCTGAAGATTACGACCTTGGCGGCGAAGGTAAGGGTTACCACGACACTGACAAGAAAAACGAAGGTGGTGAATACCGCGAGGACGGTGTCGATATCAAGAAAAACGCTGCCGGAAATTACTCTATCGGCTGGATGGCTGAAGGCGAATCGCTGACCTATACTGTTGACATCGCAGACGCTACCAAGTTCCATTGGACTATAAATGCCGCTACGGACAACGAAAACGCTCAGTTCCATTTCCAGGTCGATGGCGAGGATGTCACCAAGGCTACTGCTGTCCCTTCAACTGGCAGTTGGGATGCCTACAAGGAAATAAAAGGCACAGTGAATCTGCCTGCTGGTGAGCACCAGATTACCCTGGTGATCGACAAACCATATTTCGACCTCGATTGGATCAAGTTTGAGTTGATTCAAGAACCATATAATGGGGTGGCGGCTGCCATACCGGGTACCATCGAGGCAGAGGAGTTTGACTTTGGCGGGAAGGGCGTCGCTTACAGCGACAATGAAGCCAAGAACCAAGGTGAGGCTTTCAGAACAGAAGGCGTTGACATCAAGAAAACCGAAAACGGAACTATCGTAGGTTGGACTATGGTGGATGAATGGTTGGCTTACACCGTGAATGTGGCAAAAACCGGCAGATATAATGTGACTGCTGTGGTTTCTACCGACAACGACAATGCCGCTTTCCACTTCGCACTTGACGATAAAGACCTTTGCGATCCTATCAGCGCTACAAATACCGGCGACTGGGATGTGCTCAAAGAAGTTTCACAGGAGGTTACCCTTACCGAAGGCGAACACGTCTTGAAATTGTTGGTGGATGGTAATTACTTTGACATCGACAAGTTCACTTTCGAAGAAGTTGACCTGACATCTGATAAGATGGTTGAAGCCGACACCCAAAAGTCTTATACCATCTACAATCCGATTGGCATTGTGGTTGGCAAGGTGGAGGCTGGTGACAACCTTGAACAGGTAATGGGCGAAAAGAATCTTGTCAAGGGTGTTTACTTGTTGAAATCAAATACGGGTGAAACACACCGTTACATTGTGAAATAAACAGGGTCCTGACAGACAAACCAATAGAAAGGGGGAAACCAAACGGTTTCCCCCTTTTTGTATGATCCAAAATGACAAGCGGCGCTCACAACCTCCAACCGACGGCATCGTCGTCGTTGGCAGAGTCTTTTAACAATTGTTTTGGCGATAGTCCGGTTATTAGTTTAAAGTCGGCTGACAAATGTGAAAAATCATAGTATCCATTGTTCCAAGCTATCTCTGTTGCAGTGCAACCACCGACTTTCAAATCGTGCAAGGCTTTATGGTAGCGTTGCAGACGTAAATAATCTTTGGGTGGCATTCCTACCACATTGGTGAATATGCGGGTAAAATGTCTTTGACTTAAACATGATGCCGTAGCAACGTCAATAATCCTGGTGTTGGATGTGTGTTGTTGGCCATAGGCAATGGCACGCTGCAGCCTCTTAATATTTAAGATATCTATTTGACTTTCTGCTATTCGTCTTAAAAAGAAAGAATCGAACAACTGCCAATAGGTATTAGAATCGGAAGCCAGCATTATTTGTTCTTCCAGCTCAGTAAGGCCTAAATCATTTAAGTCGTTTATTCTTACTGTCTGCCCATAAAGTTCGGCCATAGGTAATTGGAAAAACAGATGTGCACCTAAAACAGTGAAGTGAACACCAACGATCTCAATTTTTCCATCTGACATTATGTCTTGATAGTGAATGTGCTGTCCCGACAAACAACCTGTAACCTTACCTACATCGCTATAACAAACATAATTTCCGCGATAGATACACAAACCCATTTCTCCATTGGGTACAATACGTTGAACCAATGGCGCATTGTCGTCTTTGCCCCAAAAGTAACTTTTAATGAAGGGGGTAAGACGAATATCGGGTTTATGTGATTGGAAATTGATCATTTTTCATTCACCATAATTGTCCAGGTAATCTGAGTTTTTCCTTTGCTGGAAACAATTTGTCATATTCTTCAGCGTCATTTTCATCTACGAAATAGCCTTGTGGCGTAGCATATTCACCAGTGACACCTTCAAGAAATCCTGTTTTCAGTTCCTTGCATAAGAAGAATGAGGCATCTTCGCCTTCGGGTAAGCCGTGGTAGCGGATGCCGAAGGTAGAGGCGTAAGTAAATCCGCTTTTACCATAAAACTGGATGTTTCCCTCAAAGCACACTGCTCCAAAACCCATCTTTGAGGCTTGTTCGAGTGTGAAGTCGAGCAATATCTTGCCATATCCTTTGCGTTTATATTCTGGAATGATGCCAATAGGTCCAAGTGTCATAATTGGGAGTTTTTCGCCGTTGTCTTGTGCTATTTGGGCCTTCATGCACATACACTGTCCTATCAGTCGGCCATCAACTTCTAATACAAAGTTTAGTTCAGGAATAAAATCGTTGTCGTTTCTAAGGCAATGTAGCACGTAATGCTCCAAGCAACCAGGGCGGTAAACATTCCAAAAAGCTTCGCGTACCAAGTTTTCAACTATGAATTGTTCTTGTGGTTGTTCTAACCGAATGGTATATCTTTTCATTTTCTTTTTTTGCGCAAAGGAAAAGATTTACGAATAATTATTTATGTAAAAATAGGACAAAAATTTTTGTGACTTCTATACTTTTTTGTGACTTCTATACCATGTACAGCAAACATCTGTAACGATAGATAATCTTTGTAGAATTGTTGACGGGTTGACAAATAAAAAAATAGGTGCGTATCACACTGATACACACCTAATCTTATTGTACAACAGCAATATTACTTCGCTGAATAAACTTTTCTCTGGAATATTTCGCCGTTTTTGAGGAGAACGAGAGTTGCCTTGATGGTATAGTCTCCAGTGCTAATTATTGCAGCTTGAAGAGAACTTTTTACCATTTCATCTGCGCTTGACGAGATTCTTTCCCATTTGTCAAGAGCTTCTTTCTCGGTGAGTTCAATGGCATCAGATTCCTCAAAAATTCTTTTGAGATTGTTTGTCATACTTGTGTAACTATAATTCTGCTTTGTAGCTTCATTTTCTGTGTCGAAAGTAAGTTCCATTTTGAACTTGTAGGTTGGTTCTTTCTTGTCATCATCATCATCACTGCTGCTGCAAGAAGTGAAAGAAAGAGCACCGAGAACGAGTGCTGCCACGAAGGCAAACATTGAAAGGAATTTCTTCATTTTTAGTTTTATTAAGTGTAAACAATGTAATTCAAATTAAAAGCGATAGCCAAATGTGAGAGCAACTGTTGTCTGCTTCACGTCAAAGTCACCTTCTTTGTTCTGCTTTGTGAGAGGAATAGCATAGCGAAGGTCGAGAGTGAGAGGGAATTTGAAGTCGTAAGAGAGACCTACAGGGAGTGAGAGGCTGAACGACTTATATCCATCTTTTTCTGAGTGAGTATCACCTTTTGCATCGTGATAATCTGCAGAGATAAGGAATGCAGGCTGAACACCGGCTTTCACTGCGAGGCTGCCAAAATGATATTGGGCAAGGACAGGAATGTTGAGGTATGAGTGCTGGTAATACATCCAGTCGTCACCATACATCGAGTCTTTATCTTTGTCTGATCTGCTGAAAACGTAGTCAAGACCTGCTGACACACCGAATTTCTCTGTCAGGTAATATTCAAATTCAGCACCACCTAAAAACGCAAAACCTTGGTTTTTAACGTCATCACTACCACTAGGTTGTGAGAAATGCATCCACCCAAGACCCAAGTGAGGGGTGATGCGGAATTGCTGAGCATTTGCTGTAATGGCAGCTACTGCCATAGCAATAACCATGAAAATTTTCTTCATAAAATAAATAGTTTTTTTAATGTTTGGCGAGAATTTCTTCCCTCCTTATTTTGCGGTGCAAAATTACTGTTTTTTATGTATATCACCTAAATAACCTCTTAAATAATTAGGATGTTAACGAAAAAGAAGAATAGAAAACGAATAAAACGAGGCTGTTCCACCATTTTGGAGCAGCCTCGTTTATGTTGTATACACCTATATCTTGGTACTCTTAATCTTTTCTTTCTTTGAGAGCAGCGCGGACTTTTGCCTCCACTTCAGCGGCAACGTCGGGATGTTCTTTCATATATTGCTTGGCGGCGTCGCGGCCCTGCGCAATCTTTTCCTCTCCATAACTATACCATGAGCCCGATTTCTTGAGGATGCCCAGTTCCACACCGTAGTCCACAATTTCGCTCAAAATAGAGATGCCTTCGCCAAACATAATGTCGAATTCGGCTTTGCGGAAAGGAGGTGCCACCTTGTTTTTAACGACTTTGACGCGTGTCTGGTTACCGATGACTTCGTCGCCGTCTTTGATTTGAGTCACACGACGGATGTCGAGACGAACGGATGCGTAGAACTTCAACGCATTACCACCGGTAGTTGTTTCAGGGTTGCCAAACATCACGCCGATTTTTTCACGGAGTTGGTTGATGAAGATGCAGGTGGTGTTGGTCTTGTTGATGGTGGCGGTGAGTTTACGCAAAGCCTGGCTCATCAGACGCGCCTGGAGGCCTACTTTGTTATCGCCCATGTCACCTTCAATCTCTGCTTTCGGTGTCAGCGCAGCAACTGAGTCGATAACTACGATGTCGATGGCAGACGAGCGGATGAGTTGGTCGGCAATTTCAAGGGCTTCCTCACCACTGCTTGGCTGAGAGATGAGCAGGTTATCTACATCCACACCCAACTTGGCAGCATAGAAACGGTCGAATGCGTGTTCGGCGTCGATGATGGCGGCAATACCGCCCTGCTTCTGCGCTTCTGCAATACAATGGATGGCGAGAGTGGTTTTACCTGACGATTCCGGACCATAGATTTCGATGATTCGTCCCTTTGGCAGACCACCTACTCCAAGGGCATGGTCGAGGCCAATAGAACCTGTTGAAATCACCTGTACGTCTTCAATATTCTCATCGCCCATGCGCATGATGGTACCCTTTCCAAGGTCTTTCTCAATCTTCTGCATGGCGAGTTGAAGCGCTTTCAGTTTGTCAGCCGAAGGCTGAGGGCGAGCATTGGTGTCTTTTGCTCCTTTTTTATTAGTTTCTGGCATTTCTGAATCAAAATTCAATGTGCCGTCTTCAATTTCTTCTGCCATTGTATTTTTAATGTTTTAGTTATTATCTATTGTTCAATTCAAATTTAATCAGAATTTGCGACACCTCCAACTTTTTTATTGTGATGTTCTTTAATTCTGATACAAAATTATGCATCATTTTTGACACATAATGACACCATTACATATTTTTTGAGTTTTATTGAGAAAAAAGCAGTTGCATGGACTGGCAACTGCTTTTGACGGTTTTGTATGAGGAACGATTCTTTTAGTTGTTTTCATCCTTTTATTTCCAGCAATTTCTCGTAGGCTTTTTGGACATTGCGGAATTTTTTTACAGCATTCTCCCGCTCGGTTTCCGACAGATTTTGAGGAAGTCGGTCGGGATGATATTGCTTTACGAGTTTTCTGTAAGACTCTTTGATGTTTGCCAATGTGGCACCAGGTTCCAATCCCAGAATCTGAAGACATTTGTTTTCCACTGAATTGCTGTTGACCGAGTCAAACCCATCATAATCTTTAGCGTCATTTGCTTTGTCTCTGCCGGTGGTGAAGTGCTGGTAGTAGGAAATGATGTTTATTTGGTCTGTTTTGGTCAGTTTCATGTTTTGGATTACATGGCAAAGGGTGACCCACTCCGTGTTGCATATTCCTCCATGAAAGTTGGCAATCTGGAAGAATATGTGCGCCATGTTCTGCCGTTCCTTATAGGTGTAATAGGTGGCTGCCAACTCCGCAAATCTGCCGCTGTTCAGTTTTGAATTTTTCTGGATAAAACTTTTCATCATAGAGAGGATTCTTTTCCCCTCTGCTTCTGTGAAGTTGTTGGCGATGTATGTCTTTGCAACATTCAGTTCGGCTGTGGTGGCATAACCATCTTTCAACATGATGTCGGCAGCAATCACGGCAAAGCACAGCAGTCTCCTATTATTGTCTTCGTAAGACTTTTCATTTCTTTCAGTACGTTCATTCCATTGATAAATGCATAGTGCTATTCCCAATAGCATTCCTATGTACATAATGTAATAAAATACGGTTTCATTCATAGCGTCTGAACATCTTTTTAGAAGATGAGAGACAAACCGCCGAGGATGTTGAAGTGCTGACTTGCGTATCCGTAGTAATAGCGGTCGTATTCGTTGGAAAGGATATTGTTTGCTCTGGCGAAAATATTGAGCCAACTGAGCACTTTGTAATCGGCTCCGATGCTGAGGTCGCTGACGTTGTTCATGCTTATTTTCGCATCATTTACCAACGCTTTTCTGCCTCCGATGAGATTATAGGCTACATACATACGGAGGTCTTTAACTGGCATGACGCTGAGTTGAGCAAGCAATTCCACCTCTGGTTTCATCCAGGCGGTTTCGTTTTTGTTGAGCGCCCATTTGTTGTATTTCCCTTTGACTAAGATTTCGGCTTTTTCGTGCCAGAACTGGCTGGTGATGCCCCATCCTATTGTAAACAACCCTTCTTTTGAGCCATAGACGAGATCGTAGAAACTACCATAGAACTGTCTGTTAATACTGTCGTTTTCGGCAGTGACGGTTAGTTCGTTGCCCAGTTGCTTGTTGACAAAGAAATAAGGGTTGTTGATGACTTTATAACCGACGTTGAGGTCGAGCAGCACTTTCTTCATCACATTCACTTTGCTTCCGAAATAGACATCGATTGGCACATACGTGTCTTCCGCGCGGTTGTCGAGTGCGATGTATCGGTTTTCCTGCGCCATATTGCGGTAACTGTTGACCTGCATATCACCGGTGACACCTGCGTAGAGGTACCAATATTGTGGATTGATGGCGATGTTTCCCCAGATGTCTGGCATGACAGAGGCCGGACGTCCTTGTCCGAAGCAGAATGCCCCTTTCACACCGATGTTGAGCATGCTGTTTTTGCCTTTTGCCACATAGGCGGGTTTGACGATGATGACGGTCTCGTTGTTGGTGTTTTGAGATTTGTTGAAATCAAAAGGGAACGAGTCGGTCGGCAGTCCGAGGAAGATGTTAGACATTTCGAGATCAACGCCCAGGTGTCCGTTGTCCACAATATACTTGCCTCCCAGTTTGGTGAGGATGGTGTGTTCGTTGAGTCCGTTTTGGGTGTGGAAAAGTTGGTAGTTGGTTTGTCCGTCGTAACTCCATTTGTCGATGAAGTGTTTGCTGCGGAAGCGGAGTCCTGCGTCGAAGTTGGTGAAGGCTTGGTCGCGGTCATAGGCGTATTTCACGTCTCTGTTGCTCTGCTCCTTCATGTCGTAGCCGTAGTAGTTGAAGCCATTGTAACCGAAGTCGGCGTATGCGCTCAGTTCGCGTCCGCGCTTGAAATTGTGGGCATAATCGGCTTTGAGGAAGTTTTCGTTGGTAGTCGCTTTCACTCTGAAATCGTCTGCCAGTCCGTCGTAGAGTTTGCTGGTGAGTCTCACTTTCCCAAAAGAGGAGTTATGCTTGCCATAGACGCTGAATTTATTGACTTTTGTGGTCCAGACAGGTACATAAGCTTCGCCGAGGAATGAAGTGTAGTTGCCGCCGCCGAGTCGGAGGTAGCCTTCACGTTGTGGTGTGGTGCCTGTTTTTTCAGCGAGTGCGTAGTCCAGAGCGGGAACACTGTCGCTGGTAGGGTTTACAGGGGTGGCCCAAATCGAGTAGTTGACGTCCATCTTTTTGGTGGTTTCGTCTTTGAGTTCGGGCATGGTGTTGATTTTGCTGGCTTCTTTGATGGTAGGATTGTAGTCTCGTACGATTTCTATCTTTCTTACCATGCTGGTATCGGTTGCCTGATTGGTCTGGGCAAACGTGAGTTGGGCGCAGCAAGAGGCGGCAAGGCAGCATGCTGCGAGTTGTGCGGTGTGAATATGCTGTTTCATTCTTAAAGACTTCTTCATATTATTGTTTCACCTGTTTGGCTTCTCTTGATTCTATCTCATAGAGACGTGCTTTGATTTCTGTGCCGATGTTATCGTTGGTGTTGTCGTAGTTTTCCTGCAGACTGAGCAGGAATTGCTTCGCCTCGTAGTTTTTGCCCTGATTCAAATAGATGTCAGACAAAAGGATAAACGACTTTGCGAGCCAATATTGGTGTGGTGTGTTCATTTCAATGAAACTGAACACTTCTTTTTCTGCAGCATCCAGATTGTTGTCGTGGTAGTGATATACCCCGATCAGATACTTGGCTTCCGCACCATATTCGTCCATCGTGTTGGCTGCGAGTTTGGTGTAGTTTGCCCTTGCGTCGATGGTCTTTTCCAGTTTCTCGTATGCTTTAGCCTGCAGGTAGAGGGCTTCACGGGTGTTGGCTGGCTCGATGTTGTTGCCTTTGATGATGGCATCTGCCGCCTCGATGGTGGAATCGGCTTCGCCCAGTTCGTTGAAGCATCTCATGATGTTGAGTTGCGCTTTGGCTTTCACATCGGTCTTCTGTGTCATGCCGATGACTTTTCTGCTGGCGTTGACGCTGGAGATGAACTCTTTCTGCGTGAAGTAGATTTCTGAAAGTCTGACGAGAGAAACGCCAGCTTGCCATACGCCGGGTTGTTCGCTCACATAGACGTATTCCTCTTTTGCGCGGTCGTTGTCTCCGAGTTTGAGGTAACTGTTGGCGAGGGCGTAGTGGGCGTTGATGCGGTAAGGGCTGTTAGGGAATTTCTCGTTGAAACTCTTGAGGCTTGGCGCAGCTTGCGCGTAGTCGCCTTTGGTGTAAAGTTTTTCAGCCGCCACATAGGTGAGGGAGTCTTCTTCCGTGGCAGAGAAGGTGGCGAGGCCTCCGAGCGAGTTGATGTATTCTGCGTAGTCGCTCACGCTGTTTTTTTCCACGTAGATCTGTTTCAAACTTTCCAGTGAGGTGCTGGCCTCTTCGCTTTGAGGGTAGAGATCTACAATTTGCTTGTAGGCTTTGATGGCGTCGTCGGTTTTGCCCATGTCGTCGTATAGCATAGCGATCTGCAGACGTCCTTTGCGGGCAAGAGGGCTGTGGAAAAAGGTGCGGTTGAGTTCGGTAAAGCGTGTGATGGCTTTTTCGTTCTCTCCGAGCATAATGTGGCTCAGCCCGATTTCATAGATGGCGTCGGGCTGGTATTCGCTTTGCTTGTAGGTGTTGAGCAGTTTTTCCAGTGTGGCGATTTTGCCGGTGTAGTTTTTCTGCAAGCCTTGGATGAAACCCTGCTGGAAGCAAGCGTAGTCGGCACCCGGACCGTTGAGCGCAAATACTTTTCCGTAACTGCTCATTGCGTTGGCGAAGTCGCGTGCGTTGTAGTAGCAGTCGCCCACGCGGTTGCTGGCGTCGGCTTGGAGTGTTACGTTCTTATCTTCGAGGTTGACGTATTTGCGGAACCAGGTAAGTGCGTTTTTGTAGTCTTTCTTAGCGAAGTAGGAATAGCCGAGGCTGTAGTGGCCAAGGTTGAAGACGTCGGTCTTTCTTGCGCCCACGCAATTGACAAAATCGGTGAAGTCGCTGGTTGCTTTGTCATAGTCTCCCATTCTGTAAAACGATTCGCCTCTCCAGTAGAGTGCCTGTGCCTCCAGGTCGTAGCTGCTTTGGCGGTCTTCCAGGCTCTTAGTCAGCCATTCGTTGGCTTTGTTGAGGTCGTTGTTGTTGAATTCCTGGATACCCATGCAGAACAGCACACGCTGGCGCGCCGCCTTAACGCTTGGCGATGGATTTTTGATGCGCTGGATGGAAGCGTAGGCAGCCTGATAGTTTTTGGTGGTGAGGTACACGTTGACGAGGTAGTTGAACACGCGTTCGTTGTACTTTGATTCAGGGAACTGATCGAGGAAACTTTCAAAGGCGGTCACACTCTCGTTGAAAGGAGAATAAGATTGTTCGTAAACGAGCAAAGCGTAGTTGTAGAGCGCTTCCTCCTTCACGTTTTTATCGAAGTTTAGTTTGGAAGCCGATTCAAAAGCAAGGCGTGCGCTGTTTTTGTCGTTGAGTTTGATGTAGCTGCTGCCGAGGTAGAGGTAGGCGTTTTGCGCCATGGCGTCGTCGGTCTGCACGGTTGCTTTCTGCAGGCGTGGGATGGCTTCTTTGTAGTTGTTGGCGTTGTAGTAGGCAACGCCGAGCATGTAGGCGTCGCTGCGGTAGATGCGTTTGATGCGCTGTTCGTAGAGCGAAAGGTATTTGATGGTGTTGTTGTAGTCCTTTCGCTGGTAGTAGCTTTCGCCGATGAGTCGGTATATTTCGGCGTTGTTTTCATTGGTTGGGTTCGCCTCCACGAGACCGAGTCCGTATTCCAGCACCTTGTCGTACATGCCTTTTGAATAGTAGATCTGTGCGATGTAGTAAGGCACGACGTGGGCATATTCCTGGTTGTTTTGCAGAGCCAGGAATGTAGGAAGTGCGTTGTCGTAGTGCTGTTGCGAGTAATCGATGTAGGCGGCATAGTATTGCGCTGCCTGTCCGTAACTGCTGTTTTTATTGTCCACCTGGTTGAACTGGACTTTGGCCTCACTGTATTTCTGTTGTTGCAGCAGGCTGTATCCGTAGTGGAAGTGGTAGAGGTCTCTGTCTTCAGGCGAGAGTTGTTCGTCGTCGATTTTTGCGAAACAAGAATCGGAGGCCTCGATGAATTTGTCTTTGTTGTAGTAGGTGATGCCTCGGAGCAGTCTGGCCTTGCTGGCGTGTGGGCTGCAAGGGCACGAGATGAGAAACTGGTCGAGCATTCTGCCGCTTTCGTAGTAGCCCATGTTGTAGGCGCAGACAGCCCTGTAGAATTCGCTTTCTGCTACGAAAGTGTTTCGTTCGGCTTCGTTTTGGTTTTCAATATATTCGTTGAAGTGCCTGAAGGCGACTGCATAATTGCGCTGGTCCATTTGTTCCCTGCCGTCGAAATAAAGTTTGTCGGCGTGGGTGTAGGCTATTGTTTTCTGCGCTTGAGCGGTCAGGGCAGAGAATGCAAGAGCGATGATGGTGAGTTTAGTGTTCATGATGTATAGTCTTCGCCAAGATATATAAACATTCCGTAATGAGGACGATGGATAAGATTAGTCGTCGGACTCTTGGTTAGGAATAACGATTTTGTACCCCTTCCCATGAATGTTCATGATTTCGACACTTGGGTCGTTTTTGATTCTTTTTCTGAGTTTGGTGATATAGACATCCATGCTTCTGGCGTTGAAGAAGTTGTCTTCCATCCAGATGGTTTTAAGCGCGTAGCTTCGTTCAAGCATGTTGTTGGCATTTTCGCAAAGGAGGTTGAGCAGTTCGCTCTCCTTGCTGGTCATCTTGTCGGCGACACCGTTTTCGTCGTACCAGAGTTGTTTCTGAGAGTCAAAGGTGAATTTACCGATTTTATAGACGAGTCTGACGTGTGTGCGTTTGGTGTTGGTGCGTCGGAGAATGGCTTGTACCCTCATCATGAGTTCCTCCATGCTGAAAGGTTTGGTCATGTAATCGTCTGCCCCGGCCTTAAAGCCTTCGAGGATGTCCTCCCTCATGGTTTTAGCGGTGAGGAAGATGATAGGGATATTTTCGTTGATATTTCTGATTTCTCTGGCGAGAGTCAGTCCGTCTTTCTTTGGCATCATCACATCGAGAATGCAGATGTCGTAGTTGTTTTTCGTGAAGGCGTTGAAGCCTGCCTCTCCGTCTTTTTCGAGGTCGGTGCTATAGCCTTTTGTTTCAAGGTATTCGCTGAGCAGCATGCCGAGGTTTTCATCGTCTTCGCACAGCAGAATTTTTATGAGTTTGTCCATAATTGCTGGAGTTATATCGTGAGATAAAAATCAGTTGGAATTGAAAACGGGCAGTTTGACGGTAAAGGTGGTACCTTTTCCCGGTTTGCTGTCCACTGTGATTTCGCCTTTGTGGTCATTGACAACCTTTTTGACATAAGCGAGTCCGAGTCCGAAGCCTTTTACGTTGTGAACGCTGCCGGTAGGCACTCGGTAGAATTTCTCGAATATGTGTTTGATGTGTTCACTGGCGATGCCGAGTCCGTTGTCGCTGATGCTGAAATACACAAACTTTCCGTTGTTCCAAGTCTTCACTTTGAGCAAAGGGTTGTTTGGCGTGTATTTGAGCGCATTGTCCATGAGGTTATAGACAATGTTGGTGATATGCAGCGAGTCGGCCCAAATGAAAGGGTCGTCGGCTTCGAGTTGCACGTCAATGTCGCCGCCTTTGTCCTGCACTTTGAGCGCGAAGTTTTGCGCAACGTTGAGGCAAAGTTCGTTGATGTCGATTTCTTTGCATTTAAGTGCGCTGTTTTCGTTTTCGAGGAGCGACATCTGCAGCACTTTCTCAATTTGTTGCTGCAGCCTTTTCGTTTCATCGTTGATGACGTTGCCGATGTGCTTGAGCATTTTCGGTGATTTGCCGACCGCTTCATCATTGAGCATTTGCGATGCGAGTGAGATGGAAGACACCGGAGTTTTGAGTTCGTGCGTCATGTTGTGGATGAAGTCGGTTCTCATTTCCGATATTTTCTTCTGCTTGGAGATGATGGTCAGCGTAAAGATAAACACCGCGAGGATGAGCAGTGTGACGATGAAGAAAGGGGTGATCAGCGTCATCTGCTGTGCGAGGTAACTGTCTTTTGTCGGGAAAAAGAGTTTCAGGTAATGGTTGAGCGGAGAAGGATCGCTGGGGTAGAGGGCTTGTGTGTAGTAATCTTTCCCTCTGCGTAGTCCTTCTGGTTTTCCGTTGTAAAACTCTTTTCCGTCTTTGGCGACCACGATGATGTAGTGCGGCAGGTTGATGCCGTTGTTGTCAAGTTCCCTGTTGAGCACCTGTTCGAGGTACTTAACGTCGAGCCTGTCATTAAGTTCCTTCGGGCTGGTGGAAACGAGCATCCTGATGAGTACGTCGTCGAGTTGCGCTCTTTCCTTGTTGTAGCGTTCCCTCAGCTTGTTTTGCAACGTGCGCGAGGTTTGCTCGAAGGTGTGCTCTCCGTGCTTGGTGGAGATATACACTTCGGGTCTTACTCTGGTGGTGGAGTTACTGTCGGATCTCGAAGAGAACATGGGCAGCTGGTAGGGCAGTGTGTCGCCAAGGAAAGTGATTGGTTTGTAGGCCATCTCCTTGTCGATGTAGCGCATGGTCTCTTGCTCTTCAAGGGCGCGCATGGTCTGTGCCAATGTCCGCTTGACCGTTTCGTCAAACTGCTCCTGCCTTACTTCCGCCATTTGGCTGACGAATGCGTATTCGATGCCAAACAAACCGATGACGAGGAGCGACATGGTGATACCCAATATGACGATAACCCTGTATTTCACCTTTGCTTATTTTACGAAGAATATCTCTGGAATTTGCACAGTTAGCAATTAAAAAACAAATTTACTGATTTCAGTCCAAACTATTCCCAGAAGATGTTAAAATTTTGCAAAATTGTTTTTTGTTGAATATCTTTGCGAAAATTTTAAAACGTAACGAAATGAAATACTATTCAAGCTTACTGCTATTGTTTGCACTGGGTATCTCAGCATGCAGCAACACTCCTTCTTCAACCAACAATGAACCATCTAATCAGGATGCTGCAGCAGTTCAGGAACCTTTAAAGACTGCGGATGCGGGAAATGAATTGAAGATAGAATGGGCTCAAAACGCTAAGGTGGCTGTTGCTTATTTGGGTGGCTACGCTTCTTTTGAAAAGTTTAAGGGAGATGGCCGTTATGAAAAGATGGCTGAAGATATTGCCATTCTCAAAAATTTCAATGGTTTCACAGTGGATGCTCAGGGGTATGAGACTTATTTGATTGTCCCTCGTGATGCTCAGGCAAAAGTGGTCGTCAGCGAGTTTACTATGGAAATGGCCACAAAAGAGAAGGCCGAAGACAGTGGTGCCACCTATTACAAGTCGGAAAACGGCAGCCCTATCCTGGTCAAGGGAAACATCAGTGAAATCTGTCCGAACATGAAAATCACCATTACAAACAGCAATGGGGAGACTATTAAATTCCAGCCTCAACTCAGCATGGAAAACGGAAAATTGTCTTGTGTGGAAGGTATGCAGGACTTTTCTCCTGCTGCGGCATATCAGGTTACAGGTTCTCCAGTAGGTGAGTAATTAAGAAATGGTTTCATCCCATAAAGGATCATAAAAAAAGTTCCGCCAGTTTCTGGTGGAACTTTTTTGTGTCAGTCTTTATCCCAATCGTCTCCGCCGTAAAAACTTTTACGAAGCTGGTAGAGAGGATCTATGGCTTCTCCAGGGTGCGTGGTTTCCCAAATATCGACTTTTGGATTGTGTATCATGAAATCCATGTCGGTTGGTTCACTCTCGAAATCGTGGGAGATTTCAAATCTGTCGAAGTCGTGGGAGTTTTCAAATCTGTCGGATTTGTGGGAGTTTCTGTGAGATCTTCCGAACAGGTCGTCATCTTCGTCGTCATCGAATAACATATAGCCTCCGTTTTTTTAGTTGATGAAATGAAACGCTACTTGCAGAGAGCGTTGCAAAGGCGGTCTCTTCTAAGCGTTATTACCTTCAGCCTGCTCTCCGTTTGATTGAGCGTTGGCAGTCTGGTCGTCGTTGCTAAACTCGTTTATCTTTTCTTTTGCGGCGTTGGCAGCTTTCTGCCCCATTTCCTTGATTTGTTCTTTGTTTTTGTAGGCCAAGATGCCGGCTACGGCTCCCGCTCCAAGCAAAAAAAGGTTTTTAAGAAGTCCCATATAGCATTATATATTAAAAGGTTAAACAATCATTTTTATTTGTGATGTAAAGATAATATAAAGGAAGGCGGCTGTGTATCGGTATGTAAGATTGCATCGGATTTTTTGTTGTTGACTTCAAAAAAATTGCAACATTACAATTCTTGTTTCTGTGCCAGATATTCTGCGAAAATCCTGGCTGCGCTTTCCACTTTTTTGGCGCACGGGCGTTTTTTGTAGTATTCAGCGTTTCGCTCGTCGGGGATGTTGGTGTCGGTCACTACTTTGCATCCGTTCATGCCGAGCAGTTCGGCGCAGATTACAGAACCGTTGCGTTCCTTAAATGTTGCCAGCAAATCTTGTACCACTTTGTAGCAGGCAGCTTTTCCTTCTTTGTCGCTTCCTTCTGTTTGTCCGCAATCGAGACCGGCCAGCATGACCAGTCCCGAGACTGCGCCGCACATCATCCGCATTCTGCCGACACCGCCGCCAAATCCGGCCGCCATGCGTTTGGCTGTCTGGTCGTCCACTCCGTAGAGGTCGGCAAATGCGGCAACCACACTTTGGCTGCAGCCATAACCTTGCATGAAAAGTTCCACCGATTGCTGGATGCGGTTTTCAAGTTCTGGAGACATGAGCAATTACGTTTACTTAAAAAATGACGAATTAGAGGTCACTCTTATTCAAAATATATCTGAAAATCTTCAAAACTGGTGGTTTGCTGCAATTTTACGTCTGGGAATGCGGTAACTTCTTGATATTTGATGATTTCTGTTGCGGCGAAAGACTTGTCACTTGCGATTTTGATTTTATAGTCTGGGAATGATGTCACAAACTGGATCTTCACGTCTGGGAATGCGGTTACTTTTTTAAAGACGATTTTCTTCCCCTTATATTTTGCGAAATCTTCTTTATGCATATTATAGGTTTTTAGAAGTTGTAAAATTTTTGTTGGAGATTTCTGTATGTGGATTTTCAAAATGTTTTGAAATGAATCTGAAAGGTGCAATGGATGCCCGTTATGACTGATAATGGATTCTTCTGCAAATGTGCAATATTTTTTTCGAAAAATAGCATTTCTTTCTTCCACAAAGTGATAAAAATTCGGCGGAAACTGAAGATATTCTCGCTTTTAATCCTTACTTTTGTCATGCCCGAATTACTGCTTTTTTTTGGCTCATCGTCTATTTGAACGAGAAATAATATTCTGGCATCCTAAGAAATGATTGTTTTTCAGTGAATTAATAAAGTTGATTTCATATTATATTGAAATGAAAAAAAACATTGCCATAGTGGCCGGCGGAGAGCAGAGCGAGAAGGAAGTATCGCTTCGCAGTGCGGCTGGTATTTATTCGTTTATCGACAAAGAAAAGTATAACCTCAATATTGTCACCATCGTGGGCGACGAGTGGTTGGCGCAAGACGGTGATGCCAACTATGTGATAGATAAAAACGATTTTTCGTTCACCCGTTCCAATGGGGAGAAGGTGAAGTTCGACTGTGCTTATGTCACCATCCATGGTGTGCCTGGTGAAGACGGTAAACTCCAGGGGTATTTCGAGTTGTTGCATCTCCCATATTCTTGTTGCAATGTGTTGGCGGCGAGCATTACTTTCAACAAATTTGCCTGCAACCATTTCCTTAAAGCCTTTGGCGTCAATGTCGCAAAATCGGTGGTGGTGACCAAAGGTCAGTCGGTGGATGCGGACAGGATTGCCGCAGAAATGGGGTTGCCATGTTTTGTGAAGCCCAATGCCGGTGGCAGCAGTTATGGCGTGACCAAAGTGAAGGCTGCAGACCAGATTGTTCCCGCTATTGAAAAAGCGTTGCATGAAGGGCCACAGGTGATGATTGAAAGCCTGATGACAGGCACAGAAATCACATGTGGGGTTTATAAGACTGCTGAAAAGACCGTCGTGCTTCCAATCACAGAGGTGGTATCGCACAACGAGTTTTTTGACTACGATGCAAAATACAAAGGCCAGGTGGAGGAAATCACTCCAGCTCGTTTGAGCGCGGAAGTCACAGCCCGTGTGCAAGCGCAGACAAGTGCTATTTATGACGCACTTGGCGCTCACGGACTCATTCGTGTGGATTACATCATCTCCGCAGATGGGAAAATCAACCTGTTGGAAGTCAACACCAATCCGGGTATGACCGCCACAAGTTTCATTCCTCAGCAGGTGCGTGCGGCTGGTCTCGACATCAAAGATGTAATGACCGACATCATAGAAGACTCTATTGCCAACTGTTATAAATAATCCTGACAGATGACTCTATATCCTAATTTAATCAAAGAAGCGTTGAACCATGTGCGCTATCCTGGCACTGGTAAAAGTATCATAGAAGAGGAAATGATTGCCGACGACCTTAGAATCGACGGCATGAAGGTCAGTTTCTCACTGGTGTTTCCTCGTGAAAAAGATCCGTTTGCCGCATCGTTGGTGAAAGCCTGCGAATCGGCCATCCTTACTTATATCAGTCCGGATGTCGAAATAAAAGGCAACATCTCCACCATTTTCGCACAGCCACAGCGCCAGGTGGATCCCGAGAATCCGCTCCCTGGTGTGAAAAACATCATCGCTGTAAGCAGCGGAAAGGGTGGTGTGGGAAAGAGCACCATCGCAGCCAATCTGGCTGTGGCACTTGCGCAGAAAGGCTACAAAGTCGGCCTGCTGGATGCTGATATTTTCGGTCCGAGCGCACCAAAGATGTTTGGCATAGAAGACGCGCGTCCGGTTGCGACAGACGATGGCAAGATTGTGCCAGAGGAAGCGTTCGGCGTGAAATTGCTCTCAATCGGGTTCTTTGTGAATAAAGAAGATGCGGTCCTTTGGAGAGGGGGCATGGCGAGCAATGCGCTGAAGCAACTCATTCTCGATGCCGACTGGGGAGAACTGGATTATTTCGTGCTCGATTTGCCTCCTGGCACAAGCGATATTCACCTTACCTTGGTGCAGACCCTCGGCATTACCGGTGCCATCGTGGTATCTACCCCGCAGGAAGTGGCGCTTGCCGATGCGAGAAAGGGTATCTCCATGTTTACCAGCGACAAGGTGAATGTGCCAATCCTTGGCTTGGTGGAAAACATGGCTTGGTTTACGCCTGCCGAACTGCCAAACAACAAATACTACCTTTTCGGCAAGGAAGGATGCAAGAAACTGGCCGAGGAAATGAATGTTCCTTTGCTTGGTCAGATCCCTATCGTGCAGAGTATTTGTGAAGGCGGAGATGGCGGTGTGCCGGTTGCAGCCAACCCAGACAGCATCACAGGTATGGCGTTTGCGGCTTTGGCAGACAATGCCATCGCACAGATAGACATCCGAAATAAATCATTCGGTGCCACTCAAAGGGTGCAAATTAAGAAATAATTTATTATCTTTGTCGCATATTTATATTTTATAATAGGTTAAATGAAAAACATTAAACATTTCATTTTGGCGCTTATTGCCGGTATCGTGGCTCTTTGCGCAGTAGGTTGTAGCTCAAGCAGCTCGGAAAAACTTGGATATTTCCAGAAGGTGTATGACAAGGCTACTCTTGAAAAGTATATCAGCGACATGGAGGCAAAGGGTCTCACTTATGCCATCATCGACTTCCGTTCTGAGGCTGATTACAAAGCCGGAACCTACACTACTCCTTCAGGCGTGAAAGCGCAGTGGGTGGGTGAAGCAACTGCAACAGACATCAACAATGGTAACGTGTGCAGCTGGGCGCTTGCAAGTGCAAAAACCAATAAAGGTACTTCTATTTCTAAATCGACCAACCTCTTCGTTTTCGTTTCTGCAAGACAGGCAGACTTCGAAACCATCCTTCCTGGTAAGTTCTCTAAGGAAGGTTGGGAAAAAGGCAATCACATCTATGGTGTGATGGGTGGTTACGAAAAGATTAAGTAATCTCTACTTTAACAACTATATATTAGTTATCCAGGCTGTCTTTCATAGACAGCCTTTTTTGTTGCCGAATTTGTCATATTGACTCGCCTTTTGACAGAAATTATTAAGTATTTCAAGCAAAAAAACAAGAAGATACAAAGATAAGTTGCTATATTTGTGTGGATTTTGTAAAGTGAGGGAAACCGGCTGCGCAAAATCGGTTCAGAAATCAAGATAATAATATTGACGAGATGAATAATGAGATTTCAATGGGCGCAAATGTGTTGACGTTGCGCAACAGCAAGACCTATATGCTTGCTGCTTTGTTTATTGTGGGGAATATCTTGCTGCCACAGTTGTGTCATTTGGTGCCAAATGGCGGACACGTGTGGTTGCCAATCTATCTCTTCACATTGGTTGGTGCTTGCTGCTACGGACTTTATGTGGGTGTGCTGACGGCAATCGCATCCCCGCTGGTCAACCATTTGCTTTTCGGTATGCCTGGCAACGCTGCTTTGCCAAGCATTTTGGTGAAAAGTGTGTTGTTGGCTGTGTTTGCAGCCTATTTGTTTCACCGTAAGGGCAGCAAGGCTGATTTTTGGGCTGTGTTGTCGGTGGTGCTTGGCTATCAGGTGCTCGGCAGTCTGGCTGAATGTATGATAGAAGGTAGCCTCGTTAGTGGTTTCACCGACTTTAAAATGGGGCTTCCAGGCATGGCGCTCCAAATCATTGTTGGCTACTTGCTCACTTTGAGGAAATCTTGAGAATAGTCGTAAGGTGACCTCTGTTGATTTACCGAATTAAAAAATAGATTGAACGTATGAAACTGTTGATTTTCGGACTGGGTGGTTCAGAACTTATTTTTGTGGCCCTGTTGGTTTTGCTGCTGTTTGGTGGCAAAAAGATTCCTGAAATGATGAAGGGGCTTGGTCAGGGCGTGAAAAGTTTCAAGGAAGGCATGAAAGATGTGACTTCCAGCGAAGACGAAAAGAAAGACGAGAAAAAAGACTGAAGTGCGCGCGATGCGTGAAGATGAAGACTGATGAGTGAAACGGGAATGACATTTTGGGACCACTTGGACGAATTGCGCGGCGTGTTGATACGCATCGTGCTGATGTTGATTGTGGCCTGTGTGATGGCGTTCTGTTTCAAGGAAGTGTTGTTTGGTGTTGTTTTTGCCCCGAAAGAGCCCGACTTTCTCACTTGGCGTGTGTTGGCGTATCTGAGCGGTAAGGTGACAGGATCGCCTGTGGTGATCGAATTGTCGAAAGTGCAGATCATCAACACCGGATTGGCACAGCAGTTTGCCATGCACATGAAAGTCGCCCTTTGGGCAGGGCTTTTTCTGGTATCGCCTTACGTCATTTATCAGTTGTTCGGTTTTATCTCGCCTGCGCTTTACGATAATGAGCGCAAAGGTGCCCGCGTTGCAACCGTTGGCGCTTATGTGATGTTCGTTTTGGGCGTGCTGGTGAGTTATTTTCTGGTGTTTCCCCTTACCTATCGTTTTTTGGTCGATTACCAGGTGAGCGAAGAAGTGGTGAACATGATCAGCCTGGAGAGTTACATCGATACCCTGATGCTGCTGTGCATTCTGATGGGTGTGATGTTTGAAATCCCGGTGGTTGCTTGGTTGCTTGGAAAGATGGGGCTTTTAAGCGGAGGTTTGATGCGGAAGTACAGGCGTCATGCTATCGTCGCAATCGTGTCGGTATCCGCGGTGATTACCCCGACGACCGACATTTTCACATTGCTTCTGGTGAGTGTGCCGATTTGGTTGCTCTATGAGGTGAGTGTGTTTTTGGTTAAGAAATAATAATAGATATAATAATGTTGAGAAAAATTAGAATGATGGCAGCGGCATTGTGCTTTACTTTGGTGACGCTGTTGTTTTTAGATTTCACAGGCACTGCGCATGCGTGGTTTGGTTGGCTGGCGAAGATTCAGTTCTTGCCTGCTGTGTTGGCGCTCAATGTGGCTGTTGTGTTATGCTTAGTGTTGCTTACGTTGTTTTTCGGAAGAGTGTATTGCTCGGTGATTTGTCCGCTTGGCGTATGGCAAGACATCGTCAACTGGGTTAGTGCCCGTCGCAAAGGTAAGAAAGCAAGATTTTCGTATGCCGAAGAAAAAAAGGCAGTTCGCTATGGTGTTTTGGCTTTGTTCGTCGTGCTGATGATTGCCGGGCTAAACAGCATTGCCATTTTGGTGGCGCCTTACAGCGCATGGGGCAGAATAGCGGGCAGTTTGTTTGCTCCTGTCTGGGCGTGTGGCAATAATTTATTAGCTTATGTGGCAGAACGTGCCAACAGTTATGCGTTTTATGAAGTGGATGTGTGGCTGAAAAGTGCCCCTGTATTGGTTGTTGCCATTGTGAGCCTTTTGGTGGTGAGCGTGCTGGCGTGGAAAGGTGGTCGCACCTATTGTAATACGATATGCCCTGTTGGTACTGTGCTTGGTTTGATTAGCCGTTTCGCTGTTTTCAAGCCGGTCATCAATACCGATGCCTGTGTCAACTGCGGGCTTTGCGGCAAGAAATGCAAGGCGCAGGCTATTGATACCAAAAACCACACCATCGACTACAGCCGTTGCGTGATGTGCATGGATTGCCTCGAAAACTGTAATAAAAGCGCGCTTTTGCTTAAAGCTGGGATGCCAAGCCTCAAGGCTGCCGCGCAGGCGAATGCCAGTGAATCCAAGCAGGAATGCGGTGCTCCCGAAAATGCGGGCCGACGTGCGTTTTTGGTAGGTGCCGGGGTGGCTCTTGCGGCTGCGGCACAGGCACAGAAAAACAAGAAAGTGGATGGCGGTCTGGCTGTGATCGAAGATAAGGAAATTCCGGAAAGAAACACCCCTATAGTGCCTCCAGGTGCCTTCAGCGCCAAACACTTTGCCCAGCATTGTACCGGTTGCCAGTTGTGTGTGCAGGCTTGTCCGAATGGTGTTCTCCGTCCTTCCAACGGACTGATGACCTTGATGCAGCCTGAAATGCAATACGATCGCGGATATTGTCGTCCTGAATGTACGAAATGTGGCGAGGTTTGTCCTACGGGAGCCATCAAGCCAATCACACGCGCCGAGAAAAGCAGCACCCAGATTGGTCATGCTGTGTGGGTGAAGAAAAACTGCGTTGTTTTGACCGACGATGTGGATTGTGGCAACTGTGCCCGCCATTGTCCGAACGGGGCCATCTTAATGGTGGAAAGCAAAGATGGAGGAAGAAAGATTCCTGTGGTCAACACAGAGCGTTGCATTGGTTGCGGTGCTTGTGAAAACCTTTGCCCATCTCGTCCGTTCAGCGCGATTTATGTGGAAGGGCACGAAATGCAGAAGGAGATTTGATCCGTGAGCAGACCCTCCTAAATCCTCCTTTGAGCAATGAGTTTTGAGCGATGAGTTTTGGGTTTTGAGCGATGAGTTTTGAGCCATGATTTTTTAACAACGAAAAAAAAGATTATAATGCAAGATAACAAACATAATCAGGAGAAGCAGACTACGGGGATGGACCGTCGCGACTTCTTGAAGGTGGCGGGTGCGGCTGTGGCTGCAACAACAGTTGTGGCAGGCTGCTCTGGAGATGATAAAGCAAACCAGCACAGCACCAGTCGCAAACAGGAACCACCAGTGGGTCAGATGACTTACAGGGAAAATCCGAAGACGAAAGATAAAGTCAGCATTTTGGGCTATGGCATGATGCGTCTGCCGGTTGAAGGTGGTGGTAGCGGCCGTGAAAAGTCGGACGCGGCGATTGATCAGGATATGGTGAACCGTCAGGTCGATTACGCGATAGAGCATGGTGTGAATTTGTTCGACACATCTCCAGCATATTGCCAGGGACGCTCCGAGCACGCGACGGGTATCGCCCTGAAACGCCACAAGCGCAGCGAGTTTTTCATTTCCACCAAACTCTCCAACTTCGCGCCACAGACGTGGGGATTGAAGGAATCGAAAGAGATGTTTGAAAATTCACTTAAAGAACTGCAAGTCGATTATGTGGATTACCTGATGCTGCACTGCTGCGGTCTTCCCGCGGATGACATCAATGGGAAGACGTTGACCGGCATGGAGGCGTTTAAGGCTCGATTCATTGATAACGGACTGACCGATTGGTTGGTAAGTCAGCGTGAAAACGGACGCATCAAGAACTTGGGTTTCTCTTACCATGGCGACCAGGCTGTTTTCGACCTTTTGCTTCAGTGGCACGATGAGGGAAAATATCACTTCGACTTTGTGTTGATTGAACTCAATTACCTCGATTGGAAGCACGCACGCGAAATCAATCCACGAAACACCGATGCCGAATACCTTTATGCAGAGTTGCAGAAACGAAACATTCCAGCCCTGGTGATGGAGCCGCTTTTAGGAGGACGTCTCGCCAATGTGCCAGACTATATGGTGGCAAAGATGAAGCAGAGAGATCCCGAAAGTTCTGTGGCAAGTTGGGCTTTCCGTTATGCTGGTACGCCTGCGGGTGTGCTGAGCGTGCTGAGTGGTATGACGTATATGGAGCACCTGAAGGACAACCTGCTCACCTACTCGCCTTTGAAGCCGATTTCGGAAGAAGAAAACACTTTTTTGGAAGGTATTGCCAATGAAATGGTGGGATTGAAGACCATTCAGTGCAACGACTGCAAATACTGTATGCCTTGCCCTTACGGTATCAACATCCCTGCGATTTTCGTGCACTATAATAAGTGTATCAACGAGGGCAATCTGGTAAACAGCATGATGAACGAACGCTATGCGGAGGCACGTCGTGCCTTTTTGGTGGGATATGACCGCTCTGTGCCACGTCTTCGTCAGGCCAACCATTGCATAGGTTGCAACCAATGTGTAAGCCATTGCCCACAACAGATTGATATTCCTGCGGAACTGCATAGAATAGACGATTATGTGGAAAAGTTGAAAAGAGAATCGTAAAAGAAAATGATTATTGCACGTCCGATTCCACAACGAGTCGGGCGTGTTTTTCTTAAAAAGAGATAATAGATGCTGACATTGATGTTGCATGAAGATGCCAAGCAAGAGTTGGAAACGCTGTCGAAGGCATTAGCCGAAAGCGATGCTACACTCCTGTTGAAAGTGAAAGGAGAGAAAGAAGCACGTGCTTTCCACCAGCGTGGAGTGAAAGATCTGTACGATTTGGTCACCGATATGCCACAGGTATTGGAAGAGGCGTTGCTTGCCGACAAGGTCGTTGGCAAGGGTGCCGCCGCACTGATGGTGATGGGAAAGGTGGCGGCTGTGCATACCAAAGTGATTTCCACACCTGCTCTTGAACTCTTAAAAAAGCATGGAATCCCATGTATGTACGACACAGAGGTGGAACACATTTGGAACAGAGATAAAACAGATTTCTGTCCGGTGGAAAAACGGTGCATACCCCTCTCAAAAATCAGCGAATGCTACAATTCAATATCCGAATTTATCCATTCGCAAAATTCAAGAAAGTGTTAGTTTATTGTAAAATAGCAAATAAACTACTTCTTCGCAAATTATTCTAAAAATAGTCTGTTTGAGACTGCAATTACAATTAAAAATTAGATGAGAAGCATTTTATATGTCGGCCTTGCAATGGGAATTGGCGTTTGTCCAGTCTTTGCGCAAGAATATTCCGACAGACCGATTGAAGAGCGAATACTCAATTCGGCTCCCGACACCCTTTATATCACCGAGTCTCGTACCATGCTTGACGAGGCTGTGGTGACCGGCACGCGTACAGTGACCGACTTGCGCCTGTTGCCTTATACCATTTCCCGTGTGGAGCGGAAAGACCTTGAACGCGGATTGGAAACGAACATGCTGGAGACTGTCAGTCTGCATACTCCTGGTTTGTATCTGACCGAACGTGGCGTGATGGGTTTCGGCGTGAGTGGTGGCGGCTCTGGCGCGTTGAGTTTGCGAGGTCTCAGTGCCTCTGCTGGTCGCATGGTCGTTTTATTAGACGGTCATCCTCAGTATATGGGATTGATGGGTCATCCGATTTCAGACGCCTACCTCTCTCAACTGGCCGAGCAGGTGGAAGTGCTCCGTGGACCGGCATCTGTTCTTTATGGTGGAAACGCCATGGGTGGCGTTCTCAACATCCGCACCCGCGAGAATGCCAAAGACGGAAGCAACACTTTATTCAATATAGGCTATGGAAGTTACAACACGCTTGAAACACAGATGACTTCTTTTGCAAAACGTGGCAGGCTGACCAGTGTGATGAGCGGGGCTTATAACCGTACCGATGGCCATCGGGGAAACATGGATTTCAAGCAGTATATGGGATATGCCAAGTTGGGTTATCTTATCAACAATCATTGGAGAACGTCGGGCGACCTGAATGTCATGCGTTTCGACGCTGAGAATCCGGGCACAAAAGATGCTTTGCTGACCGACGCCGAACAAGACATTACGCGCGGAGCCACCAGTTTGAGTTTGAGCAACTCGTATGCAAAAACCAATGGTGCCCTCACGGCTTTCTACAACTGGGGCAGACACCAGATCAACGACGGTTACAATGCCGAGAAACGCGGACCGAGAGAATATCTGTTCCATTCGCGCGATTACATGAGTGGCGTTAGTGTCTTCCAAAGTTATCACAGCCCCTATTTTCTGCAAGGAACCAATATCTTGACTTTGGGTGCGGACTATCTATATTATGGAGGACGTGCTTGGAACAACTATGTCAGCGCAACGCCAGCGCACGAGATGGGGTCTAATGAGGATCTGGTACACAAAAACGAACAAGAGATGGCTGCGTACCTCAATATGAGACAGCACATCAAACGTATAATGACGATTGACCTTGGTGTACGTTACAACCATCATAGCGAGGTCGGTGGCGAGTTCATTCCACAGGCTGGTGTCGGCTTGCACCTGCCCAAACATATTGAATTGAAAGCGAGCGCTTCAAAAGGATTCAGAAATCCGACTCTCAAAGAGATGTATCTGTTTGCCAGCCAGAATCCGGATTTGAAGAGTGAGCGTATTTGGAACTACGAACTTCAGTTTATGCAGCGTCTCCTTGAAAAGCGTTTGCGCTATGGCATCACAGCCTATATAATAGATGGCGACGACATGATTGTGGCAGAATATAATCCGGCACTTGGTCATGCGTTGAATGTGAATACCGGAGAGATTCGCAATAAGGGGGTGGAGGCGGAAGTGGCTTACCGCATCGCAAAACACTGGCAGGCCAATGCCAACTATGGCTACCTCGACATGGATGAATTGATTATTGCAGCACCGGAACACAACTTGCATCTGGGTGCTGACTATCTGAGTGAGAAACTTGAAGTAGGAGCCGATCTTCAGTGGATAGGTGGCTTGTGTACGTCGGTTGCCAACAAGACGATGGAAGATTATGTGCTTGTCGGACTTCGTGCGCAGTATAAGGCAACGGGCTGGCTCACCATCTGGGCAAAGGGGAACAACCTTTTAAATCAGAAATATGAAATAAATGAAGGCTTTGAAATGCCAGGCGCCACTGTGAAGGGTGGCGTGAAGATCAGGTTCTAAACCGAATGGAAAATAATAGCAAGGGGTGTGTCACCGATGTGATACACCCCTTGTTTGTCTTATATCTCTGCTTCCACTGATACGGATTCTGTGTTGGTGAGGTTTCTGATTTGATTTTTCTCTCCCACGATCCAAATGATGTCGCCTGCGAGGAAGACCGTCTGGATGTCGGGATTCATCATGCTCTCGTTGTCGCGCTCAATGCCGACAACGAGACATTTGTTATGGTCGCGTATGCCGCATTCGCGGATGGTGCAGCCAACGAGAGGGTTGTTTTTGTCGAGTTCTATTTGTTCGAGGCTGACCTCTGTGTCGGAAGATACCAGGTTAGGGTTGACAGCGTTTAGCAAGAGTTTGTCTGCCTGGTTGTTTTCATCGATAGGGAGGAAGAATGGAGGCAGTTTGTCCAACTGCTCGTCAGCACCGAGAATGAGCAGTTTGTCGCCAGGGAAAATCATTTCCTTGCCCCCCGGAATGTTGATGCGCTGGCTGCCGCGAATGATGGAGACGACGTGAACACCAAAGCGGCGTCGGAAATCGGTCTGAATGAGCGTCAGACCGCAGAGAACGCAATCGGGATGTACCTCAAAATCGGATAGGTGCAGATTATAGGTGCGGAGGCGGTTGCTGAGTTTGTAGTTTTTAAACACTTGTCCTTCTTTGAGTTGCAGTTCTTTCTCGTATTCACGCTGGTTGAGGTTCTGGAAGAAGCGGCGCTCCATTTTGATGGAGTGCATTTTGAGTCTTCTGGAGAAGAACATACCCATGATGATGATGGTGGCCACGGCAAAGAGGATGCCGGTGGTTGCATTGTAGGTGTTGATGAGCAAAAACATCACAAAACCGATGGCAAGGAAAAAGCGGAAGAGAGAGAGAGCCACCAGCGGAGCCCAGTTCATCTTGTTGCTTGCGAGGAGATATTTATATTCCCTCGAATGGTTTTTCTTTGCCATGATGGCGCGCAGGAATGGCGAGATGAGGACCAACACGGCAAGCGCCACTGCTGTTCTTACCCAAGTCTCTTTCTCGTCCACCAACGGCAGGATGTAGTTGATATAGATGAGGAGGATGGCGATGACGATGATGGAATAGACCGATACAAAGCGGAGAATGGCAACCAGCAGTTTCTGCCAGATGTTTTCGCTTCTCACCGATACTTCCGCGTTGATGCTGTTTCTCTCCAGGTAGTGCTTTTGTGCAGGTGTCAGTTTTTTGTCGATATATTCGTAGGCCGGAATGCCAAGTTTCATGAGGAAAGGAGTCAGGAAGATGGTGAGGACGCTGGCAGCCACAATCACGGGGTAGATATGCTCGTCGAGCAGGCCGAGATGGGTGCCGAGCATGGCGATGATAAAGGCAAACTCGCCAATCTGAGTGAGGCAAAATCCCGAACGGATGGCAGTCTTGAGAGTCTGGCCCGACAACAATAAACCGCAAGATGCGAAGAAAATCTGGCCAATGATCACAGTGATGGCGATAGTAAGGATTTCCCCCCAGTAGGTCAAAAGCACGTCGATGTCGATCATCATGCCCACCGATACGAAAAAGATGGCTCCGAAAAGGTCTTTCAGGGGTTTCACCACCGTTTCAATGCGTTCGGCCTCCACTGTTTCAGCAAAGATGGAGCCCATGACGAAGGCGCCGAGTTCAGCCGAGAAACCGGCGTAGGTGGCGATGATAACCATGAAAAAGCACAATCCGATGGAAATGACAAGCAGCGTCTCGTCGTTGAGTATTTCCTTCTTTTTCACCCATTTAAGCAATGTGGGCAGCAGAAAGATGCCGCTGAGCACCCAAATAACCATGAAGAATCCGAGTTTCGCCATTGCAAGGAGAAGTTGTCCTCCTTCAAAACTTTTACTGACAGCAGTTGTGCTGACAATAACCATAAGGAGTATGGCGATAAGGTCTTCAAAGATGAGTATGCCGAGCACCAGTTGTGTGAATTTTTGGGTGCGCCAGCCCATATCGTCAAAAGCCTTCATGATGATGGCTGTGCTGCTCATGCAAATCATACCGCCGAGCAGGAAACTGTTGGTCAGCCCCCAACCCATGATGATGCCGACAAGCAATCCCAGCAAAATCATGCCCGGCACGATGACGCCTGCTCCGATGAGCGCATTGCGCCCCACATTCAGCAGTTTTTTGAAACTGAATTCCAGTCCGAGACCAAACATAAGGAAGGTGACACCAAGTTCGCTCCAGGTGCCTATCTCATCTGTGTTGCCTACTGTGGGGGTGATGTTGAACTGGTTGCTGACGAGCAGACCCGCCAGGATGTAGCCCAAGATGACAGGCTGTTTAAGCCATTTGAAAAGGATGGTCGTCACACTGGCTGAAATGAAAATGAGTGCCAGGTCGTATATGAGTGCAGGAACTTCTTCCATGAATCTTTGTTTTGTTTATGCAAAGTTACTTCAATTTTTGGTGTCTATATATAAGTTTGCACTTTTGCCAACGAATTTTTGTGAATTATACCAATTTATAGGAGATTTGTGGGTTTGTTCTAAGAATGCCCTTGGCATTTCGAATTGCCGCTAATTAAAGGATATTTGATAAGATGATGTTCCCAATCAGAATTCGTATTTGACGCTGTTTAAATTTTTGCGAACTGCTTCTTTTGGGCTTTTTATAGGTCTTTTTCGTCTGTTTTGAGTGAATCCTCAGTCACAATGGACATCCACTGCTCCTTTCAGATTCTCTTCAAAACATCCTAAAAAACACACATATATAAAATAATTTAAACAACTTCTTAAAACACAACATGATACTTGAACCATGAAGGTTGGTAAGCAATCTCAGTTGCTCTTTCGGTGTCTCCGGCCGCTGGAACTTTTGCGCCAAACACAGTTGGATCTTCGGTGTCGCTGACTCTTGGCCAACCAAATCTTGCTGCCACTTCTATTCCAGACTTGAATTCTACACCTTTAATAACTGCACTTGTAGCAACTTCTTCATTTACCCCTGTTACTCGTGCTCCTTTAAAAACTGCACTTGTAGCAACTTCCTCATTTACTCGTACTGCTTCTGCACGTCTTATTATTGGAGCTGCGTTTGCTACTGTAGTGATTGCGAACATTGCGATTGCTGAGAAAAAGAATTTTGTATTCATAATGATTAAGTTTTAATTGTTAATGAATTTTGTTTTAGAATTTTTGTTTGTTGTCTTCGGGATTTGTTGTCGTTGTTTGTTCCCGTTGACGATGCAAAGTTAGGGCAAGGTTGGGGGGTAGAGCGGACAGAAAAGGAAAGGTTGCCGGACAGGTTGTGAACTTCACATTCTGTCCATTTTCACAAATTGTACATTTCTTAAAAAATTGTATATTAACTATATACAGTTTCTTCCAATTTTATTCTTAAGAAGAAATTAGTAATACTGCGATTATTAGAATTAGACGATACATTACTACACGATAAGGCATTGGATAGTGGAAAAGTAGAATGACAGTTGTTTTGTCTGTATATGATTATTTGCTATTTTTGTACAATATATCAATTAACTCAACTTAATCTACACATGAGAAAAAGACTATTCCCGATGTTGTTCTTGGCGTTAAGCCTTGGATTTACAGCCTGCACAAACGATGACGATGAAGAAGAACCATCGAATACCGAACAAACAGACACCGAAGATGGAGATGAAACCTCTGCCGGGGTTGACGAAGACATTAAAAAAGTGTTTAAAAGTTTGTGCCATTTGAATTTAGAAACAGGGTCGTTGTTTAACTTCATTGAACGAATGCCAGCCGGTTACTATTACACAAAAGACAAACAAGGCAACGATGTGGTATTTGTTAAGACTGCCGACAATGGTGTCATGCTTTTCGATATTAAAAGGTTAGGCGATAAGATTAGCTATACTAATCCGATGATAGCACCAGACAAGACCGGCTACGAATACAAGAATTATGTAAGAACTAATGGTGTATGGATTTCGGACGATTTTGCTCCGCTATTGGAAAAATTTACCGATGCAAACACCGACAACCTTAAGGAACAGCTTACCGTTACCCCAATGACACCATATGCTGATATCTGTGAATTTCTATTCAAATGTTTTCTTGAACAGGTGCCTAGCGCCAATGCAATGGAACCGTACAAGATGAAGACTGAGAAATCTAATGTGGGCGGAATTGACTGCAACCTCTACACTTTATCGCCTAAAGAAGAAGCCATGGCAGCTCTGTTGCCAGTAGCCTTTAGGTTCTGGGCTACCGACAAGGGCATTATCCTAAAATATGAGTCGACTGGGGGATTATCGATGACTGACGAATTTTCTTACGAGCCAATTGGTAACGATAGTTTTGAAGACACGTTTGAAGCGATGATGGGCAAATATAACCACTATGGCGCATTCAAACTCAGCGATTGCATCCTCAGCACAACCAGAGCACACGACTATATTCCTGCCAATATCTGTAATGATCCTTATTTCGTGCATTATAATGGATTATGTAAGTCATACTCGGTTGAATATACCGGAGAAAAAACATTGGACGGATTTATAGGGGTAAGCTTCACTGCTGAAAACGTATCCCTAGAAGAAGCCCGTGCATATGTTGAAAAAGTGAAAGATTTGGGTTTATGCACATTAGATGAACTTAATGGTGAAAACGAAAATATGGTTTTCTACAAAGCAAGCAACTGGGATTGCACTAGTCCGGAGCTTGGAGAGACGGAGCCTTACCCTTCTTACAAGATTATGTACATTAAAGAACGGAAACAATTAGAGGTTGATTTCAGCGAAGCAAGGCTATCGGGTGTGTAAAAACACTCCATCGCAAAAAAGGAAAAAGCCGTCTACAATTAAGTGGACGGCTTTTTTCATCGAATTATGGACCTGATGCATAGCCCTGCATTCAATGGAGATGTGTATGTTGCCAATTTTTACATTATCGGCTATTGGGGTTAAATTACAACGTTGTTCTGGCTTCTAACATCCACTGTAAGTCTAGGTGTCGTAAATTCAACGTCAACCCTTGCCCTGCGTTCAAATGCAGTCACTCTAGCGTCAACTTCAGCTCTGCGTCCAAAAGCAGTTACCCTATTGTCAACATCGGCTCTGCGTTCAAGGGCAGTCATCCTATTGTCAACATCGGCTCTGCGTTCAAGGGCTACCACCCTATTGTCAACACGAATTATTTCATCATACTTTCTATTGCTGCGTTAGCTACTGTTGAAAATGCGATCATTGCGATTACTGGTAAAAAGAATTTTGTTTTCATAATGCTTAAATTTTAGATGTTACCTGAAAGTTAATTGTTTAAAGAATCGTTCCTGCTACACTAACCTATAGAACGATTAGACCTGTAGAGAAGATTGCTCCGACTAAAAGAAGAATAGTTCCTATCATAATGTTTAAATTTTAATTGGTTATTGATAATGTTTTTATTTTATTTACTGTTTTGTTGTTCTTTATATATTTAGTCTTTGACAAAAGTGTTGATTGCTACTCCGAGTGCTGATGCGAGAAGAATTGCTGCGATGAAACCCATAATCTTTAATTTTTTTAATTTGTTAATGATTTTTGTTTTTT
>JAGHUM010000063.1 GCA_018064855.1 Candidatus Physcocola equi
CGGTTTATTGCCGAACGACAACTAAACGCACATTAAGAATGAAAAAGCCATTTCTTCTATAGAAAAAACGATTAATCTGCCTTCAATTTGGAATAAAGCAACGGCTACAATGTCACCCTTTTCTCTAATTAATGGACAACTATAGGTGTACACAGAGTCTTTAAAAAAATAAATAAAATCATTGTTTAGATTAGCTCCACTAGTTACTTTCCAATCATACTCTTTTATAGTGCTGTCCCTTACCGTAAACATACACATAAGAATGGCTAAGAATAAAAATACCGCAATAACAACCCTCTTATTATTCATAAACTAACAACGTATATCAGGTTGATAATAACTGTCCACAACTCCCTTCCCGTTCCTACTTGTTCGCATAGGGTTTGCTTGGGTGGAAGTAGGGAAAAAATGTCCCGTTTATCATTTTTTGACTATTTTCTCTATAATTAGTATAAATAGAAGGGTAAGCAGATGAAGTCTGATCATGCACACTTACATTTTTTTCTTTCTATTCGAACTTGTGCAAATTTTGCACAAGTTGACTCTTGAGGCAATTCACATGTATTATATATGTTACGAATTCAAGTCAAAAACAAATACACATTTATATTTAATTTACGTTCCCCACCCTTCTCGGTCCAAATTTCGGTAGCCGATGGCCTCGCTGAGGTGCATCTCGTTGATTTCAGCGCTTCCATCGAGGTCGGCAATGGTGCGCGCAACCTTCAGGATGCGGTCGTAGGCGCGGGCTGAGAGGCACAACGACTGCATCGCCTGCTGAAGAATCTTGGAACATTTCTCGTTCAATTGGGCATATTGGCGCAACTGCGCACTTCCCATCTGGGCATTACAGAATATACGACTGCCATCGTTGGCATAACGCTCCTGCTGTATCTTGCGGGCTCTCAACACTCGCTCACGAATTGCCGCACTGCTCTCCCCCTGGGTCTTTTCCGACAGTTTTTCATAAGGCACTGGCGTTATCTCAACCTGGAGGTCTATTCTGTCAAGCAATGGTCCACTGATCTTTCCCAAATAACGCTGCACTGCCCCAGGCGTACAACTGCACGGATGGGTGGGATGGTTAAAATAGCCGCAAGGACACGGATTCATCGACGCTATGAGCATGAAACTCGCCGGATAGGTCAATGTCTGACGCGCACGCGAAATCGTTATCTGACGGTCTTCCAAAGGCTGACGTAGCACTTCCAGCACCTGACGCTTAAATTCAGGCAATTCATCGAGAAAAAGCACGCCATGATGGGCCAAAGAAATTTCTCCGGGCTTGGGTGTGGCGCCGCCTCCTATCAACGCGGCATCTGATATGGTATGGTGCGGACTGCGGAACGGACGTTTCGTCATCAACGTGGTGTCTTGATGGGTCTGACCTGCCACTGAGTGAATCTTGGTAGTTTCCAACGCTTCGTGCAAAGTCAGTGGCGGCAATATCGTGTGAATGCGTTTCGCCATCATGCTTTTTCCCGCTCCGGGAGGCCCCACCATAATCAGATTATGACCACCGGCTGCCGCAACCTCAAAGGCACGTTTTACCGTATCCTGCCCCTTTACATCGGCATAATCAATGTCAAATTGCTCTATATGACTGAAAAACTCCGCACGCGTGTCCACCTCTGTAGGTTCCATTTGTTCCACACCATTCAGGTGGCGAATCACTTGTGACAGATTATTGGCACCATATACTTTCAGTTTATCCACCACAGCCGCCTCACGCGCATTCTGCTGGGGTACTATCAACGATTCAAAACCCTCCTCACGGGCACGAATGGCAACAGGTAATATGCCCGGACACGGATGAATAACACCGTCGAGAGAAAGTTCTCCTACAAACATACATTTCCGCAGACGCTCCTCATGGTCTGTTATCTGACCTGCCGCCGCGGCTATGGCAATCGCCTGCGGAAGATCGTAACCTGCACCTTCCTTTCGGATATCCGCAGGAGCCATGTTTACCACAACGCGTCCGTTCGGAAATTTATATTTTCCGGCTGCTAAAGCACAACGCACACGATCGTAACTCTCTCTCACGGAAGAGTCGGGGGAACCAACCAATGAATATGAAGGCACACTACTGCCAATCACGTCCACCTCTATTGTAACCGTGATGGCCTCTATCCCCTGTACCGCGGCGCTATATACTTTAACTAACATACGAGACAAATTTAAATTACAAATAAGAAGTCGCCCTTCTTATGGCAAACAAATCCTATGGTCTTCGTTCACCATCAGCAACACGTCGGCACGCTGAGGCATTTCTTGCAACATCCAAGATGTCAGACGCTCATAATGGGCGATAAAGCGACGCACTTCCTCTGGCGTCATCACACGCAGATTCTCCCACCCTTCGGTGGCCGCACGCAACTTGTTTTCCTGCAACTCGCGCCATTCATACACCTTCTCCATTGAAGGCACCTTCAGCATCACCAAAAGGCTGAGTTCATCGAACAATTTGCTGTATTCTGTTTTAAGCTGCAAGTTCACATAAGTACGCCACACAGCGTCTTTGTCTTCATTTTTCTCCAAGTCATTGATAGGATTGAGCAAGTCGGACAGCGGTTGCTCTTCCGCTCCCATAAACCAGCCATCAAACAAAACAACATCAGGACGCCCTACCCATACATCACATCTGCTCTCCGGCACCACATCATCTGTCGCTTTGTCAAAACGAGGGATACGGATTTGCGTGGAAGGACCGGCCGCCGCCAAATCGTGAAGCAATTTCAAGCCTTTTTCCACATAATGCGTTCCAGGCACACCGCGCGTCTTCAGCAATGGGTGGATTTGGCGGGCGAGTTTCTCCCGGTCGGCATGACTAAGGTATAAATCGTCGATGGAAAGGCACAGCACACGCTTGCCGAAACCCTCCTCCAGCACTATCTTCATCAGTTCGCAAAAGGAGGTTTTTCCCGCTCCCTGGGCTCCGTTCACACCTATCACGTGCATCTTGTCACTGCCCAGCCCCACGGCTATCATATTGGCCAAAGGCATATAAATGCGGTCAATGTCATCTGTCATATCCGATACCAGACGAAGGGTTTTCAGTTTGTCTGCAAATTTCCTTCGCATTCCAGCCAAATCTGTTGTTGCCATAATCAATCTAATTGCTTTTTATAACATGTTATAAAAGTAATGATTATTATTCATATTATCTTCGAAATTGCATAAAAAAAGACCGACAATCTTAAAAGATTGCCGGTCTGATTATTTTAGCAGATAATGTGAACTTATCCCATCACTACTTCAACTTCGTTTACGTCTTTCATCTTAGCGAATGGAACGACCTGTCCCTCCACCTTTTCACCGTTGATGGTGATGCTCTTCACACCCTTCTCAACCTTGCCTGGGTTCTTCACTGTGATGTTGACAGTCTTGCCACGGAAACGACGGGTTGCCTTGAAACCTTCCCATGCTGGGATACATGGATCAATCATCAAGCCATCGTAGTCTGGACGGATGCCGAGAATGTACTGCGCTGCTGTGAAATAAGCCCAAGAAGCAGTACCGCTAAGCCATGGACAACGGCTCTGACCTGCACGCATGTTGTAAGTTGAGCAAGTGGTCTGTGCATAAACGTAAGGCTCAATCTGGCGCACTTCAGCGCGTTCGTTGTAGTGTGCTGGGAGGTAGTTGGTGTAATTCTTGAACGCACGCTTGCCATGGCCAAGAATACAGTCTGCCATGATACCCCAGCCCTGAGTGTGCTGGAATACGGCTGCATTTTCCTTCATACCCTTGATGAAGAGCGGAGCCTTGATTACGCTGGCTTCTGTCTTTTCGAAAGGAGGGTCGCAAAGTACCAAACCATATTCGATGGCGAGGTGCTTTTCCACGCTGTTCATCACCACTTCGGCACGTTCGCCTGTTGCCTGACCTGAGATGATAGCCCAACTCTGCGGATTGAGCCAGATGTTGCCTTCCTTGATAGGGTTTTTGCTGGTACCGAATACGTAACCATCTTCCTTGATGGCACGAACATACCATTCACCATCCCACGCTGCCTTGTCGATGTTGGCTGTGAGTGTGCTGAGGTGACCTTCTGCCCATTTTACTTCAGCAGGCTTGCCGAGGCGTGTGCAGATGTCGATATAGACAGTAAGCGCATAGCGCAACTGCATTGCTACGAATACGGTTTCACCCTTCGCTCCGAGTACCAAGCAGTCATTCCAGTCAGCCTTCAAACCACATGGAAGACCATTTTTGCCAAGACGGTCGAGGTTGAACTGGATAGCACGACGGAGGTGGTCGAGCACGGTGCCTTCACCCTTGTCGCTGTATGGGAGAACCTTGTTGTAGTAGTCGAGGTTGCCAATTTCCTTCACATAGGTAGGAACGGTGTTGAAAAGCCACATGCAGTCATCCGAACGGAATTCGTTTTCCGGTGTTGGTGCTTCATGGCCTGGGTTGTGAGCGAATGGCTTCACCACTGGCATTGCGCCACCATTGGAGTTCTGACCTGTAAGCATGAGTTCAAGGCGGTCAACCACTTCGTTTGGAATGTTGTGTACCACACCAAGCATGTCTTGGATGGTGTCACGGTAACCCATACCGTCACGTTCACCACGATAGATGAGCGAAGCCGCACGGCTCCACGCGTAAGTGATAAGGTTGTTGAATGGGTTCCACATGTTGATCATGCTGTTGAAAGCAGCGTCTGGAGTTTCTGCGCTCAAGCCTTCAATTCGGCCGTGCCAGTAATCAACCACTTTCTTGTATTCTGCTTCAACTTTGGCTGGAGTTGAAACGCGTTCTGCTGCGTTCTTGCCTTCCACCCAAGCCTTGCCGATACCGAGAACTACGGTGAATTCCTTTGTCTCGCCAGCCTCAAGTGAGAGGTCCACCTGAAGTGTGCCGCAACCATTGTCACCTTCGGTAACTGTGTTGCCACACTGGCCACGCATTACCATTTCTGGGTTGGCGTAAGTGTGGTAAAGGCCGATGAACTTGTCGCGGTCGCTGTCATAACCAGTCACCTCCGCACCGACAACGCCGATGAATGAGTGGCGAGCCTGGTCTTTGTTCTGGAAGTTTTCTGGTTCTTCCGGCATGTAAAGGTTGTTACCGTGGTCGATGAAACCATCAGCATAAGAAGTCTTAACAATATACTGGGTGTACTGCAGGTTGTTGCTATCGTCGTGCATGTTCCAGTTAGACGCAAATTCCGCATAAGTGAAAGCACGCAAACTTCTCTTTTTGCCGGAATTGTTGGTCACTTTCACACGCCAAACCTCAAATTCAGCACCAAGTGGCACAAAATACAACGTTTCAGTCTTGATGCCAGAATATTCCGATGAAATGATGGAATAAGCCGATCCGTGGCGGCATTCGCTCTTATACTGATCGAGCGGTTTGCCAACTGGCTGCCAGCTGCCACTCCAGAAGTCCTTGGTATCTACATCGTGAAGATAGATGTAGCGACCAGGCTGGTCATTTGGAACTGTGTTGAATTTCAAACGAAGAAAACAACCCTGAACCGATGAACGGAAGAAGCTATAACCACCGGCATTGTTGGTGATGATAGCGCCATAACGGGTGTCACCCAAATAGTTACTCCACGATTTTGGAGTAGCGGGGTTGGTGATAACGTACTCTTTGCGAGCATCGTCAAAATAACCGTATTGCATGATATTATTTTTAATTAATTTTTATCGAATTAGTTAATGATCTTTTTAAGCTCAGCGATGTTGGCATCAATTTCTTCCTGGGTAAGTTCGAAATTGGTCATGGTGCCAGAAAGATACTGGTCATAAGCAGTCATGTCAATCAAGCCGTGGCCTGAAAGGTTGAACAAGATAGTCTTCTGCTTGCCTTCTTCCTTGCATTTGAGGGCTTCGTTGATAGCCGCGCAGATGGCGTGGCTGCTTTCTGGAGCTGGCACGATACCTTCGGTCTGGGCGAAGAGTTGGGCTGCCTTGAAAGTGTCGAGCTGCTTGATGTCAACAGCCTCCATAAGACCGTCTTTAAGCAACTGGCTGACGGTGACACCGGCTCCGTGGTAACGAAGGCCACCGGCATGGATGGCAGCAGGCTTGAAGTTGTGGCCGAGGGTGTACATAGGAAGGAGCGGTGTGTAACCAGCCTCGTCTCCGAAGTCCATGTGGAACTGTCCGCGGGTGAGTTTAGGGCAAGAAGCTGGCTCGGCTGCGATGAAGCGAGTCTGTTTGCCTTCAAGCAATGAGTGGCGCATGAATGGGAAAGCGATACCCGAGAAGTTGGAGCCGCCGCCAAAACAACCGATCACGATGTCTGGGTATTCACCAGCCATTTCCATCTGTTTTTCGGCCTCAAGACCGATGATGGTCTGGTGGAGCGATACATGACTGAGCACGCTGCCAAGCGCATAGCGGCAGTTTGGTGTTTCAAGGGCGAGTTCAATGGCTTCGCTGATAGCTGTGCCAAGGCTGCCGGTATAATCTGGATCTTTTGCCAGGATAGCGCGGCCTGCCTTTGTGGTATCGCTTGGAGAGGCGATGACGTTAGCACCAAAAGTCTGCATGATGCTGCGGCGGTAAGGCTTCTGCTGGAAGCTGACTTTAACCATGTAAACTTTGATATCAACGCCGAATGCCTTACCAGCATAACTGAGGGCTGTACCCCACTGGCCTGCGCCAGTTTCTGTGGTCAGACTTTCAATGCCTTCTTTCTTTGCGTAATATGCCTGTGGGAGAGCCGAATTGAGTTTGTGGCTGCCAACTGGGCTCACACTTTCGTTTTTGAAATAGATGTGTGCAGGTGTATCGAGCGCTTTTTCAAGTTCAGTGGCACGAACAAGCGGTGTGCAACGATAATTTTTATATTGCTCACGCACTGCTTCCGGAATCTCAATCCAAGCATCAGTTTGGTTCAATTCCTGCTTGGATGCTTCAAGTGTGAAGATGTGAGCCATGTCTTCCACTGTCACAGGCTTTCTTGTGCCAGGATGAAGCGGAAGCATTGGTTTGTTTTTCATGTCAGCCACAATGTTGTACCAGGCTGTTGGGATCTCGTTTTCAGTTAAAATAAAACGCTTCTGTTTGTTTGCCATCGTATAATTAGGATAATATTTTTCTTAATTCAACAAAAATAATTACAATTCGTAAGAAAACACAAAAAAAGTCGCAAAATTTTCTGCAACCAATCCGGGATGAAGTTTAATATTTTGTTGATATCAGATACTGACGTTTGTCCGACTATGGAGATAGATGCGGATGTTTCCTTAAAAACTGAATGATCGTGGGGAAGATTTAGGCATAAAAAAAGAGGTAACTGTTTATCACAAATAGTCACCCCCCAAAAGTGTTGTTTCTAAGTTTGCTTTACACACATGCAAAGTTAAATCTTTTTTCTTAATATGCTAACATTTTTCGTTCATTTTTTAGCATTTCCGCCGTTTTAGCATAAAAAATCCTAATTTCCCTTGTTTTCTTCTGCTCCGCTTCACATTTTTTTGATCAGTTTACGCACGGATTGTGGGTAGTTTTTTCATTTTAGGCGTTGCCCCGCAGCATCGTACAGGCGGTTTTTGATCTGCAGGACGACCTTTCCATTCGGCATCAGATATTTGTCTCTGATTCGCCCCTCGCTGTTCATATTCCTAATGCCGGTAGCCGACAAAATATATTCCAACCCGCGAAAGGCGTTGATCTTGCCCATTCCTGCACGGTCTGGCTCTGCATGGCAATGCGAATCATAGTCCGACGTAAGCCTTATGATGTTGCGCACATCATCCACAGTCAGTTTTGGATTGGCTTGCAACCAAAGGGCAATTATACCTGTTGCCGCCGGACAAGCCATGGATGTGCCCGTTTTGGCTCCCCAAAGATAATTGATACCCTGATAGGAAGTGGAACCAACGTAAGGCTTCGATGAATAGGGAAATTCATGATGATAAGCCGAGATGATCTGACGACCAGGAGCAAGCACGTTAGGCAACTGTGTGCCATAATGCGAGGTACGGTAACTGGAGGTTGGTGCAATGTCTCCGTTCTCACTATCCGGCCCAATTCTTTGCTCTTTACCTGAAAAGTCGGTGTAAGACATCCGCGTGTTGTATGAACCGACGGAGATAACATGGTCGGTACACGCCCGTTGGTTGATGGATCCATAACTGTTTGGAATGGCATAGTCTTCATCTTCCATAACCAAAAACTCGTTGTTCATCAACGCGCCATCTATTTTCAAACCGGTTTGCCGGGTGTATATGGATGCAACCGCGTAGGTGGAAACACCGAAATGATTTTGCATTTTCACCTCATGATAGTAGCGGTTGGCTGAAGACCGGTACGCCGAGGCTGCTATTCTAACCGTAAAAGGGCAGTATGAATCACTGTCATTTTTCATCTCTATGACTTTGTTTCCCATCAGTTTGATGTTTTCATACGTCAACAACGGACTCGAAGCCACCTTTGTGTGTTTTTCGCTGTCGTAGAATTCATACCTCACAGCAAATTCTCTGTCATCGGCGCCATAAAAACTCAACACTTCCGACGCCTTTGGATGATTACCGTTAAACGCTACTTTTTTCTGTAAAGTCCAATTATTATCCACAACAGGTTGGTCACAACTGATCTGCACACATATTTTCTTTTTTGCATCATTGTTGGCACTCACACAGATGATTTTTCCTTCCATATCATACGTCTCAAGCAGAGCAGCCAAATTTTCGTTAACATCGTCGGTCCCGTCGAGTTGGGCGCTGTTTCTGCCGAAACTGCAATTCAAGACAATTGGCTGTTGGAGTTGTTCGGCTTTGTCGAAAGCCGATGCCATTGCCGCTAAGATATCCGTCGTCACAAAGTTATAAAGATCATAGACCAGCAAGTCCGACTCCGGAGCCATGCCATGATATCTTTTCATGGGGTCTCCATTAGTCAACAGTGCTGTAGAGCCGGCTGCGATGCCGGTTACATGAGTTCCATGCCCTTCGTTTTTCAATGAATCTCGGTTCCCTTCGCGAATAGCATCCTCTATCATGTTCTCATCATAGTCATACACTTTATTTTCAGAGGTAACAATGCGGGCAAATTTGATTCTCGATTGGCCTTCCGCATTGCGGAAAGCAGGGTGTCCAAGGTCAATTTCCGTATCAATAATACCTACAAGCACGCCCTTTCCACGGTACTTCTTGGTCATTTCGTTCGTCTCGGAATCGTCTTTCCTCACGTCTTCGTCGTGTACCAAATCTACCGAAGATGCTTCTCGGGAGAAATCATTGCTACAGTTCATTGTCGAACCCGTATCTATGAGTTTTATCTCTTTCATTTGGGAAAGCCGCTCAATCTTGCCAAGCGGCACATCCGCAATGATAATTCTGCCACGCTTCACTTTCACATCAGCATTCAGCGAATCTAAGATTTCATCGGTGATTTTGCATCCCTCATAAAGCAGGATGGTGGTCAACACACGCTCTTCTTCCACTCCGCTTTTAAGCCGCGACGCAGGGCAACTTTCACACTCCTGCTGGGCAATACGCATTTTGGTCGCGTTTGTCAGTCTGGCAGCATAGACACCACAAGCCATCCACGCCAAAAGAAAACCAACTAATACCCGTTTTAAGCACATATAAAAGATGATATGGTATGATTATAATGAAAGGCTAACATGAATGAAGCCACGTTATATTCTTGCAAAGGTAGATTAAAAGACGTATCCCACAAAATCAGAAAGTGCCGACAAATCCCTTGCCAGCACTTTCCTATCTCAATTCTGAGACACATTATTACTAACTATATGATTGATTTTTTGCTTTAACCAAATGTAGTTTATTTGTCTTACAATTGTAGTTAGTTATTTGAGTTTAACTGGCGCAAAAATACACCCAAACAAATACTATGAACTATTATTATTTGTTCAAAAAAGTATAATATCATATCATTGTTACGTTTTTCCACCCTCTTTGAAACAAAATGTGGGTATATGTAGTCATGCAGTTTTCCCGTACTATACTGGGAACAACTGAGAAGTCAAAGTTTCAAAGAAGTCTTAAAGATGATATATGAAAAGTCAAAAGTTAGCATTATCTTTGTCGAAGACATGCAAAACGAGCATTCATTTCACCACTTGTCTCGCAAAAAAATAAAAGAAATTTGTTAAATCCTCTTGAAACTATAGATTTTTTTTGAGAGAAAGTGGTTATAAACTAATAACTTTTAGTTAGTTATATCCTATAGGATTTAACATAATGGGAATTATAGGACTTTAAAACAAAATCATCATATTATGGAAGTTATTGACATGAAATATAATCTCTGTAGCATGGAAGAACCTACAGAAGAACAGCTTCAGCAGATAATGAAAGAAGCGTGTGAAGATGCAGTCCTAAGACAGAAGGAAACTATGGTCAAATTCGAGAAAGCATTAGAACAGGCTGTTATCGAAGGTAAACGCAATTACAAAAAAAAATATGGAGCAGCATAAGCCCGTTCTAATCGTTATCGCTGGACCTAACGGATCTGGAAAGACAACCATCACGAAGAAGGTTCTACGACATGAATGGTTGGAAGATTGTGTATATATCAATCCTGATAATATAGCTAAAGAAGTGTTTGGTGATTGGAATTCCGCAGACGCAGTTCTAAATGCGGCAAAATACGCGACTGAACTCCGAGAAAAACTGCTTGAAGAGAAAAAAAGCATGATATTTGAAACAGTTTTATCTGCAGAGGACAAAGTTGACTTCATGCGAAGAGCAAAAGACGCAGGTTTTTTCATCAGACTATTCTTCATCTCAACTAAGAATCCAACCATAAATGCAGCCAGAATCGCAAACAGAGTGATGGAAGGTGGGCATGACGTACCAATTACCAAGATTGTGTCTCGATACACAAAGTCAATCGTCAACTGTGCCATTATTTCCTCATTTATAGATAGAACTTACATTTACGACAACTCAATAGACGGAACCGACGCAAAACTGTTATTTAGGATTGTGGATGGCAGTATTTATAAAAAATATCAAGAGGACATTCCATCATGGGCAAAACAAATTTTTGATTCATGTAGGTAATAATTTATGGGCGAATGCGCTATCAAGAGAAAGAAAAAAAAAATTAAGACTCCCTTATCTTAAAAAATCAAAAGCTTTGCTTGTCAATTATGATTTAACATAATGGGAATTATAGGTCTTTAAAACTAAAACCACTAATCACACCTGTGGTGTGAACCTTTTGAAACACGGAAAAAACGGATATAACGGAATTCACGGAGTGGATTTCTTGGATTGGAACGCCTCACGACGTTGACGGATTTCACACTGAATTAAGAACGACAATTCTTCGCCACCTCCGTATGACTCCGTCAATGCCTTCAGGCATTCGCCACCTACGTTCTTCAGTTTATTTCCGTGTCCTCAGTGTTTTAAACCACTTATCAGATTAACATAACAGGAATTATTGGACTTCAAAACTAAAAATACAAAAATACGTCTTTTTAGTTAAACCCAAGCATCCCTTCTAGGAAGTCCGAAAAACCAGGTTTTTTCAAACTAGAAAAATAAAATGTAGCTAAGAATTTATAACCATTTTTTGGTTATAAATTCAAAATGCAGTAATTTTACTTTATGATAGATTACGATACATACACGAAAATCCCGTCAGTACCGGCAGGTGCCATACTTGACAGAATCATACGTCAGCAGAAAAAAAAGAAGGTTGACGTAGCAACATCTGCGCATCTGATTCCACAACGTCTTAACGACTTGATAAGCGGAGCAAGGAGGTTTACGCCTAAGAACTCAATGGATTTGGAGCAGAGCCTGAATATCGACATTGCAGGCTTCTTCTACATCATCCAGGCGAAACACGACATTTACGAGGAACAGAAAGCAAAGAACTTGGTTATTACTCCAGACATGTCTAAACTTACCAAGACCACATTTTGGGATGTTGACCTAAACAAGATAGATTGGACTAAATGTGCAAAGTGGGCAATACGCAGGGTTTTGGAGTATGGAAGTGCTGATGAAATCAAAGAAATGGCACAATTCTACGGCATCGACAAGATGAAAGAAATCTACTCAGATCCGAAAAACTTCAGACTGTACGACAAAGTTCAAGAAAAATTTAGGGAGAGCGGATTATGAGATTACACAAAGATACCGTATCACCAAACCTTTTGAACATCCTAGAGAAGTTGATGGTATCAGAAGCTCTTAAAGACTTCTGTCTTGTAGGAGGAACAGCTTTAAGCCTTCAAAGAGGACACAGACGTTCAATAGACATAGATCTATTCACTGATGATGAAATCGTAAAAGTATTTGTGATTTCAACAAAAGGACATTACGAAGAAAAATGAGAAAAAATGTATTATTTGCCCTATTTTTAATAAATGGGTTATCCGTATTAGCACAAGGATTTTTCACATCAGAGGGTAATGTTTATTCAGATGAAACAAAGGATAAAGATATTTCTTATTTTGAAACAATACGCAAACCACAACCCAAAGATAAAGTTAGAACCGATTTAACTTGTTATATACACTATACCAATTCAAAGGGGTTGCGCGATTCTTCACTATTAATCACAAATAGAAATTTCTCTGTTCCAGTTGACACTACACAAGATATTTCGTTTTGTGTTTACAATGCTGATGGAAAAAAGATGAGAATTGAGAAACATCGTTTAAAAAGCAGCTGTAGTATGGGGAATATCGATTATGTATTTGATGAAGGGGAATCTTTAAAAATGTATAAACACTTACCTTTTGAACGGTATTGTGATTTATGGGTTATTGACTTAAGAGTTGCCGATGAGAATGGATCTTACAAATTCTTAATCACCCAAAACGGCAAATGGGAAAGCCTTTGAAAGTAAAACGGAGAATGAATTATGAGGATTTGTGGTGAATCCAATCGGAAGGTTGGGTTAACCATCTGGTTTTCTGTTACTTTTATTTATTTATTATTTTTTTACATTTTTGATACACTGGGGACAAAATTTTTATTATCTTTGCAATATGAATAAATTGGGAAAAATTTTCGTGTTTTTGTTTGCAGATTAAAAAATATGTTCTAACTTTGCATCGTTAAATCATACATAACGATGTAAAAACAATACACACTTTTCATGTCATCTAATCACGACATGAAATAACATGAAATGAATCCCGACAGCGTCCTCTGATGCTGCTCACAATTCACTTTAACGTATTATCCGGCGAAGACCAGCCATTGTTGCTGTCATTGCTGTGCTCCTAATTTTTCATCCTTTCACTTGAGGGTGAACTACCTTTTCTGTCCGTTATGCTTTTTGCTCACAACGGAAAACCATGAAAAAACTAATGATAATCCGTTCCTAAATGAAGCCCCTTCAGCAAGCCTGGCTGGCCTTCATGATGAAGAACAATTGTGTGTGCTCTCTCATCCTGGAAACAGGGCGAGGCAATAGCGGCACAAGTAACTCCAACACATACCCAACACAAATAATTATTGTTGTTGTATTTACTTTACTCCAGACGGTCTGACCGTTTGGAGACCACCCTGGAATGTGTCCTGTTAAGGCCATTCTATGGTCGTGGATGCCAGCGAATCTTCTCCATGGTTAAATGCATCTCCCTTGTTAAGCTTGTCTATTTAACCAGAAAAGACTTCAACTTCTACTTCGACTTCGCAAGCTGGTGTCCGTCTTTCTCTTAGACTTTGTCTATACGTTGTTGGTCAAAACTTGTGCTTGAACACACCAAGCTGTCTATCCTCCATGTCGGAAACATCATGGTTGGCAGATATCGCGGAGTTGTTCCGCGACGGAAGAGCGAGACTTCCGGACAGCTCAATATTTTAAATAACTAACTGATATTATTAACAAATAAAAAAATTCAACAGTCATGATAAAAATTGAAACAGTATTCTTCGGCACAGAAGGCACATGCCTAACCTCTACTAGCGCACAACATATCGCCAACATGGCGAAAGAACTAGTAAAATGCAACCTTCGAGAACTTGAAGGCATGCACTTCGTAGAAAAACAGGTCACTGCATTAGGTGCGGACAAGGGCAACGTACTACAGAAAGGCACAAGCAAGGAAGAACTAGACAGCGTGAAAAAGAAACTCGTCGAAATCGGCGAAGCCAACTCTCTCATAGCGTGGCTACGGGAAGGCATAAAGGCTAAAAACGACTACCTGAATCTCATAGAAAACATGGGAAAAGAGGAATACTGCCAACTAAAAGGCGTGGATCCCGAGAGCGTAAAATTCGACATCCCTGACGAATACGAATTTCTGGAAGAAAACGGGTTCGATTACGAACCAATTTATCCAGAGCGACAAACATGCGACGAAAATCAAACTGTCGCAGAATGGAGCGAAGAAGACCGAATCAAATACTTCTCGCTTAAAGACGAGTACGAAGCAATCAACATGGCCATCGATCGCATCAACGACATGATGGAAGAACTATCAAACGCACTAGACGAACCTGTCAATGTCTCTGGTGACGGAGACAAGGCTCTACTGTACAAAAAATCCCCTAACATTAAACTCAAGGATATCAACGACACCCTCGAATACTTAACGAGTAAACGACAGAATATAAACGAAGGACTGCACAATTTTGCGGCCCGCATAAAAGCAGACATAAGCAAAAAACAGCAGGAGCTCAACGAAGCGTACGAACAGGAAATAAAACAATATCGTGAATATGCGAATGCATATCATGAAACGACTGTCAAGTTCCGCGAGACAATAGTACCTGAAATACGCAACAAAGAGCAGATCTTCATGAACGAACTAGAGCATTTCCGAAAACTGAAATCAAAGGAAGTAGGAAACCTTAAGATCGTCATCCCGAACTCTCTAAAGGAGATCTTCGACAAAGTAAGCACACTGGGCAAGTAAACGGAACCTACTTTCTTACTATAACAACTAACATACTTAAAAACAGAATAATACATGATCGACATCTACTCATCAAAACTGTTCGGAATGGATGGCACTACCATCCCAATGCAAGACGCCGAAATCATCATGACCAAAGCCAACTCACTGGGAAAAAAACTGACAGAGAGCATTACCGCCCACTCGTTCGTGAAGGAAACCGTAGGAAAAATAGACGGTAAGAACGTACATACCACAAAAAAAGGGGAAACAGAGAGCGGACTCCGTCAACTCAAGGCGGAAGTGGAGGCTCTACTAAAACTTAAAGACTTCCAGACTCGCCTCAATGAAGCACAAAATCTTGTGCAAAATAAACGTGAAAGTCTCAATTCCATGACACTTGAAGACTACTGCGAACTTAAAGGCATCACGCTTGAAGAACTGCAGACCTTCGAAGAATACGAAGAGGCAAACAACGCAGAGGAACCAATCGAACTAAAAGAACTCGAGAAAGTAAAAACAGAGGACGTCATCTGTTCTCTGGACGTCAAAACACGATCGAGAATGCTTACACTAAACGCCACCTCTGCCGCAGTAGGGTCGTGCATTCACCCTACCGGAGCCTTCGCAACAGCACGAGAGGAACTCATGACCTCATTATCCGCACACTGCGAACTGTCTCCTGTCGGGAGCATGGCAGTAATCACTTCCTCAGTACCATCCGTCAAAATAGAAGACGTGGACAAGGTCTTCTTCGAACTCCAGGCTCTACACCGGGAACTAGAAGCAGAAAACAACCGCATACAAAGTAATCTCCAAGATAAAATACACAAGGAGACCTTAAGCAGAATCGACGAGCGCGCAAAAAAACTGGAAAAAAACAATCAGATCATCCAAAACAACCAGCAACTCCTCGACACATACACGGCTGAAATAGAAGCTCCATTCTATCAGAAAATAGACCAATTAGAGAGTAAAATGGAATCGTGGCGAATAGAGGAACTTTCTCGTCTCGACCAACTCAGATTCGTCGTTCCAGACGAAATGATATCAACTCTCGAAGATATCAACCGAATCTAATTTCCATCTGAACACCAGTCCATCACCCTCAAACCGTTCAATCCCGAATTTTCGAATTCTTCAAGTGAAGTTCGCAAATTCGGGATGTTTTTTGAACGTTAATCGTTCGTTAATTCTCTAATTCGGGAAAATTCACATAAAATTATACGGACATTAACGTTAAAAAAAATATTTATCTATCTTATTGACTATCTGTGTATAAAAATGTACAAACTGTGAATCGTTTGTGCAAAATGTGAATTTCACAACCTGTCCGAAAACCTTTCTTTTTCTGTCCATGCCACTCCTGAAACTTGCCCTAACTTTGCATCGTCAACGGGAACAAACAACGACAACAACCCCGAAGACAACAAACAAAAAATTAAATTAAGTCTAACATCTAAAATTTCAAAGATTATGTATTTACCTCATTGCAACTACCCACTCTATTGTAACTATCCACTCCATGCGGATTTAGTACCTCAGGAAAAAATTGATGGAAAGGATCTTAAATACTATCTCCTGATTGGCGCGGTATATATAGCAGTGTTCTTATGCTTCCTCTTTTTCTGATTTGTACTTGATACAAGTACAAAAAAGCGATACTCAAACGAGCATCGCTTTTTTTGCGTCTGTTGTAAAGTCCGATAATCCCCGTTGTGTAAATCTGATAAGTGGTTTAAAACACTGAAGACACGGAAATAAACTGAAGAACGGAGTTGGAGAATGCCTGAAGGCATTGACGGAGTCACACAGAGCTGGCGAAAAATTGTCGGTCTTAGAAGTTGTCATTAACATACAAGGATCATTGCAACAAAAGAAAATATGATACTTCCTACTAAATATAGAATAACCAGCCAGAAGCCTATTTTCCTTTCCTTTTCCGTCTCGTCCTTGAATTCCTTATCAAAAGACTTCCACTTCTTCTTGTCGTACAATAAAAAATAGTGCAAAACCATAAAAGCCAAAGCAAATATCTGAGATTCCCCTTTCGACAAAGAAGGCCACAGATTCGTACCAAAACACTTATCCATAACAATAACGATAGCCATTAGCTGAATAGAATGAACGACCGTCAAAGTAATCAGTACATTAGCAACTGGAGTATCATCTCTAAAATGATACATTCTATAAATCAAATAGCGATAAAATTTACACAATGGTAACATAATTCATCCTCACTTCAGTTAACATAACGGGAATTACAGGGCATTAATGTTTTCTTTTGAACGTTAATCGTTCGTTAAATTCTATATTTCGAGAAATATTAAAGTAAATTTACATATAATTTACGGGACAATAATGTTTTTTTGAACGTTAATTTACAATAATCGTTCGTTAATGCTCTGATTCGGGGAAAATTAAAGTATTATTTTCGGACATTAACGTCAAAACCAAAATTATTTATCTTGCTGTATATCAATGCTTGAAAAAGTACAAACCATGAATCGTTTGTGCAAAATGTGAATTTCACAACCTGTCCGAAAACCTTTCATCGTCTGTCCATGCCACCCCTGAAGCCTGATGTAATTTTGCATCGTCAACGGGAACAAACAACGACAACAAATCCCGAAGACAACAAACAAAAATTCTAAAACAAAATTCATCAACAATTAAAAATTAAGTATTATGAAAACAAAAAATTTCTTCTTTTCAGTATTCGCAATGGTTACAATGCTTTTCGCTTCTAACGCTTCTGCACAGGAAAACGCGGACGATTTCAAGAAAAACGAATTCCAACTCGGCGTTAACTATGGCGCAAGAGACTACTCAAAAAAGACTTTCGGTACCTATGCTGAACACAATATCAAGGACGCTACAACTGATTATTTGACCGAATTCGGTCTTTCTTTCGTGTATTTGCGCAACCTGAACAAGCATTTCGCTTTCGGTCCTGAACTCAAGATCGACTGGTCTTATGGTAGGCTTGAAATGAACCACAACCACGTGGGTGACATGATTCAGGGGAATATCGCAGCCATGGCTGTAGGACGTTACTACTGGTTAAACAGAGAGCACTTCGGATTGTATTCTAAACTGGGATTGGGGCTCGAAGCCAAATCTAAAAAAATTGTGTTGAAAGACGACTTCCAGAAGCGTCAGAACGTCAAGGATGAAGACCTCGAAGGCGAAACCAAAGCCGGTCTTGCGGTGGACGTCACTCCTGTCGGCGTGGATTTCGGTGGCAAGCGTCTGCGCGGATTCGTTGAGACCAACATAGGCAATGCTTTCACTCTCACCGGTGGCGTTAAATACAGTTTCTAACAGTGTTAAAAGAACTATAGCAGTTTTTTATGCTTCCTCTTTTTCTGAATTGTACTTGAAACAAGTACAAAAAGCGATACTCGTTGAGTATCGCTTTTTTGCGTCTTATACCATAAAAAATGATATATGATAAATCGGTGTAGGCGGTCGGTTTTTTCCGGTTTTCCTTTCTGAGATTGTCGATTTGGATGTCCTTTTCCTTTAGAATGACGTCAAATTGCTCTTTTTCTAAGCGCAGAGCGCGTATCTCCACCGCCTTGGTAGAATCGTTCAGTTTGTACTCCGTTTCGCCTTTACGGGCGATTTCCACGTTTTCTTTCTGCACTTCTACCTCGCTCCTCAATCGGGCGTATGATGCGCACTCCACCATTGCGATGGAGGCTATTGCCACGAGAATGAAACTCATGGCGAAAAAAATAGTTCTCATAAATTTTGATTTTGTGAAATTAGTTGGTAATTTTGTGGCGTGGGAGGTGCAACCGTTGCTATTGTTTCGTGGGCGTCCTGCTCCAAAAGCCATCGTTAAAGATGGCTTTTTTCGTATATTATGTCATCTCCTTGTATGCATAAAATTTTATCAAATCTGGTCCATTGAGAAGTGCCGCTAAGCCCATTATACATGACCAGACCTGAATAGAATGCGCGGCAATTAAAATTGTTATTTGGGAAATAGAGTACAGCTATTTTGCACCCTTTCTTTTTTGCGCAATGCTTTAATCCTTCCCTGATATTTTGCGCAGTTGCGGTTTCTTTCCCCGCGATTTCAAACTTAAGCCCATTCCAAGTTCCTTCCACGTGTCTTTTCTTGAATTGCGAATGGTCTTCTTCCTCTAATATAACAGATGCGCCGTTTTTAAAACCAACGTCTTGAACGTGTTTCTCATACCAGCCTTTTCCGCCGTTGAAATTATGTTTAACATGGGTGGCTTTTAGCGCGCCACTTTTAGCGTCAAAAGTTACATTTACATAATCATCGTCCTTTTTTAAGATCTCATATTTGTTTTTTCTTTGCTCGTATTCTTCTTTAGATAATTGATTTGTTTTATCCGTGAATCCTTCAAGTCTTGCCAAGCAAGAATCCTTTATGTCGCAACGCAAGCAATCCCCCTTAATTACCTGGCTTGCATTCTTCACCCCTTTAAGTCCATGCACCTTACCATCAGTATTGAGGAGGCATGAAGCGCACGAAGTAGGGAAGTGCGGATGATCCTGGCTGAAGATTTCCTCCGTTTTCGCTGGGTTGCCTTCCAGGCCGGGCATAGGAGACGGCATCTCGCTTTCCTTTGGGAGGTCCTTCTTTGCGGTGGCGGGTTCGTCGGTCTGCTCCAGCCAGCACTTGCAGTTCCACAAATCACCTGGGCGGTGTTTGTTCCAGAACGGGTCGTTGATAGGGAGCATGAGCCTTTCCGACCAGAACACCCGATGCTGCTCACGTGGTGTCACCGAAGTGGTAGGCATCCACTTGAGGTTTGGCAGCACATCAGCGTCAGCCTCAAACTGCTTCCAGTCTGCCGCCATCTGCGCACGGAGCACGGAGCACAGCGGTGTCGTATTCGGTTCGGAGCCATGCCTTGTTGTAGTGGGCGTTGATGGAAGCGGTGTCCTTCACCCATTGGTCGTAGTCCTTGAGGTTTCCCTCGCTGTCAATCATCGCCTCGGTGAGCAGAGCGACGGAAAAATACTCTGCGCATTCGTTAAGCAAGTCAATATATAAAAAAATACAAAAATCTCAAGAGGTTAATTTTACTGAAAAACTATAATAATAGTTTGGTTATTAGTATTTTAAATAAAGGTTTATTTGCAATAGAAAAAAGGATAAAATAGACAAAAAACGCCCATTTTATCGGAAAAATCGGCTTTTTTGATCAAAAATTGAAGAGAGAGCACTAAAAAAAGAAAAAAATACATTTTTCTGAAAAAAAAACTGTTCATACAAAAAACGCATTAGTTTTGCAAAAAGTAAATTTCAGCATGGAGAAAGAACTTCCCTCAAAACTTAAACAAATAGTGCTGTCCCTTCCAGAGAGTCCGGGCGTTTACCAATACTTTAACAAAGAAGGGGTGATTATATATGTAGGGAAAGCAATCAATTTGAAACGACGTGTTTCCTCTTATTTCAACAAATATCAGACATCCATCAAGACACGCATACTTGTCAGTCAGATTGCAGACTTGAAATACATCGTGGTCAATAGCGAACAAGATGCCCTTCTTCTGGAAAACTCACTCATCAAAAAACACCAACCCAGATATAACATTCTGCTGAAAGACGGAAAAACATATCCTTGGATTGTGGTGAAAAACGAACCGTTTCCACGAATCTTCCAGACCAGACAACTCATCAAAGATGGATCCAGTTATTTTGGACCATACACTTATCTGCCAGCCATGAAAACCATGCTGGAACTGATAAGGAGTTTGTACAAGATCAGAACGTGCAATCTAAACCTGAACTTAGACAACATCTTCGCAGGAAAATATAAAGTCTGCCTGAAATACCACATTAAGAAATGCAACGGATGCTGTGAAGGCAGACAAAAAATGGAAGAATACAACAAAAACATTGAAGAAATCAAACTCATATTAAAAGGAGATCTCGACATTGTAGAGGAGTATTTGACCAAAGAAATGATGAAAGCGGCAGAGGAATTGAGATTTGAAGACGCTCAGGAAGCAAAAGAAAAACTCGAATCCATCGCAAATTTCAAATCAAAATCCACCATTGTGAACCCACAAATCCACAACGTGGATGTGTTCAGCATAGAAATAGACGATGATAACGCTTTTGTCAACTTTTTGAAAGTGGTCAGAGGTACAATTTCCCAGGCTTATACTTTTGAATACAAAATCAAAACAGACGATGAAAAGGAGGAAATTTTAGCATCTGCCATTACCGAAATGCGTGAGAGATTTAAAAGCGACTCCAAAGAAATCATCCTGCCTTTTGAGATAGGATACAACATTGAAAACGTCAACATCAGTGTTCCACAACGAGGAGATAAAAAGAAACTGGTCGAACTGTCGATGCAGAATGTGAAGCAATACCGTTTCGACAGACTCAAACGTATGGAGAAATTCAATCCGGAACAACGCGCAGTGAAACTGCTCAAAGACATCCAAAGCGAGTTGAAAATGGATCAACTTCCCGTTCAAATCGAGTGTTTCGACAATTCAAACATCAGCGGTTCGGATGCCGTGGCAGCCTGTGTGGTTTTCAAAATGGGCAAACCATCGAAGAAAGACTACAGAAAATACAACATCAAAACAGTAGTTGGTCCTGATGATTACGCATCAATGCAAGAAGTAGTAAGACGACGTTACACCCGATTGGTAGAAGAAGGAGAAACACTTCCTAACCTGATTATCGCCGATGGCGGTGCAGGACAGATGGAAGTGATACGAAAAGTCGTAGAAGATGAACTACACCTCAGCATACCGATTGCGGGATTAGCAAAAGATGATCGGCACCGCACCCATGAACTTCTTTTTGGATTTCCGCCACTTGTCATCGGAATGAACAAAGACAGTCAGGTTTTCCGCCTTCTCGCCCACATCCAAGATGAAGTTCACCGCTTTGCCATCACCTTCCACAGAGACAAACGAAGCAAGAGACAAACCCATTCCGAACTGGATGAAATCAATGGAATTGGAGAAAAGACTAAAGAAACACTGTTAAAGACTTTCAAAAGTCTAAAAAGATTAAAAGAACAAACAGAAGATGAAATAGCAAAAGTGGTAGGACCTGCTAAAGCAAAAATCATCTACGAAGCACTAATCAAAAACACAGGAGAAAACACAATTACCACTACCCTATCCGATGATGATATTATCAATAAATTCATCGATGAAAACTTAATAAAATAATGTTCCACGTGAAACACTTTTACAAAATAAAAATATGAGAGTTTTAATACAGCGCGTCACACACGCAAGCGTTACCATTGAAGGTAAAGTAAAATCAGCAATTAAAGAAGGATTACTGGTATTAGTCGGAATTGAAGACAGAGATACTGATGAAGACATAAACTGGCTTTCCGGAAAGATTGTCAACCTCCGTATTTTCCCAGATGAAAACGGTGTTATGAACAAATCAGTCTTGGATGTCAACGGAGAAATCTTAATAATTTCTCAATTCACTTTGCATGCAATGACTAAAAAAGGAAACCGACCTAGTTACATCAAAGCATCAAAACCCGAATTTTCAATTCCGATGTATGAAAAATTTTGCATACAAGTCTCAAAAGATTTAGGCAAACCAGTTGGCACAGGTCAATTTGGAGCGGATATGAAAGTAGAACTTCTCAACGATGGACCCACAACAATTTGGATAGATTCACAAAACAAAGAATAAAACACCACAAGTTAATAAATCACACATTAAAAAAGCGGACTTTAAGGTCCGCTTTTTTAATGTTCCACGTGAAACATAAACTATTTTACATCTTCCATTTTATAAATTTTATCTGATGGCCTAACCTTACAAGGTACCTTCATTGAAAAAACTGTTCCACGTGAAACATGATTTACAATTTGATCTACCACACGCATTCCGGATGCTTTTACTTCTACAACTCCAGTAGTTGGACCAACAATAATCAAATCGTCACCCTCGTTAAAACCCGCATTGGTCTCCTGATACATTTCAGCCACACCGAGTTTAGAAAAGTATTTGTTCACTTTAGCAACATATACTTTACGCTTAGTTGCACCTGAACCATAAACCGAAGACCACTCACCCAATTTTTGACCAAGATAATAACCATCCCAAAAACCTCTGTTAAATACAGTAGATAGTTTTTCATCCCAATTATGAATTTTTTCTTCAGTAAATTCATTATTAAGATATGCATCAATAGCCTCATTATAACAACCAACCACTGTTTTTACATATTCTGGTCCTCTTGCTCTTCCTTCGATTTTCAAAACTCTAACACCTGAATCGATCAACTTGTTCAAAAAATGTATGGTCTTCAAATCTTTTGGCGACATCAAATACTGATTGTCCACTTCAATCTCATGTCCAGTTTCTTTATCAGTAAGGATATATGAACGGCGACACAACTGGAAACATGCTCCACGATTAGCAGAGGCAGCATAGTTATGAAGACTCATATAACACTTTCCCGATACTGCCATACATAATGCACCATGACAGAACATCTCTATACGAATGGGCCTACCTGATGGACCACAAATATTCTTACGCACAATTTCTTCTTGTATGGCTTTGACTTGATCCATATTCAACTCACGCGCCAATACAACAACATCAGCATACTGGGCATAAAATTGAACAGCATCCACATTGGCAATATTGAGTTGCGTGCTTAAATGTACTTCCACACCAACTTGCTTGGCATAAAGTAAAACAGACACATCGGCAGCGATAATGGCAGTGACACCTACTTCTTTTGCCACATCGACAATCTCATGCATAAGTGAAAGATCATCATTATACATGACTGTATTTACAGTGAGGTAGGAATTGATATTGTTTTCCTTACAAATCTTTACAATATTGCGTAAGTCATCAGTGCCGAAATTATTGGCAGAACGACTGCGCATATTCAGTTTATCAATACCAAAATAAACTGAATTGGCTCCGGCTTGAATGGCTGCCGCTAAACTCTCATAAGACCCAACAGGAGCCATGATTTCTAAATCTGAACGCTTCAAGTTTGAAGTCATAAATGCATTATTTTTTTAATAAAAAGTCTAAAAAAAGCAGTTTGCAACAATTTAAACAGCTTCTTAGAAGTTGTTTAAATTTTTGTTGGAGATTTTTATAAGTGGATTTTTCAGGATGTTTTGAAGTGAATCTGAAAGGAGCAATGGATGTCCATTGTGACT
>JAGHUM010000107.1 GCA_018064855.1 Candidatus Physcocola equi
AATATTTTTATCCAATTTAACCCATATAGGGTATGTGAATATCTTAATGGGTGCTAACCTACTACTGACCTTCTTTTAAGACTATTTATAGTCAACAAGTATATCATTACCTTTTTTTTGCTTATAATTCTCGAGACATTATCCCCGATTCTCTTGTGTGGGAATATCGGATCAACGGATTTTCCTGGTTGGTGAGGCGCAGTTCAAGAATATAGTGTAGCTATCCTGTACATAAAGAACGGATCAGCGGATGAGGTTCAGAGGTGAAAAGGAGGGGATTGTTATCTCCTGTTGATTACATTTCTCACAAAACCCTCGTAGACTTCAAACAGACAAAAACCGTGCAAAACCTCCTTTGGCGTATGCGGGTGCTGCACACCCACCGTTTGATTTGTGGAATTTCAGATTTTTAAGCGAGCTTAAATCTGCCCTCCCGCAAACCAACTACGCCCTCTTTCGCGGGCTTATCATACGCCAAAAGACGATAAACCACGCCTGCGGCGAAAAACCAATTTGCTTGTCATATATGGCAGAATAATAATTGACACCCACCTCGCGGGACCCAAATTATTCGTGGTTGCAGAAATGTTTGTTTTATAAAGCCCACAAGTCAATCGGTCTGCGAGTTATATTGGGAGGCGTGTATAACATGCCAAAGGCATGTCCCTACCGAAGTGGGGTGGGTGGAAGTAGGTTTGTTTATTTCTTGGTGTCTTATCGCGTACTTTCAGCTCGTTTTGGTTGGGGGCAAAGAAAAGCCCTTGATGATAACACCAAGGGCTGATTATGTGGTTGTGGAATTTTTGGATTAAATCTTCACTTTTTGAGTATAGACCTTGCCAGACTCGTTCTTCACTGTTACGATGAAGAATCCTTGTGGAAGTGTAACAGAAGCAGTGAAGTCGCCATTTGCAACACTTGCTACTGTGCGTCCTGAGAGATCAACAACTTGCATGCAAGTGATAGCTGATGTGGATTCTGCGATTACTTGATCACCGAAAGTGGTGATGGTGATATCCTTCATTTCGGTGTCGGTGATGCTGGTCACAGGTGATGGTTCGATAGTTTCGAATTCAATGTTGGTCATAGAAGATGTTACTTCGAGAGAAGCTGTGTTTCGGAGCCATGTCATTGTGCGAACTGAGCCATTAGTATAGGTGATTTTGGCTTTCCAATTCACCTTCTCGCCTTCGAGTTCGATAGTTCCATTTTGGTAGTAATAGCCAATGTAGTTAGGTTGTGTGAGTTTAGTGCCATTGAATCTAACAACCGATTCGTGAGGATTGATTGAAACTGGCACTTTCTCGCCTAACTTGAAGTAGTCACGCATGATGTCGTAAAGATTGTAAGTGCGCTGTGAGCACCAAGTCTTCAAACTATTGAGCTGCGACAACCATTTCTCGTAGGTGATAGGGGTGTTGTAATAATTCAGGTGGTATGGATATTCGGTTGACAGTTCGTCGCGCATTTCTTCAAGGATGCTTGTCGAGATGCTTGAACGGAGGAAGTCGCCCAGATATACGGTGAATTTGTCGGTGAAATATTTAATGTATTCAGGGTAGCTGCACATGACCTGGAAGAGTTTTACTGCTTCAGGACGGTTGCCTTCGTCGGTATCGCCAGCGTGGCTGCCGGTGCGAAGAATAGTGCTGAAATAAGTCTTGTTAGATGGGTTCATGGCCATGAAGTCTTGGTCTTTGATAAGGAAACGCCATTTTCCACCTTCAGCGCGGTCGCGCCACATAACCATGTTGTTGCCAGGATAGTCGGTGTTTGCCGACCATGAGTTGAGGATAAATGTGTTGGTGAAGTTTTCGAGATCCATCGCCTCGCACATTTGTTCGTAAGTGGGCTTGCTGTTATAGAGTTCTACAAAGCTGTTGTAGTTGTCCCATGTGCCAGCCTTGAGTTCTTTCCAGTTTTCCACCATGTCGATATCTTCAAGTCCTTCATAGTTCGACTCGATGTTGTCCTCGTTGCTGCGTTCGCGAAGAGAGTAAACACCTACATATTTGCCGTTGATATAGCAGATAACAGGTTGGTATGCTTGCCAATCAAGGTTTTCTACATATCGACCGAAGAGTGTTTGAGTGAGCGCATCGTTGATTCTGGCACCAGAGAAGTTGTTGCCGCCATTACGGAGAATGAGTGATTTGTATTCGCTGACATTTGGACGGTCTTTCCAGAAATTATATGCGAATCGTTTTACGCCGAAACGTTTGTTGGCATAGAATGCCATTGATTTCTGCGCCAGATTACGGGTCCATCCGCCGTGTATGCGAAATTCTCCCAATTGACTGATTGCGGGAGCTCCATCGGCTGTTGGGAAATACTCGAAATATACAGGACGGCGCCAATCTTCCAGGAAGTTTTGTCCTGCAAAGATGCCAATAGTAGGGTCGCTCATGTATTCAGGGTTGGTCAGCAACGACACTACTGGTATGGTGAAGTTTCTGCCATGCACGAGGAATGAGCGAGAAACGGAAATTGGCGAAGGCATTGTTGGCGAAATCAGTTTCGCTCTGAGCACCAACGAAGAATTAGTGTATTTTGAATATGTGCCACTCGACACTTTATCGTTGATTGTTGGCTCTGCACCATTGGTGGTGACACAAAGCACAGCGTCGGCAGGAGCATCTGCAGGCTTCGTAACAGTGATGTAGCGATAGCGCGAGTTGCGGAACAGCGTAGAACTTTCGGCTTGGAAAACAGGGTCGGGAAGAACGCTTGCGCTGACGCCACCAGTGTTGGCGCTGCCTGGAGTTGGAGTGACTTCGTATCCCCAAGTGTCGCTGCCTTCTGTCACACGACCATAGGCCACATTTGGAGATGGCTGCTTTTTCAGCGTTACTTGGTCAATAATCTCCTTTTGTGGATTGAACAGGTATAATGTGCCCTTTCCGCTGTCGACACGAAAATCTACATGGTTGGTGCGTGCAGTCTTGTCGCAATAAAGCATGATGAAGGAGTTGGGGCGTGCCACAGTACTGCCGCTAATCATCACAGCGTCGTCATAGTTGGTAGATGAACCGATACGATATCCACCCATGCGAAAAGTGCGATTGCCTTCATAATACAATTCCACCCATGAATCGGGGAATTCGTTGTCAACATACACACCGTTGATGTTGGATTGCATCACTTCGTTGATGGTCATCCTTTCTTCTGCCGACGCATAAGTTGCTCCAACAGCAAGTAACAGGGATGATAACCAAATTTTCTTTTTCATATCTATATATTTTTTTTGATTTTTCGATTTTTGTCAAACAAATGTACGAAATTGTTTTTGTTATAAATATTAAATATGTGTATAGTGTGAATTATTGATATTTTTTGGCAGAGATGTGACATTTTTTGATGGAGTTGAAAGATGTAGACGATAAGGAAATCGTTTATTTTTGAATGGTTTTATTCGGATTTTGAGGTGGAACTGTATATTCTTGCCTGCTTTGATTTGGTATGTTGTTTTTTTTGTGTAATTTTATGATTGAAACAAAAAACAATATGATTACACGAAAAACTATACCAATGATTCTCGGTTGTTTGCTGGTGCTTGCAACAATCGTAAGCTGTGGAAAAGGCCAAGGGTCTTCTTCTGAAAATGACACTGTAGCATTTGCTGTCAAGAAGATTTCAGACACTTCCTCGTTTAAACGTTCAAATGGCGAAGTGTGCCAACTGCATGTGGAAGCAGAGCTTTCTGTTCCAGAGAAATTTAAGGGAACAAAAGCGAATGCGGAATTTGTAAAACTTTTCACTTCTACTGTTTTGGAGGGTGGAGATAGCCTGGATTTAGATAAAGCCATGAAGCAAATAGTGGCTTCGCGTCTTTCTGTTAATGTTTCGGATGAGGCTGATGCAAGCATGGAAGAAGGTGGAAGTGCCACATCTAAGGTCGACATCCAAGTGAAGGTGTATCCTGTATACAATCGCAACGGAGTGCTTTCAATGTGCTTTGAGGAGATTGTGAAGAAAGATGGAGTGCCTTCTGTGGCGCATACATATTATAATTATGACGTGGAGAAATGTGCGGTAATAGATAATGGAGAGTTTTTGGAAACTTCAATCAATGAATTGGCACAATTGTTGCGTAGTAAGTTGATGGAACAAAACAAGGTCTCGACTCCAGAAGAGCTGAACAGCTTAGGTTATTTTGATATTGAAAACCTCACTGTTTCGTCAAACTTCTATTTCACAGCAGGTGGTGTTGTTTGGAGTTTTAAACCTCAAGAATTGACAGTCGATGCAAATGTGGAACCTACTATCGTGGTGCCTTTTGCAGAGTTGGTTCAATTTGTGAAAGAAGAGTCGGTCATTAATAATCTCATGTAAGAATTGATGGAAGCAATATTAAAATATTTTCCAGAACTGACAGACAGTCAAAAGCAACAATTTAAATTGCTTGAAGAATTATATCCAGAATGGAATAGCAAGATTAATGTGATTTCACGTAAAGACATTGAAAATCTTGAAGTGAATCACCTGCTTCATTCTTTGGGTATCGTGAAATTTGTGAAATTCCAACCGGGCACTAAAGTGCTGGATTTGGGCACTGGTGGCGGGTTCCCCGCAATTCCATTGGCTGTACTTTATCCAGAAGTGCAATTTCACCTTGTTGACAGAATTGGTAAAAAACTGAAAGTGGCTCAAGATGTAGCAGAGAAAGCTGGTTTGACCAATGTGACCATTCAGCATGGCGATGTGAAGGAAGTGAAAGGCAAATTCCATTTTGTGGTTAGTCGTGCGGTGATGGACTTGGGCGATATTGTTCCTCTTGTGCGTCGACTCATCTCTAATGAAAACTTTAATGCCGTTCCCAATGGCTCGATTTGTCTCAAGGGCGGAGATTTGAAAGAAGAGGTGAAGAAATTTAAGGACGAAGTGCTGGTTGACGAACTGAAGAGTTATTTTAAAGAGCCATTTTTTGAAACTAAAAAAGTGGTTTATTTACCATTATAATCTATTTGTATCATGAAAATTGAAAATGTAATTACCCAACTGTTTGGGGAGAATGTGTTTGTTGTGTGGGATGAGGCTACATTGGAAGCCGCAATCATTGATCCCGGAATGATGGACGCTAAAGAGTATCAAGCTGTGGAAGAAATCGTTTCGAGAGAGAAACTGAATGTGAAATACATACTGTTGTCGCACTCCCATATTGACCATGCATGTGCAGCAAGGTGGGCTGCTGAAAAATTCGGAGCTCAGGTTTATGGCTCAAAGAAAGATTCTATGTTGGCATTTTCCATGTCGGCTCAAGCCTCCTTGTTTCATTTGCCTATTCAGACTAATTCGCTTTCAATCGACAACGATTTGGAAGATGGCGATGAATTGTGTTTGGGTGAAATGAAGATAAAGGTTATTGCCACACCGGGGCACACGCAAGGCGGAATCATTTTCTACATTCCCCAAGAAAATATAGCCTTTGTGGGCGACACTATTTTCCAAAGGAGTGTGGGGCGCACGGATTTGCCTGGCGGAAATTTGAGGACGCTGATTGGCAGCATTCACTCAAAGATTTTCGAATTGCCGGGTAATACAGTTTTGATTCCTGGCCATGGGCCAACCACAACGGTTGATGATGAACGACGTAATAACCCCTATGTATAATTACAATAAGCGCTGCTTGCTAAAGTAGCGCTTCCTTTTTGACAGCAGGAAAAATAGAAGACAAGCATAAGAAAATCCTCTATTTTTTACTGTTTTAGAGAGTTTTTATGTAACTTTGCTAAAGTTATAGAAAATAAACTATTTATTACCTAATTATTATGATTATGAAAAAATTATATGCTTTCATCGTGCTCTGTTTTGTAGCAGTGGCTGTGGGGGCACAAAGTAGCAAAGTGCAATTAAACAGTATCGGAATGGTTACCCAAAGTAATATTACTTATCAACTTTATTCCGACAATACAGCAGAAGTTTTCACTGCCACCAATGCATCTGGCGACGTTGTTATTCCATCTGCAATACAGTATAATGGAAATAGTTATACAGTGAATTGGATTGCAATGGAGGCATTTCAAAGCAATACAGTCATAACATCTGTCGTGATTCCAAACACCGTAACCACAATAGAGAAAAATGCTTTTGAAAGTTGCATCAACATGACAAAGGCGGAGATGCCAAATTCTGTAACGAATTTAGGTGATGGAGTGTTTTACAATTGTAGTTCTCTTGTAGATATCACTTTCACTGATAAACTTACAGAAATACCAAAGATGACTTTTCAAGGATGTGGTTCGCTTGTCTCTTTCACTGTGCCAGAAAATGTCACTTCAATTGGTGATGGTGCATTCTCAATGTGCCAAAGTTTGTCGAAAGTGATATTGCCTTCAAGTTTGACCAAAATTGGTGCAGCGGCATTTTCGTGGGATTCTGATTTGGAAGAAATAAATTTTCCAGAAAAGTTGGAATCGTTGGGTGATAATTGTTTCAAGTATGCTGGTGTCGTAGAAGCATCTTTCCAGGAAGGTTTGAAATCTATTGGTGCTTATGCCTTCTGCCAAAACACAAGATTACGCTCAATTCATTTCCCGAAATCATTGCAAACAATTGGCTTAGAAGCGTTTTCTGGCAACTGGAGAGTAAGTGAAGTGAGATGTGAATCAGCAACTCCTATCGCAATTTCTGCCAATGTGTTTTCTGGTTGTAATGGCACTTTGTATGTGCCGAGAGGCTCAGCTGCAGCCTACAAGGCAGCACAGGGATGGGACCACTTTGCAACTGTTGTTGAACCATTGCTGATGGGCGATGCTAACCAAGACGGGAAGGTTGATGTAAGCGATGTAACCGTAGTGGTTAACTATATATTAAATGTCGGAGGATTCTCTTCTGCAGATGCGATGGACGCTGCTAATGTATGTAAAGACAGCAACATTGATGTTTCAGATGTGACAGGTATTATCAATATTATTTTATCGAAATAAGATAGCGGAAAAAGAATACTGACAACAGTATATAATGGTGGCAACCGATATTCGATTGCCACCATTTTTTTTGCAAAAAAATAGCGATGTGGTAAGCATCGCTATCAAATTTAAAATATTGAAAAAAGGGTTATCAAATATCTTCAAACTCCTCTAATATACTGGAAATTATCGCACGAGTTTTGTTTGACTCTTTCGCCATCATCTTTTCGAGTTCGTCTTTTAAAGCCTCACTCTTTTCAATCTTGCCCGTTAATACGAGGTTGAGTAAAAGGCGCATAGCCGTGTAGTGGGCCAACGCAGATGGGAGGCTTATTAAATGTAGATATACATTTTGGGCAAACGGGGATTTACGCAAGAGCTTTAGACATAAAACATCGGCTATTTCTTCGCACTCCACGCTTGCTGCCCAGTCAAGCGCCGTGGCTTCCGTCATTTCAGATTCGGGATAGAGCATGGGAGCAATCATGCGACATTCGCGATGTTTAGTGTCGGCCCAGAATGCATCTGCAATTTCTTTGCTTGCAGGGATTGTGCTGGCTATTTGTGCGATGTCGGTGATTTGGCATCCCATAATCATACTGTGTGGGTCGCCATTTTTACGCAAGGAGTCGGCTACAATTCCGTTGCGGTAAGCGAAAAACTGTTTTCGGGTTTCTCTGAGTATGTCTTCGTTGCTCATCGTTTATTTGCGCAGTTCTAATTGTTCGATAATAGTGAGTGCGTCATCGTCTTTATTCAATCGGTCGATGTATTGCATAAAAAAGAAATCTACCACATCCCTTTCTTTAAATTTCTTCATGCCGAGATAGCGGCATTGCAAGTCGGGGTATCGGGCAAGGAGCGATGTGAGCACCTTATAGTTGAGTTCCACCAATTGTTTGCCAACAAAGTCAATAATGAAAAACGATGGATGGAAGTCGTAGATGAAAGATTTTTCAGGGTCATCATTCCAAAATTGCACGAAAGCAATTTTTTCTGTAAAATATAGAGGCATGTAGTTCCTGAACCATTTTCGTTGTTGTTTGAAATGCGTGTTGAGGTAGTTGGCACTTGCAAGCCAAAGGGTGTCGCCAACGCAGATGGCAAGCGCTTGATTATCTATAATGAATTGAGGTTCAGGGTCGGGGGTGAAAATTTCTGTCTCAAGTTCGTTGTTTTGATATACGATTGGCCCAGAAAAGGCAGCGACAGGGCTGTGGCTCAACACCGCTTTCCAGTCGTGATAGATGTAGACAGTGTCGATTTCCTGAACGGAATCAACAACTTCGTTTTCTGCTTGTGCAAAGCAGTTCACTGCGTAAAATATAAGTAGTATGTATACAAATAGCGCTCTCATCCTATAATCATATTTCTTACAAAGATAGTAAGAATTTGTGAGATGTGGCTATTTAGAGAAAAAGAATAGGCTTTTGGGAGGGTGGAGAGCAAGAAAAAGTTGCAAACACGAGTAATTTATGTTAATTTTGAACCGAGATAATTCAGATAATATTTATGAAAAAGTATTTGTTGTTTTTCGGTGTTACACTTCTAATGGTGTCGTGCAGCAAAGATGAGCAGAAGGAGACAAAAACGACGGAGCAACCCAAGATTATTGGAGAAACTTTAGGCGATGGCTATTCTTGCGACTCATTGCACTATTATTATAATGGAGACACTATAGATGTGGCACAACCTTCAACTTTCAAAGTGCTTGGCGGTGGATATGCTAAAGATGGATATTCTGCCTACTATAAAGGAAAAGAGGTGCAGGGCGCCCAAGGCGCATCCTTCAAATGGGTGGCTGGCGACACTGCTGTGGATGTGATGGACACATATATTAAAGGAGAACAACAATCATTAAATGCTAAAAAACAATGACAGATTTTCATTCTATGCTGTTGAAACGACACAGTATTCGTAAATATCAAGACAAAGAACTCTCGGCAGATGATGTGAAAACGCTTCTGGAAGCGGCATTGCTTGCTCCAACCTCTAAAAACCAACGCTCTTGGTCATTTACCGTTGTGGAAGACAAAGAACAACTTGCGCAGTTGTCGCAATGTAAGCCACAATTTGCGACGCCAATCGCACGTTGCCAGTTGGCAGTTGTTGTGAGTGCTGATGCTACGGTGAGTGATGTTTGGGTTGAAGATGCTTCGATTGCTGCTGCATATCTCCAACTTCAGGCAGAGGCTTTGGGCCTTGGCAGTTGCTGGATTCAGGTGCGCAACCGAATGTTTGATGAAGAAACCACTGCGGGCGATGAGGTGAAGCGTCTGTTTAATATGGATGATGAGCAACAAGTGCTCTGTGTAATCACTATTGGTTACAAAGATGAAGAACGCAAACCTGCAGATCCCGAAAAATTGAAATGGGAAAAGGTGCATATCGGCGTGTGGAATAAATTAACAGAAGATTGATTATGAGTTCAATAAATTACGACCTGAAAAAGATTAAGGGTATAGCTTTTGATGTGGATGGTGTGCTGTCGCCATCAACAATTCCGCTTTCTCCCGAAGGTGAGCCATTGCGTATGGTAAGCATCAAAGATGGATACGCACTTCAACTTGCTGTGAAAAAAGGACTGAAAATAGCCATTATCAGTGGCGGTAATACAAAGGCTGTGGATGTGCGTTTCCGTGGTTTGGGCATCAAGGATGTGTATTTAGGAGCATCGGTAAAGTTGCCTATTCTCCAGCAATGGATGGCCGACAACAGTCTGCAAGCAGATGAAGTGGCTTTCGTGGGCGACGATATTCCTGATATTCAACCCATGCAATATGTGGGTTTGGCTGTCGCTCCAGCCGATGCTGCCGAAGAGGTGAAGCATGTGGCTTCATACATTTCTCCAAAGCAAGGCGGCTATGGAGTGGGACGTGAACTTTTGGAACAGGTGATGAAGGCTCAAGGTCTATGGATGAGCGACCAAAAAGCTTTCGGCTGGTGATAAACAGATAGTTGAGCATATGTTAGATAACTTAAAGAAATACAGCGTAATTCTCGCAAGTGGCTCGCCTCGAAGAAAAGAACTGCTTGAAGGACTTGGTGTGAATTTTCGTGTAGAGGTGGTAAAGGGGATAGAGGAAACATATCCAGAGGATTTGCCCGTAGAGGAAATTCCTGTTTACCTTTCTCGTCTGAAGGCACAAGCTTATGCCGTTCAACCCGACGAGTTGATTATTACCGCGGATACCGTAGTGATTCTTGGTGGTAAGGTGATAGGAAAGCCCCAAGATGCAGCCGATGCCAAGCAGATGCTATCGCAGTTGTCGGAAAATGTACATACTGTTGTGACTGGTGTAACGATTTCTACAAAAGATAGGGTGGAGTCGTTTGGCTGTAGCTCGGAAGTGGAGTTCGCTCCTCTTTCCGATGAAGAAATAGAATACTATGTAGAGAATTATAGCCCATTTGATAAGGCCGGTTCGTATGGGATACAAGAATGGATTGGCTATATGGGTATCAAAGGCATAAATGGCAGTTTCTATAATGTGATGGGATTGCCCGTTCAGCGCCTCTATGCACTACTGAAAACATTTTAACCCGTTGGGTTTAATCCAGTTCTACATAGGCACAATATTGAGTGTCGTCGAAAATAGGAGTGAGATATAGGCGGTTTTCCTTTAATTCGGGGAAACCGCTTTTGCTATATTCTATCTTGAATTTTCCGGTTGTTCCTTCTGGTAAAATGTGCTCGCCAACCATGCAGGTGACAAGCCCCATCGTTGCTCGAAGATTTACCTCCACGCAAGGGTCAAGTTTGATTTCGCCGCCATCGTCGTAGAGTAGCATATCTACTCCGAGGTAACCTTCGTAATGGCTTGCATAGATGCTGTTGATTGCTTGGCTGACAACCGGGATGATTTCAGAAATGCTGGGGAATTCATTTTCAATAATGCTCAATAAATATTGCTTGCTACCGACGATACCCGCATTGTATTGGCTATGGAAGTCGCTTTCGAAAACGGAATATCCAACAAATTCAGCATTGCCGTTGGAACATTTGAATTCCAAAGCAAAATCAAGAATTCGGTTAAGGCCAACTTCGCAGAGAAGGGAACCTTGACGCTTCAGTGCGCCTTTGCACCATCGTTCGAATTCAATGGTTTCGGGCTCGATAGCGTGGTAAACACCTTGGCCGCTACCCGACCAGGGCATCTTGATGTAGCTGCCAGGGTGCGCAATGGCAAATGCACTTACTTCCTCAAAACTTCTGCACTCGATAGGACTCGGTGAAAGTGGGAGAGTGGTGTGGTCTTGAATAAATTTGTGCATGGCAATGGAGTTGGTGCGGTGTGCGAGATTTCTTACATGTGCTAATGCACTATCAGAAGGGAGCAGATGAGCCTTTACGCCCGCTTTGACAAGTCGCTTTTTAATGGTCCCGCTCCATCCCCAAGGGTGAATGGATGCATCGATGTTGGCGAGTTGATCGTGGGTTATGCCTTTTATGGAGAGTCCCCAACGGGCACTCGTGGAATCTATCCATTCGCACATTCGCCTATTTTCTGCTAAAACCATGCTGCCAGCTATTGCATACCACATAGGTAGTGTGCAAAGATCGGATTGCATCTTTTGTGCAAAAGGAGGGGCTATATAGTGACCTCCGCCGTGGGCAAGAGCAAGATCGTTGTCGGGGTTGAATAGATAGATTCTTTGTTGCATAACAGTGCAAAGTTACATAAATCCAATAATATATTCACTTCAAATTGCGAAATATGAATAAATTCACTATCTTTGCACAAAATTTCACGATTATGAAAGCAACATTATACACTGAAGAATTGCAACAATGCGACCCAGTTGATGAAAAGAAACTGGCCATTGCAGAAGAAAAGCCAGCGAAGGTTGACGCTCCTCGCCAGAATTATTACATCGTTGATTACAAGGCTTTGGCAAAGCCAACCATTATCGCTGCGTTGATTTTTGTTGTATTCCTTGTAGCACTTTTCGTTTTTTAATTTAATAGCGAACGGTGATATCTTATTTGCTTAGGGATTGATTTTTTTCGGGTAAACCCTTTGCGGTTTCAAAAAAAATGTCTACCTTTGCATCGCATTTGAGGAAAACACCTTGCGTGACCTCAAAAAACAATGGCTCCTTAGCTCAACTGAATAGAGCATCTGACTACGGATCAGAAGGTTACAGGTTTGAATCCTGTAGGAGTCACTAAAAATTGAAAGTTTAGTGACTTTCATTTTTACATAATGGACGGCTCCTTAGCTCAACTGAATAGAGCATCTGACTACGGATCAGAAGGTTACAGGTTTGAATCCTGTAGGAGTCACTAAAATGGGAATCTTTGAAGATTCCCTTTTTTTGTTTTTTATTATTAATAATTTGCAATGGATAAGAAATATTATATCGCTGTCGGAACCGAGCATCAAGGCCCTTTTTCTGTTTCAGAATTGAAAGAGATGAATATCACCCCGCAAACTTTTGTGTTTGTACAGGGAATGAAAAGTTGGGAACCCGCGTCGCAGTTCCCAGAATTAGCATCGCTTTTTGTTGAAGTCGTAGAGGAACCTAAATCGCAAAAAAAGAATGTGCTGATAGCTGTATTGGCAGTTGCTGTAGTAGCTTTGGTTGGTGTTGTGTTGTATTTGTCAATTGGGCAGAGCAAACCTAACGTTTCAAAGACGGTGATGGCAGAGGAAACCCCGCAGAATGGTATAGAGGCTTTACAAGAAACTGGTGCATATCTCTCCGGAAAAATCGGTGGCGCAAACGACTGCCGTATGGCATTTTGGAAAGGTTTTGGAGGCTTCTCGTATGGCTTCAGCCCCACAAAGCGAGTCCATCGTCAGATTACCTTTACTTTATACGAAAAAGAAACTGGCCACTTGGTGATGCATTCTGTTGATTTAGATACATCGAACGGATCGACTGGTGATTTTGATGGCATTGTGACAGATACAGGGAACGGCACATTAAATTACAAAGGAAAATTCACGAATGTGAAGGGGGGTAATTATTGATTTCGATTTGTCTGGGACACTTTACGCCGAAGAGCCTCAATCCGACCTCAAATCCCTCTGGTGGGATTAATCAGCCAGTGTTGCCTAAGACTTGTTTTTTCCAAAATAAGCGGAAATAGAGAATCC
>JAGHUM010000105.1 GCA_018064855.1 Candidatus Physcocola equi
AGAAGCTGTTTAAATTTTTGCGAACTGCTTCTTTTGGGCTTTTTATAGGTCTTTTTCGTCTGTTTTGAGTGAATCTTCAGTCACAATGAACGCCCAATGTGACTGAAGAATCCCAGCCTCGCTTTACTTAGCGACTTTGACCATCGAGAACTGATACGATTCGTTGGTCTGAAGATTAACAATCCAACCAGAAAAAACCAAACCGTTACTATCCAAAAAATAATTTCTGATTTTTTGCTGGTCTCCATTCTCGTATGTGAGATAAATCACTTCTTTTTCGATCTGGTAACTGAATTGAAGTTCCACACACTTCGAACCGACATAGTAAGACTCATAACCAATACCATGAGCGGTATAATCGTGTTGCTTGAACTCGAAAGACGCACGAACCTTGCTTTCTGAAAATTTTTCCTGACCATGAATAGTCACAATGCTCTCAACGGCAATATCACCTTCCCAGATACCATCAAGGTTGTATGAAATGCTATCGTCTTTATCATAATCACACGAAACAAACGAGAAACTAATCATAGCAACCAATGCGACGAATAGTCTTGTAAAAAATTTTGTCATACTAAATCTATTTAAATTTTAAAAAATATTGCGTTTCTGCAGAAGCCATTATTGCAACTTACAAGCAAATATAAATGAAATCATTTCATTTGACAAAAAACAACAGTGTTTATTTTGTTTGTTAATATTTAGAAGCTGTCTATCTTTTTTTTGCAAACTGTCATCATGTGTCAAATATTCACCTTATCTTTGCATCAACAATAAACGAGATTGCAATCAAAAAAATCTATAACTATAAAAGATATGGCAAATAAAAAACTTCTCATCCCCATCATCCGCCAATTTGAAGGCGGGTGGAGCAAACACCCCCTCGACCGAGGAGGCGCCACCATGTGTGGCATCACATTCAGCACTTTCAAGCACTGGCGAAAGAAACACCAGCAACCGGAGCCAACGGAAGAAGACCTGAAAAACATCGGCATGAAAGAGTGGACCGATATTTTCACTGAACTATTTTGGGAGCCATGCAAGGCAGCACTCATCAAAAACCAGACCATCGCCAATCTGCTCGTTGATTTCGCCTGGGCAAGCGGACCGGTGACCGCCATCAAGCAGACTCAAACGGCTCTTGGGCTTACACCCGACGGGATTGTCGGGCCACACACGCTCGACGCGCTCAACCAAGCCGACTACGCCAAAACCATTGAAATCATCACATCAAAACGACTCGATTTTGTGGAAGAGATTGTGAAACGCAACCCCACCCAAAGCATCTTCCTCAACGGATGGAAACGCCGCATCCTCACCATAGCCCACCCGTAGCCATTCGCGCTAACAATACCATGACACCACTTGAGACAAACCGACAACGCCTGCGCACCTACTTCCGGCAATACGACCCCGCCATCGGCGACCCAGAGGCACAGGTGGTGCCCCGCACCACCATCCACCTCCGCGGCTACGATTTCCATCTGCCCACCACCATGGTAAAACGCTACCCCTCGCTGCAAGAAGGCTCCCTCACAAGTTTCTCTTGCGTGAACGGTGACGAAAACCCGACACGCGGGCCTGATGCAAACGTGACGATGGACAGCGTATTGGAGAAAAGGCTGATGCAGATAAGGCTGCGGCACGACTTTGAATACTGGTGCTACAAATGCGTGAAGATCCAAGACAAACTCAGCAAACAACTCATCCCCTTCCGGCTCAACTACGGCCAGCGTCTCGCCGCCCACGCCTATGAGACACAACGCCTGGAGGGGTGTCCCATCCGCGTCATCATCTGCAAAGCGAGGCAATGGGGAGGCAGCACCGTGACGCAGATGTATATGCTTTGGCTGCAACTCTACCACTACAAACGCTGGCACAGCGCCATCGTCAGCCAGTTCAAAAACCAGGCCATCAACATCCGCTCCATGCTCAGCCAGGTCATCTCCAACTATCCCACCTGCGTGCCGCGCTTTCACCTCTCCGGCTTTGAGAACCTGAGCAACACCAAATACATTGTGGAAAGAGAATGCAAGATTCAAGTGAGCAGCGCGGAAACGCCAGACGCACTTCGATCTTTTGACTTCTCCATGCTCCACCTCTCGGAGGTCGGTCTCTGGAAGAGCACCCCCGCACGCAGCGCCGACGATCTGGTGCAAGCCCTTTACTCCACAGTGCCCTATGTGAACGGCACCTTCATCGTGATGGAAAGCACCGCCAAAGGCATAGGCACCTTTTTCCACAAAAACTGGCTCGCCGCCGAAGAGGGCGACAGCCTGCTCCAACCTCTGTTTGTCCCCTGGTTCGCCCTGGAACTCTACGCCAAATTCCGCCACGAGAACGGTGGACAAACCATCGCACGAGACGAAGAAGGTCTGCCCGTGAGCGCACTCGACAACCCCGAAAAATTTTTCCACTCGCTCAACGATTACCAGAAAGCCCAATGGGAACAGGGCGCCACCCTTGAGGGCATTGCCTGGTACGCCGAGACACAACGCGGGCAACAATATTCCGACTACGTGATGCGCAGTGAATATCCCGGCACGCCCTCGGAAGCCTTCCAGACGAAAAGCAACCGCTACTACGACGCCCTGCAAGTGGAGAACTGTCGGAAAAACTGCCACCAGCCCATCTTCACGGGCAACCTGCGAGGCGACGCTGAAAAAGGAGAAGCCAGCCTGCACCATCTGCAACTGACCGACCGACATTCGCCCAACGATGAACTGCAAATATGGATACGCCCAGACGATCCGAACAAAGCCAGCATCTCCGACCGATTCCTCGTGGTGACCGACATCGGCGGCCTGGGGCCGAAAGCCGACTGGAGCGTCATCTCCGTCTTTGACCGGCAATCGCTGACACGTCCCGACGGAACGCTGGAAAGAGCCGCCACCTGGCGCGGACACATCGACCACGACCTGCTGGCGTGGAAGGCGGCACAAATCGCCAAATGGTATGACAACGCCCTGCTGGTGATAGAAAGCAACACACTGGAGACCAAAGACGCCACCCGCATCACCGAAAACGGAGCCGATCATTTTTTCACCGTCATAGACGAAATCGCCCCCTTCTACTCCAACCTCTACATGCGCAGTTGCGCTCCCGAAGTGGCAGGCGACCCGCCAACGAAGCGCTATGGATGGCACACCAACGTGCGCACCAAATACCTCGCCTATGACCAAAGCAGAGCCTCGCTGCGCGACAATGAGTTTACCGAACACGACCACCGCTGCTGCGATGAGATGGACTGGCTCGAAATAAAACCCAACGGATCGATTGGCGCCATCGTGGGACAGCACGACGACATCATCGACACCACCGCCATCGCACTCTACATCTCCACCCGTGAAATGGCACCACCGAAAATCCGCCTCCCACACCAGCACAAACCACGCAACAACTCCGGCGGAATAGCCTCATTCTAATTTCACCATTTTCCACAACACCCTATGCTCACACTTATTCACAACGCTTACAACGCCCTCGCCGACTTCCGCCAGCGCCGCGCACGCGCCATCGACTTTTACCGCGGACGCCAATGGTCTGACACCGTATTCGTAAACGGTCAGGCCCTCACCGAGGAGCAATACATCCGCCAACAAGGACGCGCACCGCTCAAGCAAAACATGATCCGCCCACCCCTGCGCAACCTCATCGGACAGTTTCGCAGCAACCCCTCCAAGCCCATCGTCTTTGCCCGCAACAGAGAAGACCAGAAAGCTGCGGAGATGATGAGCGTCGCCCTGGAATCGGTGCTCGACATGAACGACAGCGCCACGCACGACGCCCGCCAGTTGGAGGAATTTCTCATCAGCGGCTGCGCCATCTCCAAAACAGCCTTCCAACTCGACCCCGAAAGGCAGCAGGCCATCCCCACGTTTCACGCCATCGACCCGGACTGCTTTTTCATCAGCCCCGATTTCAACCGTCCCGACGGATCTGACGCCAACATGGTGGGCGAACTGCTGGACATGGACATCGACGACGTGATCGGCACCTATGCGCACAACGACGAGGAGGAACGCCGCATCCGCACCATCTACCGAGAAGCCACCACCGATGAAAAACAGTTTTCCACCTTCTCGCCCTACCGCAGCCACCACTACCAGCACAGTCCACTCATAGCCCCCACCGGCAAATGCCGCGTGATAGAACTCTGGCGCAAAGAAAGCAACTGGCAACTCTATTGCCACGACCACGCCGACGGCACCTGCTGCCTGCGACCCATGAACGAGCAGCATCAGATAGAGGAGGAAAACCAGCAGCGCCATCTCTGCGGAAAACCACTCATCTCCTTCACCAAGCAATATGCCAGCCACTGGCACTGCTACCATCTCAGCCCCAACGGAGACGTGCTATGGAGCGGTGAAAGTCCGTTTCTGCACGGATCGCATCCCTACATCATGGCCTTCTACCCCCTTGTGGGTGGAGAATGCTGGGGGCTGGTGGAAGACCTGATTGACCAGCAAAAGATGATCAACCGCAACATGATACTCTTTGACTTCATCAACGCCTCCAGCGCAAAAGGGGTGCTGCTGGTGCCCGAAGACTGCATCCCCGACGACCTCACCCTGGAAGACATTGCCGACGAGTGGGCCAGATGCAACGGAGTGATTAAGATACGCACCCGCGCCGGCGCCCAAATACCGCAACAAATCACCAGTCACGCCCTTCACCCCGGCCTCAACCAGATGATTGAACTGCAACTGCGTCTGATGGGCGACATTGGCGGTGTGCACGACGCCATTCAAGGGAAATCCACGGTGAGCGGCACTCCCAGCAGCCTCTATGCCCAGCAAAGCCAGAACAGCGCCACCAACACGCTCGACTACATCGCCTCGTTTGACCAGTTTTTGCGCAAACGCGACAAAATCATGCTCCAACTCATCCGCCAGTTCTACACCTCGCAGCAATACATCCGCACCATGGGCACCGAATACAGCGAGGAAGCACACCACTTCGACCCTGAGAAAATCCGCAACGTCGATTTCGACAACGCCATCGTTCAGGGCCACAACTCGCCTGCCTTCCGCGCCCTTGCCGACGACACCCTCATGCAGTTGTTGCAGTCGGACTACATCGACCTCAACACCTATCTTGAGAACTGCTCTTTGCCGCTTGCCGACAAACTCCGCCTAAAAATCAACAACACCACCAACCCATGCAACGCAACAACCTCGTCCACAACGCCACCCCCAACACACCCGAATGGCTGATCAACCTGCGCCCTGCCCCCAATGGTCTCTACCAAGTGGCTGGCGCACCTGCCAACCATCCTATCGGGCTCAACCCTGCCGGCCAACAGACCGACGCCACCATTGTAAAAGCCTTTATACACCACCTGCCCGAAGGTGACCGGCTGGTGGCCATCCGGCTCCACAAAGGCTCCGCACCCAGCCTGAGTATCGATGCACGCGAGACCAACGGAACCGAGTGGCAGCAACTCGCCACACTCCCACTGAACACCGCCCATCTGCCCGGTGCGGATGGAGCGGACAGCGCAGAAGGGATGACAGCCGTCGTCGCCCAATGCCACAGCATCGACTTTGCCAGTCTGCACCGTTTCCTAATTTTCAACACCCCCGCACTGCACATCTTCCGCTTCGACCCTTCCACACACACCTACCTGCAAGAGCAGGGAGGCACCACCGACGCACCGCTGCTCGTCTTCCGCACCGAGGGACAATGGTCGGCAGGCGGAGAGACACTCACCTTCAGCATTCCCGCACGAGGGGAAAACATGGAGGGCTGCTATTTCCGGGAAGCCGCCGACGGGCAATACCATCCATCTCTGCTCAACGCCAGCAACGCCGACTCCGTAGTCCTCCACGACAGCAGCAACAACTCGCCGAAGAAATGGGGCAACATCAGTTTCAGCCCCGCCCACACCGCCGACGCGCTCACCACCTTGGCGGGGCAATACACCAGCATGCAGACCGCCAGTCCCTACCACCGGGAGGGCTACATTCTGCTCTGCACAGCCTGGCAACTTGCCGACGGCACCTTTTCCACCCCCAGCGAGCCCGTAGTGGTCCATCTGGGCTGCCACAACATTGCCACCGACTTCCGCAACAAGACCGGAGAAAGTTTTAACGCACTGATCCACCAAGACGTGCTCTACAACCGCGACAAAATCCACATCAGCCAATTCAGCGCCGACAGCCTCAGCGCAACCACCGACACACCGGTAACCATCAGCGCGAGCGTACGCCGCCAATGGATGCAGAAAGTCGTTTGCAGCCGTCCGCCGCAGTCGGGTAGCGCCGTCTATCGGAAAGCTGTGGTGTTTGCCTCGCTTCCCATCAGCATGTACGACATAGCGAAAGCCGACTTCAACGGACTGCACACCATCCACCACTATGGCCTCCAGCGCTCCACATTAGGGCTGGTGGAGGGCAACGACTACTATTTCCGCCTTGCCATCTCCCACCCTGCCACTGCCAGCACCGAAGGACTGCCCGAAGTGGTGCCCGGCAAACAGGAACTCGCCGACGCCATCTTATTCAAAGCGCTGGAATGGGACCTGACCGACCCCCTCGACACCGACGACAAGGCCATTGACTTCTCCACCCTCGCCACGCAGCCCCCACTCAACACTCCGCTCAACAGCCACTTCACCCTTCAATGCGGCGGACTGATGACCTACAACGAGCGGCTGCACATCTGGAACGTGGGGAGCAACCTGGCAGGGCAACCCATCCGCCAGAACACGCTCTCCACCCCACTTGCAGGATGGCGGCACCGCTATACCGACACCCAACTGACCAACCACATTACCGAACGACACGCGGTGCCAGACTCTAATGGAAACACCTGGATGAAACCCAATGCCCAACTCGCCCAAAACAGCAACGGACACCGGCTGACCGCTGTGGCACAGTGCCGCATCAACGACAACGGGAAGTTGCTCTACCACTACCGCACCCTCTTCTACGACGGACTGTTTGAAAATGCCAGCGGATCGGCGCTGACGGTGCTGCCACCCTATATCTGCTTTCCGCACAGCATGTGCGACGAACTCACTCTCTACGTGCGGCTGGAGCAAGGGGGCGAAGCGAGATGGGTGTGCCAAAAGCAAAGCATGGTGCCGAGCAACACCTGCAACATGAGCTACGGCGTGTGGCACGACAACACGGAAGATGACAAAAAAAGCGCTTCACCCCTGACACCGACACCCACCGACGCCATCGATCCCGAACTGGGCGAATGGCTGCTGACACTAAACGGGCACACCTTTTCCGCACCCGTCTCCACCCCGGGAGAACTACCAGCAGAGGGCACGCTGAGGCAACCCGACCAGTTGCTGGTGTCCGCCCCCAACAACCCTTACATTTTTCCGCCCGAACTGGCGTTCAACTTTGGCCACGACATTTCCGCAGTGGAGGTGCAGACGCGCGAGATCAGCACAGCGCAGACAGGACAATGGCCGACCTGTGTATTTACCGACGGCGGCATCTTCAGTCTGAGCTTGGGATCGACCGCTTTTTACAGCCACTTCACACCTATTTCCGCCGAAATAAACACCGGCGCTCACGTGCTGGGTACCCCTTTCGGCATCGTCTTTCTCGCAGCCGGCGGGGTGAAGTTGCTGCAAGGGCGCAACGTGATCAACCTGAGCGAAGCCATCTACGCTCCCATTGACGCCACCCTGCACCAATGCCGCCAATGGAAAGATGTGCTGACAGGGCATCCCGACCAGCTGACCAGCGCCGGCAGTTGGCTTTATGAAGGTTGCCAGACGGATGGACTTGCATCTCTTATCGCGCATACACCAAATATCGGCACAGCCCAGCAAGCGTCAGACTTGCCCTCACGCCGCATGGTGCATTTCGCCTATTCGGCACGTCATCACGAATTGCTGTTTTCCATCCCTATTTCCGGCGGCAGAGTGCATCCGCTCACCTATGTATATTCCTTTCCGCAAAAGCAGTGGTGGGCACGCACCGAGGTTTTCCTCTCCTTTCAGCACGACATGGCATTGGAGTGGATGCCCGCAGCCACAGTCCCGCTTTCATTTTATCCACTGCCTGGCACACGTCTCGTCAGTCTGAACAAGGAGACAGCCGCTTGTGATGAATCGTCCCGACCAGTTGTCATACAGTCGCGTCCGTTTGCCGCCATCAACTGCGCCAACAGTCGTGCAGCGGTTTACAGTGGGAGGAAGTCACCCCCGCCGTCCGTCATCGGGAATTTGGTTGTCAAGGGTAGTTTGTCCACCAGTTCACACCATTATGCCATTCTCGGACTTTTGGGCAGCAACGACGGGGTTCACTGGGAGTTGGTGGCATTGCGCCAATGGAAGCATCCGCAGACACCACAAATCTTGCTGGAGCGTTCGCACCGCTCATGGCGTTTTCATGCGTGGGCGCTGTTGGCAGACGCGACAGAAGGGTTTAAGCTCTCATTACCCATCATTTGATAGTAGAGAATCGTTTGGCGGACTAAACGATATTTATTAAAAATCGTTTAGTGGACTAAACGATTTTATCTATTTTTTGGTTATTGGACTAAACGATTGTAAATTTGCAGGGTAAAAAAAGGCTTATGGAAACACTATTCAAAAAACATAAGATGTTCATATCGCATACCAGCATGGATATTGTACGCGATATGATCAATAAAGTGAACTGGACAAAACAATTGGTAGCAATCAAGGGATCCAGAGGCGTGGGAAAAACCACACTGATTCGCCAATATATACGCATGACCTATGGTGAAAATGCAGGAGAGGCACTATATTGTGTGATGGATAGCATTTATTTTTCCTCCCATTCTTTACTAAGTCTGGCAGAAAAATTTCACATGATGGGAGGTAAACACCTCTTTTTAGATGAGGTACACAAATATCCGACGTGGAGTCAGGAAATAAAAGAGATCATCGATCTGTACCCTTACATGAAAATCACATTCAGCGGCTCATCGCTAATACAAATTCTGAATGCCGATGCAGACCTGTCGCGCAGAGTGCTTTCATATACTATGGAAGGACTATCGTTCCGTGAATTTTTACACTTTTATAAAGGCATCCAACTACCTGTCTATAAATTAGATGAGATACTTACCAATGCAGATGCCATTTGTGGGCAGGTTAACGCAACGTGCCGCCCTCAAAAGATGTTTGAAGAGTATCTGCGTGTGGGTTATTATCCTTTCTATGACGGGGATGAAACAGAATATTACAATAGAATTGAGAATGTCATCAATTTTATTATCGAGCAGGAAATGACAACCTTCTGCAAGATTGACACAGCATATACACGCAAGATAAAAGCAATGTTGCTTTTCCTAGCTGGAAATGTGCCATACGAGGTGAATATTGCAAAACTTTCCGCCTACCTTGAACTGAACAAGGCAACAGTGCTTAACTATTTGAACAGCATGCAAAAGGCAGAGTTGATTCACTTGCTTTATTCAGACAACAAATCGGTAACCAAGATGCAAAAGCCAGACAAGATTTACATCCATAATACCAACATGCTCAACGCCATAGGCACAGACTGCCCAATAGGGACCCGAAGAGAATGCTTTGTGATTAACCAACTTAACGTTAACCATAAAGTGGAATATGGAAACACTACCGGCGATTTTAAAATTGATGGGAAAATAATATTTGAAGTTGGTGGAGAGAAGAAATCTTTCGAGCAGATAGCAGACCTACCCAATTCTTATGTTTTGGCAGACGCCATGGAATATCCAATTGGCAAAAAACTACCAATTTGGCTTGTGGGTATGACATACTAACCACAAAATGCGAAAATATGTTGTACAACATATGAATGGGGGGGTAAAATAGAGATTTTGATGTAATTTTGCATGGAATTGTATCGTCTGTTGAATTGCAACCTTGACAGCCTATGCAATGTAAAATCAATGAAATTAACAAAGACTCTTAATACCAACTCAAATGAAAAAAATTCTTTTACTTTTCGCTTTGATTGCGGCTAATGTGATGGGGGCGTGGGCTGCCAGATATGATACAGAAATTCCACTTACATATGTTATCTTGAATAAGATGCCGACCGAGGCTGTCCTTACCAATATGGAATTTGACGCAACCAAAGGCACCTTGCAGTTTAACGACAAATCACCCCTTTTACCTAATTGTGTTAAGCATGATTACCGTTTATTTGTGGGAAAGACTGGTGGCAAATTTATGGCAGAAACAGGAGATGGAATCGAAGAAGGTGATTTGACAACGACAAAAAGATATGTATATGGAGAAAGAGTTAGTGATGGAGATTATGGTACTTCTTATATATATCCAGAGATTATGTCTTATTATGAAATAAAAAACAACGAGAGCAAAGTCGAACTGGACATCAACGGCCTACTCGACCAGATAGAGAAGGCAGGTTTGGCAAAAGCCTATATCTTTATACTCCCACTCTATTATATGGATGGCGTTCACGATTACCTGTATCCTTATTCAATGAGTATCGAACAGGGTGAGTTTTATTGCAACAACGTGGAGATAGAATTGGGCGTGGCGAGAAAATCGAACTTGTCGGCTCGCGATGAAGAGAGTGACACCATTAAAGCCACTTTGCACCACGACTATAATTTGGAACTCGACGTCAAAACCATTGGTGCGACCACTTGCACACTTCAGTCGATGATCGATGGCAAAAAATGGCAGGACGTCACCACCGACTATATAACTGCTGGTGTAGCCAAAGAAGGAACAGTTGTCAGCAATGTTTTCAGTATCGAAGCCCGTGCTTCAAACGTAAAACTCCGTTACAAGTTGGATATTGAGCACGATTCCACCAAGACTTCAATCTACAGCAATGAGTTGGTTTTTGACTTGAACTATACCCTCAAACGCGTCGATACCGACGAAACCATAGACATGAGGTCGGAAGACACCTACAACCTCGGCAAGAACACCGATTGTGAGGATTGGCGCTTTTTGTTGAATGGCTATTTGGACACCACGCGCAACAGCAAGGGCGAGTTGCTCTTGACCATGCACACATCCGACGTAGAGGTGGAAAAGTACACCAAGGTGTATGATATTAACTTCTATGACATGGACGGTAAACTAATCGATGCTCAGAAAATCGCATGTGGTAACAGCGCAGTTGCTCCAGACGCTCCAGTGCATAATCACTATACATTCGTGAAATGGGCAGGCGACTACGAAAATGTGAATCACAGCAGCAACGTGCGTGCCGTTTACAGCAACGACATCTTCGGATTCGACGCTTATAAATTTAAACTCTTGTCACACAAGAGCAAGTTAAATGAGTTCGACGGTTCTCTTACAAAGGTTTGCTTCAAGTATGACACCCTTAACATGCAGTTTTATGTGAAATACTCGGCTGCCGTCGATTTGCAAATGCAGTATAGCATTGACGGAGGAGACTGGAAGAATTATGGAACCAAAACTACGGTCACCAAAACGCAGGCCGCCGAAGGAAAAACAGTTGACAATGCCCTTGTCTTCAAAAACAATACTTGGTCTAATGTGAAAGAACTGAAACTCCGCTATTGCGTGACAAGTGGCGAAAACACAGCTTATACCGATGTGTTCAAATTCGACATGTATTATCCTGTTGTGGTGGATTATACCTTCGACGGTGAAATCGTAACTCCGGAAAGCAGTCAGTTCTTTATCTACGACGAAAACGGAACCAACAATGCCACCGTGGTGGTAGGAGTGGGCGACACCATCCTCTTCAAGGCAGCCAATGGACATAACGGATGTATTGACTATTCGAGCACATGGCAGAATAAGATGGGAGTCAGCAAAGAGGGCGTAACCTACTTGGCGACCGATGCCGAAACATGTGAGGATGTTATTAGCGTCAGCGTGTTTATCCCTGCTTATCAGGTGGAATTCTACTTGAATGCCGAAGACGCCACAATGGAGGAGACCGCATTGATGAAGCAGACAGTATCGTGTGGCGATATGGTTGAAAATCCAGGCACTCCTAAGCGCGATGGCTTCGTCTTCACAGGTTGGGACAAGAGCCTGATCAATCCACCATTTGACGAACGCATTGGAGCTGTGCTGAAATACTACGCAACCTGGACAGAAACAGCCGGCGCGCATAAAGTGACCTTCATGTATGATGATGGGACCGTTATTGCCGAAGTGTTTGTTGCCGATGGCGGCATCGCATCCGTACCTCCGGTAAAGGAATTTAACGACAAAAACGAAAAGTTTGATAAATGGGACAACAGCTATGTGAATGTGACCGAAGACCGTGTTTTGTATGCCCTATACAAGACAGAGTCTGGTGTAGAGTCAGTAGCAAATGACAACGTCCGTAAAACCATTAAGATAATCGATGATAACAAGATACTTGTTATACTTCCTGATGGTACTTGCTACGATGCAGTGGGAGTCCGTCAAGGCACAAGAGAATAAGTCCAATTCATCAGACACAACAGAGTATGTCCGGATCAGCCTTATAGTGGCAGGTCCGGGCACTGCTGTTTATAGTCTGTTCGGTCATGCCGCCATTCGTGTCGAAATGCCGCTCTATTCAAAGGATCAGGTATGGTCTTATGACTCCTCCGGCGACAGCGATTTTGTGGAGCAGTACCTTATGGGGAATATCCGTTCCTGCGTGAGGTGTCAGGCTACAAGTTCTTTCGTCAGAACATATCACCGTGAAGACCGTCAAGTAAAAGCCTATCGGATAAAGATGACACAAAGCGAGGCCATAAAGGTTTGGAAAATTTTGAACGGAGAAATGAAAATGGGGAACAACCGCCCTTATGACCTATATAACAATTGCGGCTCTTTTTGCACGAGGGTATTGTTGGCTGCGTTGAAAAACGAGCCAGACTTCAATCCTTGGCCACCGATTTTCGACAAACCAGTTCAAGATGTCATCTATGACCGAGCAAAGAAGATCGAAGGATATAAATGGCAAAAACTGCTTGCACAAATCCTATTTAACGGGAAGGCGGATGAAAGTCGGTCGAAAACGGATAAACTGGTGGTCCCAAACGATATTGTGGATGCATTTCGCAGGGCTGGATTAATTATGGAAGAAAAGGTGCTTGAATAGTTTGAGCGGATTCGGAATTCAGCAAATAAAAAGCATATAAAATGTACGAATTGACAAATTTCTTCAATCCAACTGAACGAATTTAGCTAAATTCCGTCAGTTGCATTGAATGTATTTAGCTAAATTCCGTCAGTCATATTGAATGAATTTGGCTAAATTCCGTCAGTTGCACTGAATGTATTTAACTAAATTCCGTCAGTTGTCATAAGGGAAGTGTATGGAGCTGGGATGAAAAACCATTGGTAGAGCTTCAATTACACTACATATTCCCAGAAATTTTCTTTGTTCACGACATTGAATATAGCCTCTGGGTATGCATCGACGAAGGCTTTGGGTGCTTTGGGATTTTTTTTGCCAGATTTCATTTCAAAAGCCGATAGGGAATTGTTTTCTTCTTCTATCAAATCTATTTCTTGCTGATCGTATGTTCGCCAAAAATACATATTAATGTTTTTCATCCCGTTGTGTTTGATTTTCACACGTTCGCTGATTATAAAATTTTCCCACAACGCACCTTTTTCTTCACTCGACCTGTTGGCAAACGGACGGAAATCATTCAATACCGCATTTCTGATACCGTTGTCGATAAAGTACCATTTCGATGATTTTGTCACCTCTTTGCGCAGATTCTTGGAAAAACCGCCCAACCTATATAATACAAAGACCTTTTGGAGTAAATCAAGATACCTTTCTACCGTGTTACGGCTTATGCCAAGTTGTTTACCTAGTTCTTCAGTAGAGACTTCGCTGCCCACTTGGTAAGCTATCAATCGCAGTAAATCGTGCATCTTCTGAGCGTTTTTTATTCCGTCGATGGCTAAAATATCCCTTAATAGATATGAATCGACAATCTCGGTGAGGTAAAGAGCTTGGTCAGACGCCGTTGTTATACTATTTAACTCGGGATAACTGCCATACACTAAATATTGGTCAACGTTTGCGATAGTTTCGAATGTTGTCTGCTGTTTGCTTAGTTCTTTTACTGAAAATGGGGTAAGCATGAAGCGTGTGCATCGCCCAACCAGTGGCTCACCGGCCTGGTTTTGCAAATCGAAAGAAGAAGAACCTGTGGCGATTACAGACAATCCGGGAATTTCATCAACCATAAGTTTTAGTTTCATACCAATTTCAGGAATATGTTGCGCCTCGTCGATTGCCAACAGTTCAATACCTTCGAAAAGGCGTTTGTAGTTGCTTATCGATTTGTCCGCAATCATACGTATGGTATCTGTGCTCTCTCCGTTCAACAGCAGTTTCTTTCCTGCAAATTCATTGTAGATTTCACGAAGGAGAAGAGTTTTCCCTACCCTTCGTGCCCCATAAATGAGCATTACCTTTTGAGGTTTTAACCTATCTGTTATTTGCTTCTTTAATTCTCTTGCAATCGCCATGTTGTTTCGCTTGTTTGTTTTGTAGCAAAATTAGGCTTTTTTTATGATTGTTTTTATATGAATTTGCAAAAATCTTCAATTCAACTGAACGGATTTAGCTAAATTCCGTCAGTTGCATTGAACGAATTTAGCTAAATTCCGTCAGTTGTCATAAGGGAAGTGTATGGAGCTGGAATGAAAAACCATTGGTAGAAGACCATTGCAAGTGCAAACTTGTGTATAATTCCCATTTTTTGTAATTTTGGGAGGATAACCAACTCAAATTCCTACCAAAACAAAAGTAACATATAAAAAAACAATATGCCGAAAAACTTGAAAAAACTGACGTTGCTCCATTCCAACGACCTGCACGGCGACTTTTTCGCTGAGAAAATTGACGAAAGCCTGATTGGCGGCGTCTCGATGCTGTCTGGCTACATCAGCAAAGTGCGTGAAACCGAACCAAATGTTTTGTATTGCGTGGCGGGCGATATGTTCCGCGGAAACGTTATCGACTCCGAATTCAAGGGCGTTTCCACCATCGAAATCATGAACATGCTAAATCCCGACGTTGTGACGATTGGCAACCATGAGGTGGATTACGGAGTTACCCATTTGCTGTTTATCGAAAAGTGCGCCAAGTTCCCCATCATCAACGCCAACATGTATATCAGCACCAACGGTGTGCGCCTCTTCAAACCTTGCATGGTGAAAGAGATTGGCGGCATGAAGATTCTCTTTATCGGTATCCTGACCGAACAGGCCCTCTCCACCACCAAGAAAGAAGCCATGATTGGCACCATGGTCGATATTGCCGACGCAGCCAAGGAAGTGGAACGCATCTGCAACTCTTATCGCTCCACCGACATCGACTTCACCGTCTTGCTCACCCACATCGGCTTTGAAGAAGACAAGAAACTGGCGGCAGCCCTCGATCCAGACTTGGGCGTGGACGTCATCATCGGCGGACACTCGCACACGTTGCTCGAAAAGCCAGAGAAAGTGAACGACATCCTGATCGTTCAGGCAGGCATCGGCACCAACCAGATTGGCCGATTCGACATCATGGTCGATACCGACAACAACTGCGTGGACTCCTACGAATGGAAGACCGTAGAGATCTCAGCCGACACCTGCCCTGTGGATGAAAACATGAACAACCTCTTGAAGAAATTCAAAGAAGTGACCGACGCCAAATTCGGCCGTCTGGTGAGCCGCCTCACCAAGCAAGTGACGCACCCATCGCGCTATCAGGAGACCTCGCTTGGCAACCTGTTTGCCGATGCCTTGAAGGAAAGTTTTGGCACCGACATCATGCTGCTGGGCTCGGGAGGATTGAGAGTGAAGACCTTCGGACCGGTGGTCACCTTTGGCGACATGATGGACTGCTACCCCTACGACGACGTCATCTTCCAACTCAACGTCAACGGAGCGCAACTCAAACGCATGTTTAAGCACATCCTCCGCGAAGAAGTGTGGGCTGGAGACCACTGTGAATTTTACCAACTCTCGCGTGGCCTATCTATCACCTACAACCGCTCCACCGGCGAATTTGAATCGTTCCTCTACAACGGAAAACCCATTGCTGACGACCAAATGGTCAGCATCGCCATGGAAGGCTATCACTTCAAAAATTTTGAGAAATTCACCTCCGTTCCGCTCGATGAAGTGGAAAAGAACGGGAAAGCCAAAAAGATCTGCACCTCATCGTTCCAGGTGCTGGAAGAATACCTTTCCACCCATCAGATGCTAAACGCAGACATTGAAGACCGACTGGTCATCAAATAAAACATTACCAAGTTATGAAAAGCAAATACTTATTTCTTGCCGCCCTCGCACTGATGTGTTCGTGCAACAACACCGCACAAAAGAGCAACGAGGCTCCCGAACAGACAGAAACCGACACCACCGCCAACGAAACAAAGGTGGAAACAACACAAAAGCCTGCTTTTGACAACGAAGCGCTCAAAAAAGAATGGACAAAAGCCTTCTACTGCGACGCCGATTGCCGACCACAGGAATACACCATTTTGGATCTGAACAACGACGGGACCAAAGAACTGCTCTGCCGCGACAAAGAGAACAACAGAATCGCCATTTTCAGAATGGGTGAATCTCTCGATCTCTATGCGTGCAACTATCTTAAAGACACCGATTCCAACATCAGTTTTTATCTCTACAACAACGCAGTAGTCACATCGGGCGGCGTCAGCGCACTGGCTGTGGAAACCGTGGTGCCATTCACCAACGGCGACATCGTAAAATACAGGGAGATCCTGGGCGGAATGTACGCCAAAACTGAAATGGAAGTGGCAGGAGCAACCAAGGAATTGAAAGAACCTGATTTTGAAGCAGAAAGAGCAAAATACAAAGAAGAAATCACAGATCTTGATGCTTTTGAATGGGTGAAAATGACACCGTAATAAATTCAAACAAAAGATCTCAAATAATAGGGGTTTTTAGACTTTATCTCAAAAAAAAGTGAGATAAAGTCTAAAAAATTGTTTAAATTTAGTTTAAAATCTTTTAAGATGCAAACCAACTACACTACCAAACAAACTAGCCGATCAACTCATCTTGCACCGACACCTCAATCTCGGCGTCTGGTAAGATAAAATAGATGCATGCATTACCCAAACCGCACCCATCATCAGGGCGTATGCAATACGCCCCTACAGGCGCTCCGTTCAACGTTACCGAACACAGATACTGCAACGCGATGTAGGGGCGTTTTGAAAACGCCCTATTAAACGCATCCAGTTTTTTTACCATGATTGTCTATTTTAGAAATTTAATTACTCCTGAAAATATCCTTTAAAATATCCTTTAAGAATGAGATCCATTCAAACGCCACGAAGAAAACCTCAAAAAGAATGCCAAAGGCAATCATCTCCACAAAAGGCATAATGAACGCACAAACAGCTGTTCCCCAACGCCAAGAGACATCGGGTGACGAGGAGACATAGAGGCCATAAACGATAACAGACGCAACACTTACTAAGAAACAGCAGATAATAATGATTATTCCACCTCCAGGTCCATTGATATGCAAATTTCTCATAATGACAACAAAGAGACCTATTGTCACTACTGCCTGAATAATGTATGGAATGATAGAATGTAACATAAAATGAGAAACTGTTTAAATTTAATTCAAAACTAATTTGAGAGACAAAAAAATCTCTCCAAAATACACTTAAAATATTGATTATTAGTTTGATAAGTGGATAAAAAATTCGTAACTTTAAGGGTACGAAAAAATAAAGAAATGAACAGTTATCCAACAAATCTCACCGATAATCAGTGGCAAGTTATAGAAAAGTTTTTAGATGTGCAAGCAAGGAAACGAAAACATCCATTAAGAAGAGTTTTTGACGCCATCAGTTACCTATTAAAATCAGGTTGTCAGCGGCGAATGCTTCCTAAAGATTTCCCTCCTTATAACACTGTGTTCTACTACTTCAGCAAGTGGAAAAAACGAAGGCGTTTTCGAAGACTTGTTCATAAAGATACACATATACCTCAGAGTCTTGCTGGGTCGATGTGAGTGCCCAAGTCATGGGCTTATAGATTCGCGTAGTGTGAAAACTTCACATCACGTTGATAAATACAGAGGCTTATAGCAACTTTAGGATGCGATCTTGAGATTGTACTCAGACCTGATGAATGCCTTTCTAAATTCCAAGTCTTGCCCAAAAGATGGATTGTGGAACGCTCGTTTGCATGGCTTGAAAATTTTAGAATACTAACTATTGATTACGAATTTTACTCTGAGTCTTCTGTCGCAATGATTCAATTAGCCTTCTGCTTTTTGATCCTTAACAAAATTTTCCTCTAAAATTTAAACAGCTTCTAAAAACCCCTAGTTTTTCTTGTTTTGAAAGAGAGAACGGAGTCTGTTCACGACGGCATCTCAACTATTTGCAAAGACAATTTTCATCCGACATTTTACGATGCTTTGCCTTTTTTTATGTAAGTTTGCAGAAAATAATAAGAAGCTGTTTAAATTTTTGCGAACTGCTTCTTTTGGGCTTTTTATAGGTCTTTTTCGTCTGTTTTGAGTGAATCTTCAGTCACAATGGGCATCCAT
>JAGHUM010000057.1 GCA_018064855.1 Candidatus Physcocola equi
GAATCTGAAAGGAGCAATGGATGCCCATTGTGACTGAAGATTCACTCAAAACAGACGAAAAAGACCTGTAAAAAGCCCAAAAGAAGCAGTCCGCAAAAATATAAACAGCTTCTTATTTTTTAAGTTTTGCGATGAGTTCTTCTATGCTGACTAATTGTTGCTCGCCGCTTTCCATGTTTTTGAGCATCACTTTCTGTTCTGCAAGTTCGGTTTCACCAATGATGGCAACGTATGGGGCGCCCTTGCCATTGGCATAAGCCATTTGCTTCTTCATTTTTGTGACTTCCGGATACACTTCCGCTGGAATACCTGCCGCTCTAATCTGCTTGATGCATTTCAAAGCGTATGCGAATTCTTTTTCTCCGAATGTGGTGAGCACAATTTGTGTGCTTTGCATCAATTCTGCAGGGTAGAGGTTGAGTTGGTTGAGCACGTCATAGATGCGGTCTGCTCCAAATGAAATGCCGACGCCGGATAAACCTTCCACGCCAAACACACCTGTAAGGTTGTCGTATCGTCCGCCACCGGTAATGCTGCCAATTTCCACATCTTTTGCTTTTACTTCGAAAATGGCACCGGTGTAGTAGTTAAGGCCACGCGCGAGCGTAAGGTCAAGTTCTATTTCTGTCGCAATCTCAAGTTGCTCGCACATGCCCAAAATGGTGCGACATTCTTCTACACCTTTCAAGCCTGTTTCGCTGTCTTTGAGTACACTTGCAATGGTCGCGAGTTTCTCTTTGTTGGTTCCTTTAAGCGAAATGATAGGCTGGAGTTTTTCAATGGCAGCGGCATCGACTCCCTTTTCTGCCAATTCTGCATTCACGTTGTCAAGTCCAATCTTGTCAAGTTTGTCGATGGCTACTGTGATGTCAACAATTTTGTCTGCAGCGCCTATTACTTCTGCAATCCCGCTTAAGATCTTTCTGTTGTTGAGTTTGATGAGAACATTGACGTTGAGTCTGCGATATACTTCATCAACAATCTGGACGATTTCCACCTCATGAAGCAATGAATTGCTGCCTACTACATCGACGTCGCACTGATAAAACTCTCTGTATCTGCCCTTCTGTGGACGGTCTGCGCGCCACACTGGTTGTATTTGGAAACGCTTAAATGGCAATGTCAGGTTTTCTTTGTTCATCACCACGAAACGGGCGAATGGAACGGTGAGGTCGTAGCGAAGTCCTTTTTCGGAAATCTGACGCATCAGTTTGAGACTGTCGCGGTTTTCTATTGCGCTTGGATCTGCATGCTGCAGGTAATCGCCCGAGTTGAGAATCTTGAAGAGAAGTTTGTCGCCTTCGTCTCCGTATTTCCCCATAAGGGTGGAAAGATTCTCCATGGCAGGAGTCTCAATCTGGTCGAATCCGTAAAGGCGGAATACGCTTTTGATGGTGTCGAAAATATAATTGCGGCGGGCCATTTCTATAGGTCCGAAGTCTCTTGTTCCTTTTGGAATAGAAGGTTTTGCTGCCATTTTTTTTAGGATTTTAAAATAAGGTGACTTCTATAAATTCATTTCAAGGGATTTTTGAATTTGTTCAGAGCAGATTGTTGCGCGGAAGGAGGGAGCAGTGCGAGCACTGTGACCGACTGACAAACAACAAGATGCCTGAAGAAAACGATAAATCACTGAAAAGATTTTGAATGTCACAATTACGTTATTTATAAAAATCGGTGAATTTATAGAAGTCACCATAATTTCTTTTGAGAGTGCTCTGCGACAAATTCTTTGAGATAGTATGGTTCAAAATAGGCAATGTCCTCGAATTTCCCGGCATGAAACAATGCTTCTGCAAGCGGAACCATGTCTTTTGCCAGAGGGTCGGCATCGTCTATGAAGATTGCGTTTGAATGGGTGATGGCTTTTTTGCATTTTGGAGCTCCATTCCCGCAAAACACCACTTGTCGTTCTGCTAGAATATCGTAGAAACTGTTTTCGTTAACGATTGTGGCTGCAGTGTCGCGTTCCTGGCCAAGTGATGTGTTGAAAAATGCATTATACACTTCCATTCGTCTGGCGTCTATCATAGGACAAATCCATGCGTTGCCATTCAATTCCTGATGTGTTCTGGCGATGCTTCCTGCTATGGTTTTCAAGGTGGAAACGGATATTAGTTTGGCATCAAGGCCAAATGCTAACCCTTTGGCTGTGCTGACTCCAATGCGTAAACCTGTGTAGGAACCCGGACCGCAACTGACTGCTACTGCATCAATGCTCATATTTTGAGTTTTCGCAGTCTCTACAAGTTCTTTCACAAAACCACCTAATACGGAACTGTGGTTCTGTCCCTGGTGGTCTTCTTTGTTGGCCACTATGCGTCCATCTACACTCAGACATACGCTGCATACATTGGTCGATGTCTCTATGCTAATTATTGTTGCCATTTGTTGGATTTTATTCTGCACGATTTCAAAATACAAAGGTAACACTTTTTTAGACCAATATAAATTTTTATCTTTGCATACATTAAAAAATGTTTCGAAATTAATTCGTTTATTTATGCTTTCTTCAATGACAGGCTTCGGTAGAGCCACTTGTGAAATCAAGAATAAAAAGATTACTATTGAGATAAAATCGCTCAATAGTGCTAAATTGGACCTCTCTTCGAGAGTCCCTTCTTACTACCGCGAAAAGGAAATCGATTTGCGTCGCATTGTGGCTAAGGAATTGGAAAGAGGAAAAATCGACGTCTCTCTTTTTGTCGAAAATGTTGGCAATGAGTCGGCTCTTCAAATCAACCCTTCTGTCATGGCTGCCTATGTCAAACAATTGAAGGCTGCTGCTGATGAGGCTGGGTTCCCAATCCCTGCCGATTATGACTGGTTGACTGTTCTTCTGCGTTTGCCGGATGTTAACCGTGCCGAACAAAATGAATTGGAAGATGAAGAGTGGCAACTTATCCTCGAAACTCTCAACAAAGCAATTCAAATCGTAAAAGATTACCGCAGAAAGGAAGGTGAAACGCTGGAGGCTATTTTTACCGAAAAACTAAATAACATTTCTGCTCTCATTCTCGATGTTGAGCCTTTTGAAGCTGAAAGAACGGAAGCTCAGCGCCAACGCATACTTGAACGTTTTAATTCCCTCGGTATCAATTTTGATATTAACCGATTGGAACAGGAGATGATTTACTACATTGAAAAACTCGACATCAATGAAGAAAAGAACAGATTGCGTGACAATCTTGCTCATTTCTCTAATTCTATGAATGAAGAGAAAAACTGTAATGGTAAGCATCTTGGCTTCGTTGCACAGGAAATTGGACGTGAAATTAATACTCTTGGTTCTAAGTGTAACCACTCTGAAATTCAAAAGGTGGTAACTAAGATGAAGGACGAATTGGAACAAATTAAGGAACAGGTACTCAATACGCTTTGATATATGTCTAAAATTATTATTATTTCAGCACCTTCTGGCTCTGGAAAATCTACGCTCATCAATTATCTGATGGAGCAGATGAAGGATGTTTTCCAGTTTTCTGTATCTGCCACCAGTCGTGCTCCACGAGGACAGGAACAAAATGGTGTGGAGTATTATTTCTTGTCGGTGGATGAGTTCAAAGCCCACATTGAGGCGGGTGACTTTTTAGAGTATGAGGAGGTCTATGAAGGCCGTTTTTATGGGACTCTGAAGTCTGAGGTTAAACGTATTTCTGATAATGGCCGTGTCCCTATTTTTGACGTGGACGTAAAAGGTGGGGTTAATATTAAGAAAAACTATGGCGATGATGCCATGTCTGTCTTCATTCAGCCACCAAGCGTGGAAGTCCTTCGCGAACGTCTGATCAAACGTGCCACCGATGCACCTGAAGTGATTGAGGATCGCGTGAAACGTGCTGAATTCGAAATTTCCTATGCGCCTCAATTTGATAAGGTTATCATCAATGATGATTTGGATACTGCAAAGAAGGAAATTTTGGCTTTGGTTCAGAATTTTTTGAATGCGTAAAGTAAATGTATTTTAGGTTATGCGTAAAGTGGCTCTTTTTTGTGGTTCTTTCAATCCGATTCATATAGGTCACCTTGCGCTATGCAGTTATGTGGCCGAATTTTGCGATGTGGATGAGGTGAGATTTGTCGTTTCTCCTCAGAATCCATTCAAGGTAAATGTGGATTTGCTTGATGACGATCTTCGGCTCGAAATGGTGAAACGGGCAGTTCAAGGTTTTCCAAAGTTCACGGTCAGCGATGTGGAGTTCTCTCTGCCAAAGCCGTCTTATACTTATGTCACCTTACAACATTTGTCAGAGTCAGAGCCGGATGCTCAGTTTATTCTGATGATGGGTGGTGATAATTTGGATGCTTTTCGCAAATGGAAAAACTACGAGTGGATAATGAAGAACTATCCAATATGGGTTTATTCTCGACTCGGCTCTTCTAATCAGATTCCTTCGGATTTCGTCAATTTCACCCTGTTGAAAACTCCTATTATTGAGATTTCTTCCACTTTTATTCGAAACTCTATTGCCGACAATAAGAATGTTGATTATTTTCTGCATCCTGCTGTCTCGGCTTATATCAAAGTGAATGGTTTGTATAAATGAATGGTCGGGAGAATGATGTTTTTTCCCATTATCATAAGTTTAGAACCCATATTCCTCAGAAAATAGTTATACTATAAATTGTATAAAGCACGTTTCAGATTGATTTTATCTTGATGCGTGCTTTTTTTATTGCTAAATTCATTTTGCTACAATTTCGAATACACTGAGGCCGGAAAGCAGAAAGTTGCCAATGCTTCGGAAGGTGATTTCGCTCATATTATCGGCTTGACAGTGAACTTTGGAAAATGTTCTGCAGTTGGGAAATTCTTTTTTCCATATAACACTCCCAAAGGAAATTTCGCTAATTACGGGTTAGACAAATTTGATCTTTTTTGTAAATGCCACTTTGGCTTAGTTGAATGTTGTCGCTAACTAAGTTTTTATTCTTCAACAAAAAATCCCCGACGATTATTCGTCGGGGATTCTTATTGTGTTGTTTGCAGATTATTTTGCAATTATCTCTTTGGCTCTGTCAAGGGCAATGTTGATATTGCTACAAATGTTTTCTTCTCCAATCAATTTGTAGAATCCGCTCTTAGCCAATGTGGCATGCACCGTCTCGTTTACACCGCTCAATACAACGATGATATTCTCTTTCATGCTCATTTCGCATAGGTTGGTCAAGTTGTGAATGCCGGTTGAGTCAATGAATGGTACACGACGCATACGGATGATACGAACTTTTGGACGGTCTCCCATCTGTCCCATGAGTTCTTCAAATTTGTTACCTACACCAAAGAAGAATGGACCATTGATTTCATATACCTCAACGGTTTCTGGAATTGTAAGGTGCTCATCTTCCGCCACGTGCTGCATATCACTTTCGGCGTTAGGGTCAATTTCGTTTGTGATTACGTGAACGTCTGTCGCACCTGAAATACGTTTCATGAACAACAAGCAAGCCAAGACGATGCCAAATTCAATGGCAATTGTCAAATCGAATATGACGGTCAAGAGGAAGGTTACTAAAAGCACTGCAACGTCACTCTTTGGATTCTTAAGTTGGGCGAAGAATGAACGCCAACCGCACATGTTGTAGCTAACCACTACCAATACACCTGCTAAGCATGCCATAGGAATATATTTTGCGTATGGCATCAGGAATAAGAAGATCAGCAACAAAACTATAGCGTGTACGATACCTGCAATTGGTGTGCGTCCGCCGTTGTTGATGTTTGTCATTGTTCTTGCAATAGCTCCTGTTGCTGGGATTCCTCCGAAAATTGGGCTGACAATATTTGCAATACCCTGACCGATAAGTTCGGTGTTGCTGTTATGATGGTCGCCGATAGCACCATCTGCTACAGCTGCGGAAAGCAAACTTTCAATAGCGCCAAGTATTGCAATAGTCAGTGCGGGACTTAGCAAACTTTTAATGGTATCTAAATCAATACTTGGAACGACTGCGTCTGGAATTTGGTTGGAGATGTTGTTGAATCGATCTCCGATTGTTTCAACCGATTCTGCAATGCCATTCGCTTTCAGGATTAGTACACCGATGGTCATGACCAATATGGCAACAAGTGATCCTGGAATTTTCTTGCTGAATTTCGGCGTGATGAATATAATGACAACACTAATAATACCTACTACAGTACTCCAAATGTCTATGGTGTTGAAACTTTGGAAATAGGCTCCCCACTTTCCAATAAAGTCGGCAGGCATGTTGTTGACAGTCAAACCAAACAAATCTTTTACTTGTGTCGTGAAAATTGTAACACCAATACCACTGGTGAAACCAATGACAATAGGGTAGGGGATAAATTTGATAATCGAACCCAATTTTAGCACTCCTAACAATACGAGTATTATACCCGCTATGAATGTCGCAATTGCCAGACCTTGGATGCCATATTCCTGGATGATACCATAGACAATGACGATGAATGCTCCAGTTGGACCACCAATCTGCACTTTTGAACCTCCAAACATTGATATAATCAAACCTGCTACAATAGCAGTGATTATACCTTTTTCTGGACTTACACCAGAAGCAATACCAAACGCTATTGCCAATGGAAGGGCGACGATACCCACAATCAGACCGGCCATCAGGTCAGTCATAAACGTCTCTTTCTTGTAGTTCTTTAATGTACTAAAGAAACTCGGCTTGAAATCTAACGTGAACATTTTTTAGTTTTATATTATAATTGTGTATGTGTTTATGCTTTAGATGATATGATGTATAAAATATGTTGTATAACATAATTGCAAAATTACGAAAATTATCATTTACAAGCCCTATTTTTTCTTTTTCCTTTTTATGCCGGAATATTTTTTTTCTTCATATATTATGTTTTTCCCCAGTTTTTCTATCTTTTTTCCAAATTTGTTTATATCTTCGCTTAGTTTTAACTTAAATATGATTGCAAAATGGGATTCATGGACATTCTTAAGCCTGTATTGGGCGCCTTTGTTAAACAAAAAGTCAATCAAACAGTGAACCAGAAGTTGGGTACTAATGGTTTGGATCTTTCTTCTATTCTTCAGGGAGGGCAAAATGGTGGCTTGAATATGTCGAGTGTCATCACTTCTGTCATCGGAATGCTTTCTGCTAATAAGAATCAAGCACTGAATTCTCAACAGAGTGGCACTTCGATTGTTGATATCATCAATATTCTTAAGTCTGGATCAAATATGATGGCCGCTAATCAGCAGCAGATCGCGCAGCAGAATAACGGCATTTCTTTGAATGATGTGATAAATGTTCTTCAGGGTGGACTTGGAAAGATGCAAGGCGCTTCTGGACTTATGGGTTCTGCAAAACCTGCTTCTCAGCAGGAAAATATTGCAAATGTTGTGAATTCGTTGCAGGAATTGCTCTCGAAGGTAAACAATAAGGCTTAATACTTTTCGCAAAATAAAGTCAGGGCGTTTTCGAATTGATTCGGAAACGCCTTTGTTGTTAGATGATATAAGTCTTCCCTTCTTCTGCAAGTATTGCTCCTTTGTATATAGCGTCTGCTTCTTTACGCAATTCTTCAAAGTTGCTGTATCTTGCTGAGATATGTCCGATAATTAGTTTTTTCACTCTTGCTTTTAAGGCTATTGTTGCGGCTTGTGAAGCTGTGCTGTGTTGTGTTTCTTTCGCACGTTTCGCATCTTTGCTCAAAAACGTGGCTTCGTGATAAATGCAGTCTGCATTATATATATATGGTATTATTTTTTCAGTGTATGCAGTGTCGCTGCAATACGCATATTTTTTTGCTGCTTCTGCCGGTGTTGTAAGCTGTTCGTTGGGTATGGTGATTCCCTTCTCGTTGACGAAATCTAATCCTGCCTTTATGTTGTTGTATTGGCTGATTGGAACTCCATAAAAATCACATCGTTCTCTATTGATATGTTTGGGTTTGCTTTTCTCTTCAAAGAGAAAACCACAACAGGGCATCGTGTGTTTGAGTGGTATGGTTTTTACTGTTAGTGTTTTGTCTTCGTAGATGAGTTCGCTGTGAAATGGATCAAAACTGTGGAAATCTATTGGAAATCCAAAGTCTCCTCCAAAAAATGCGATTTGCTGATCCAAATACGTCTTTAATTCTGCTGGAGCGTATATGCTAATGGCTCCTTTCTTTCCCAGCATCCCTAATGTTGACAGAAGTCCAGGCAGACCTAACATGTGGTCTCCGTGCAAATGGGATATGAATATATGGTTGATTCGTGCCAAACTAAACCCGTTATTCCGAAGCAGACTCTGTGTGCCCTCCCCGCAATCAATAAGCATCAGTTTATTGTGTAAACTCAGTATTTGGCCAGATTGATTGCCTTTTCTGCAGGGAAGGGCGGCGCATCGGCCCAATACTGTGAGCTCTATTCTGTTGTTGTCGGACATCTTATTTCTCTGTTTGTATCTTATTTTCTTTCAAAAATATGAAAAAAGTTGTTGTAAAACATGGAATTGAGACTTTTTTTAATTAATTTTGCGTCAGATTTTATATACATAATGTCTAACCTCTAATTTTTTATTACAATTAAATTTTTATGAGTCAAGTTACAGAAGGAGTTGCAGGTTTCGATTGGGATGCAATTGAAAGCTCATACTCTCAGGAAGCACGTGTTGCTGATGAACAGAAGTACAGCAATACTTTGGGCGCCCTCAAAGACAACGAAGTTGTTAAGGGTACTATCATTGCGATGAACAATCGCGAAGTTGTGGTAAACGTTGGTTACAAATCAGATGGTATCATCTCTATCAACGAATTCCGCAGCGAAGATATCAAGGTTGGCGATGAAGTTGAATGCTACATCGAAAGCCAGGAAGACAAAAAAGGTCAGCTCGTCCTTTCACACAAAAGAGCTCGCCAGCAGCGTTCATGGGCACGTGTTAATGAAGCTCTTGAAAACAATGAAGTATTCAAGGGTTACATCAAGTGCAGAACTAAGGGCGGTATGATTGTTGACGCTTTCGGTATCGAAGCGTTCCTCCCAGGCTCACAGATCGACGTGAAGCCTATCCGCGACTACGATGTATTCGTAGGCAAGACAATGGAATTCAAAGTTGTTAAGATTAACGAAGATTTCAAGAACGTTGTCGTTTCACACAAGGCTCTTATTGAAGCTGAACTCGAAGCTCAGAAGAAAGATATCATCTCTAAGCTTGAAAAGGGTCAGATCCTCGAAGGTGTTGTTAAGAATATCACATCATACGGTGTGTTCATCGACCTCGGTGGCGTTGATGGTCTTATCCACATCACAGACCTCTCTTGGGGCCGTGTTTCTCATCCAGAAGAAATCGTTCAGCTCGACCAGAAACTTCAGGTTGTTATCCTCAACTTCGACGATGAAAAGAAACGTATCGCTCTCGGCTTGAAGCAGCTTTCTCCTCATCCATGGGATGCACTCAACACTGAACTTAAGGTTGGTGACAAGGTTAAGGGTAAAGTTGTCGTTATGGCTGACTACGGAGCTTTCGTTGAAATCGCTCCAGGTGTTGAAGGTCTTATCCACGTTTCAGAAATGTCTTGGTCGCAGCACCTCCGCAGCGCTCAGGATTTCTTGAAGGTTGGTGACGAAGTTGAAGCTGTTATCCTCACTCTTGATCGTGAAGAACGCAAGATGTCTCTTGGTATCAAGCAGCTCAAGCCAGATCCATGGGAAAACATCGAAACCAAGTATGCTGTTGGCTCAAAGCATGTAGCTAAGGTTCGCAACTTCACTACTTTCGGTGTGTTTGTTGAATTGGAAGAAGGCGTAGATGGCCTTATCCACATTTCTGACCTCTCTTGGACTAAGAAGTTCAAACACCCTTCAGAATTCACTCAGATCGCTGCAGACATCGAAGTTTCAGTTCTCGAAATCGACAAGGAAAACCGTCGTTTGAGCCTCGGTCACAAGCAGCTTGAGGAAAACCCTTGGGAAGCTCTCGAATCTTCATTCGCAGTAGATTCAGTTGTTGAAGGCACTATCACCGATATCAAAGACAAGGGCGCTATCGTAGCTCTTCAGGATGGTGTTGAAGGCTTCGCTTACAGCAAGCAGATCGTTAAGGAAGACGGCACAACTGCTAAGGTTGGTGAAAAACTTTCATTCCGCGTAACTGAATTCAACAAGGATACTCACCAAATTCATCTTTCTCACACTCGTACATGGCAGCCAGAAGCTGGCGAAAAGAAAGCTCGCACTAACAGCCCTAAGAAAGCCTCTAACGATGTGAACATCGAAATCGAAAAGACAACTCTTGGTGATATCTCTGCTCTTGCTGCTCTTAAGGAACAGCTCCAGAACAAAGAAAAATAAGAATTGTTGAAAAAAAACAGAATTGATGTTGTATAACATATAAAAATATTTTCTAAATTTGCAACATCAATTCAGTTTTGATAATTTTTAATCTAGATAATAATTTAATTATTTTAATAAATTTATGAAAAAGTTCTTCGGATTTTTCGTAGCATCTGCAGTTGCATGCAACGCTTATGCACAGGAAGAGGCTACTGCTGAAACAGTTGCTGACTCAGCTTCTTCTAAAGGTCTTGTACATTGGTCTGCAGAAGTACACGGAGGTATCAACTTGATTTCTGCTTCACGCTCAAATGATCGTTCATGGGGTCCAAACTCTGACATCAATCCACAGTTCGGCGCTCAGGTTGAATATACCTTCAATCCACTCTGGGGTCTTGGTATTGACTACACTCGTATGTACAACAACCAGAAGGTTTACGATAACTACCAGAACCAGTTCAGTTTGTTTGCTTCTGTAAATGCTTCTAACATTCTTGCTAAGTATCGTTCAGCTGCATGGCAGAAATTCAATGCTTATGTCAATGGTGGTATGGGTGTTTCATACGCTGTTGCTAACGACGAAAAGCCAAACTATACTGATAAGTGGACTTCTCCACTTCTTTGGGGTGGCGTTAAGTTTGAATATAACGTTTGCAAGTGGATTGCTGTAGGTCTTGGTGGTGAAGTTCGTGCTCATACTTCAAACAATTTCCACCCAGCAAATGATGGTGGTAAATTCCAGGCTGTTGCTAACCTCGGTGTTCGTTGCAACTTCGGTGGCGAACGCAACGTACGCAACGTAGCTTTGGTTGACTATGAACCTAAGGTTGAAGTTCCAGATATCACTCCACTCCTCGACGAACAGAAACGTCAGGCTGCTGAAATGACTTCACGTCTTGAAGAACAGATCAACAACCAGAACGCTAAGATCGCTAAGCTTGAAAAAGATATCAAGGCTGTTGAAGATTCTTTGAAGAAACATATCAAGGATACTAAGCCAGCTGTTCGTTATACTCCAACTAAGGAAGAAGACGAAATCATCAAGACTGCCTTCGCTCAGCTCGAATTCGAAACTAACAAGGCTATCATCAAGCAGGCTTCTTACTCTTCACTCGACGCTCTTGCAACTCTCTTGAAATCTCATGAAGACTGGTCAGTAATCCTTAAGGGTTACACTGACAACTCAGGTCAGGCTGCTAAGAACCTCCAGCTCTCTAAGGACCGTGCTGCTTCTGTTAAGGCATACCTCGTAAATAAGGGTGTACCTGCTTCTAAGATCCAGTCATTCGGTTATGGTTCAGCTAACCCAGTTGCTTCTAACGCAACTCTCGCTGGTCGTGCTAAGAACCGTCGTGTTGAAATCGAACTCTACTCTAAGTAATTTTAGAATATAGATTTCTAACATACTGAGAGGGACATCAGTTTTGATGTTCCTCTCTTTTTTTCTTTTCATTTTCTACTTTTTACTCTTTTCTACTATCAATCCTAAACTTTTTGGGTCTATTTGTGTTTTGCGACATTTTTTGTTGGCATACTATTCCCTTTTTTGTTAATTTTGTAGAGTTAATAATTTTTCTAATCTATATTTACAATGGATATTCGTAGAACTAAGATTGCGGATGCAATTAAAATGACAACCTACGATGTGACTGTCAATGTCAAAGGATGGGTTCGTACTAAAAGAGGTAACAAAAATGTTAGTTTTATCGCTCTTAATGACGGTTCTACCATCAATAATATACAAATCGTTGCCGATGCCGATAAGTTTTCTGATGAACTATTGAAAGATGTGACTACTGGTGCTTGTCTTTCAGTAACTGGTACTTTGGTTAAGTCTATGGGCGCTGGTCAGTCGGTAGAAATTCAGGCTTCTGAAATTTTGATCTATGGTAAGGCGGATCCTAATGAGTATCCTCTTCAGAAAAAAGGTCACTCGTTTGAATATCTTCGTGAAATCGCTCACCTTCGTCCTCGTACGAATACTTTTGGCGCTGTTTTCCGTATTCGTCACAATATGGCGATGGCTATTCACTCTTTCTTCCACCAGAAAGGTTTTTATTATTTCCATACTCCAATTATTACCGCTTCAGACTGTGAAGGTGCTGGTCAGATGTTCCAAGTGACTACCAAGAACCTTTATGATCTTAAGAAGGATGAATCAGGAAGCATTATCTATGATGATGACTTCTTTGGCAAAATGGCAAGTCTGACTGTTTCTGGTCAGCTCGAAGGCGAACTCGGTGCTACTGCTCTTGGTGCTATCTATACTTTTGGCCCTACTTTCCGTGCAGAAAATTCTAATACACCACGTCACTTGGCTGAATTCTGGATGATTGAACCAGAAATGGCATTCTATGACATCAAGGACAACATGGATATTGCTGAGGAGTTCATCAAATATTGCGTGAAATGGGCTCTCGATAATTGTATGGAAGATCTTGAGTTCCTCAACAAGATGATTGATAAAACTCTTATTGAGCGTCTTAAGAGTGTCATTGATTGCGAATTTGTACGTCTCCCTTATACTGAAGGTATCAAGATTCTTGAAGATGCTGTTGCTAAAGGCCATAAGTTTGAATTCCCTGTTTTCTGGGGTTGTGATTTGGCTTCTGAACATGAACGTTTCTTGGTTGAACAGCACTTCAAACGTCCTGTTATCCTTACCGATTATCCAAAGGAAATCAAGGCTTTCTACATGAAGCAGAATGAAGATGGCAAGACTGTTCGTGCCATGGATGTTCTTTTCCCAACTATTGGCGAGATTATTGGTGGTTCTGAACGTGAAGAAAACTACGATAAGTTGTTGAAGAGAATTCAGGAACTTAATATCCCAATGAAGGATATGTGGTGGTATCTCGATACTCGTAAGTTCGGTTCTTGCCCTCACTCAGGTTTTGGCTTAGGTTTCGAAAGACTTCTTTTGTTCGTTACTGGTATGCAGAATATTCGTGATGTGATTCCTTTCCCACGTACACCGAAGACGGCAGAATTCTAAATTGTCTATCGATATTTCAAGCCCGAATGTTTCATTCGGGCTTTTTTGTTGATAAAAGTAATTGTTTTACCCTGATTTCAACATAAGAAGTTGTTTAAATTTATATTGGAGATTTTTTTAAGTGGATTATTCAGGATGTTTTGAAGTGAATCTTCAGTCAAAACAGACGAAAAAGACCTATAAAAACCCAAAAGAAGCAGTTCGCAAAAATTTAAACAGCTTCTAAATCTTCTCTTTGTGACATTTTTGGGGATTGTATGCAAATTCCCTTCCCTTTTTTCTATATCTTTGTGTTTGATTTGTTTATAAACCAGCATATGAATATTAAAAGTTTATTGATAACTTTAGGGTTAGCTGTTCCTTCTATTGCTTCGGCTTATGATTATAGCAACTATTCCCCTGCTTTCTCAGCTAATGATTACCGTGAGGCTCTCAATATGGGCTTGAAATTTTTTGGTGGTCAGCGTTGTGGCAATACACACAACTGGATGCTGCACGATAATAAATCAGTCTCTGATAATTATTGCCATATTAAAGATGGTAAAGGAAAGGTAAATGGGGGTGCAAATGGTGATTATGATCTGACTGGTGGTTGGCACGATTGTGGCGACCATATTAAGGTTGGAACCACAATGGGCTATGCTGCTGTTTCTTTGCTCGTCGCATACGATATTTGGCCCGAAGCCTTCCAGGATAACTACGATGGCGAATATGGAGGCAAAAATGGAATCGCCGATGTCCTCGATGAAGTGAAGATTGCCACCGATTATTTTATGAAATGTTTCCCTGATGCCAACTCTTTCGTTTATTATGTTGGTTTTGAGGGCGATCATAATATGTGGGTGACTTCTTCTACTCAGTCAAAACAGACTGTCGAAAATGGTGGAGACCCTCGCCCTGTGTGGATTACTTCTGAAAATGGTGGACCACAGGCTGCCAATTATGCTACAGCTCTCGCTCTTATGGCAATGCACTATCCAGATGCGGAATATCGTGAACAATGTGCTAAATATGCAAAAATTGCTTATGCTTATGCCGAGGCACATAAGTTCAAACACGCTTCCATTCCGATTTTCTATTCTAATCCAAATGAAGAATGGACCGATGAGTTGAGCCTGGCGTCGATAATGATGTATAATCTCACTGGCGATGAATCTTATAAGAAGAATGCGGTTCTATTCTTGCAAAACAAGTGGGAATCTAATTCTCCTCTCGCTTGGGATACGATGGCCGACTTCGCTTATTACTATATCATCAAGGCAAATCCTAATGCGGGTAATGGACAAGGCGGTTATTTCAAGGATTTCTTGATGAAAAACGCTTTCAGCCTTCATATATCTACTGCGGAAAAAGACAGCAATGGTTTCCCTTATTACCAAAGCAAGTGGGGTACCAATAAGTTGGCTTGTGGTGGTGCCGCTGCTGCTTCTCTCTACAAAAAATTGGTCGATGATGGTGTGATTACAACTACCGAAAATGTTATCAAAATTGAAAATTTTGATAATCGTATCATCGACTATGTTCTCGGTAAAAATGAATTCAACCACACTTTCTTGCACGGATTTAAAGATGACATGACGTTCCGTATTCATCATAGAAATGCGATGGGTAGAAACGATAACCCTGTTCAAAATGTGAAGAATACTTGCGATTTTATGTTTGCAAGTGGTGGACTTATTGGTGGGCCAAGTGGCACAGGACAGTTTTCTAATATTATTGAAGGTGGTGCGTCTTATACTGAAACGGAAGGTGGTTGCGACTATAATGCTCCTTTTGTTTTGGCTATAGCTCCTCTTGTTGCCAAAATGGACCCTGTCGATATTACTGAAACCCCGCTTGTAGAAAAGACTTCTTTCCATGTATATCCGTCTGAAACGGACGATTATATTGTGGTAGAGCCTTTGGTTGTCAATTATCAGGGCAAGGCTGTGGCCAATGTGGTTTCTGCTAATGGCTCAGTAGTTCTATCTGCTCAGATTGATGATGCTAATCCGTTGGTGATGAATGTCTCTGGTCTTTCTCGTGGTGTTTATGTACTCAATGTGGATTTTAACGGTGGCTCAAAGTCTTACAAATTCATTAAAAAATAATTTTCTCCAGAATGATTGATATTATCCCAGCCATTGATATAATTGATGCTAAATGTGTGCGCCTTTCTCAAGGCGACTACGAACAGAAAAAAGTATATAATGAGGATCCGCTTGAGGTGGCTCTTCAGTTTCAAGATGCTGGCATCAAGCGTCTTCACCTTGTCGATTTGGATGGCGCAAAGGCAAAGCATATTGTGAATTATAAGGTGCTTGAGAAGATTGCGACAAAGACGAATCTTACCATTGATTTTGGTGGTGGTCTTAAAACTGACGAAGATTTACGTATCGCATTTGAGTCTGGGGCATCTATGATTACAGGTGGAAGCATCGCGGTGAAGGATCCTGATACCTTTCTTTCCTGGATAGGTAAGTTCGGTGGCGAACGCATCATTCTCGGTGCTGATGCAAAGGATGGTAAAATCGCAGTGGGGGGGTGGCTTGAAACAACTACTGAAGATTTGATTCCTTTCATTGGTGGATTTAAGCAAAAAGGAATTTCTAAGGTTATTTGTACAGATATTGCTCGCGATGGTATGCTGCAAGGCCCTTCTGTCGATCTTTATAAACAGATTCTTGCGGAATACCCCGATTTGTATCTGATCGCGAGTGGTGGCGTTAGTTCTATCGATGATATTCACCAACTCCAAGAGGCTGGAGTCCCTGCTGTTATTTTTGGTAAAGCAATTTATGAAGGCCGTATCTCGATGAATGACTTGCGTGCTTTTGTTTAACTTTTCTTTTATTTGACTTTATGAAACTCGATTTCGATAAAATGGGTGGTCTTATTCCCGCCATCATTCAAGATGCTACAACCCGTAAGGTGCTTATGCTCGGTTTTATGAATGAAGAGGCCTATCAGAAAACCATCGACACTAAAAAGGTTACTTTCTTCAGCCGCTCACGTCAGAAATTGTGGACAAAGGGGGAAACAAGCGGCAATTTCTTGAATATGGTGGATATGAAGGTGGACTGCGACAATGATACTCTGCTTATTCAGGCTAATCCTGTCGGGCCTGTTTGCCATACTGGCACCGATACTTGCTGGGCTGATACCAACTCTGCTGATGTGAATTTCTTGTCGCATCTCCAGAATGTTATAGAACAACGAAAAGCTGATATGCCTGAAGGGTCATACACCGCCGAACTTTTCTCTAAAGGTGTCAACCGTATGGCGCAAATGGTGGGTGAGGAGGCTCTCTCTACTTTGATTGCTGCAACTCACGATACCGACGCCAAGGTGCTCAGTGAAAGTGCCGACCTCGTCTATCACCTTATGGTTTTGTTGTCGTCAAAGGGTATGCGCATCGAAGATGTGGTGGAAGAACTTCATAAACGCCACAAAGAAAGCCATAAGGACTAAATTTTGTTTTCTTTTTGATTTATGTCTGCAGATAACAACGATATATTTATAGATTTCACTGGTGTCAATATCGCTTACAATGAGGTGCCTGTTCTGAGAAATGTCAATTTCCGCTTGAAAAAGGGCGAAATCGTATATCTCATTGGAAGGGTTGGCAGTGGAAAGTCTTCTTTGTTGAAATCTTTTTATGCCGAAAGTGAAGTCCTCAGTGGCATGGCACGGGTGCTGGACTATGATATCGCATCCATTAAGGAAAAGCAAATACCTTTTTTGAGGAGAAAACTTGGCATCGTTTTCCAGGATTTTAAACTGTTGAGCGACAGAAACGTTCACGACAATCTGGAGTTTGTCCTTCGTGCAACGGATATGAGGGATGATAAGAAGATTGAACATCGCATTCAGGAAGTCTTGGAGTTTGTGGATATGTCAACGAAAGGTTACAAAATGCCTCATGAGTTGTCGGGTGGGGAGCAGCAACGTGTGGTTATCGCTCGCGCTTTGCTCAATAATCCCAAACTTTTAATTGCTGATGAACCAACGGGTAACCTCGACAGACGTACTGGTATGGAATTGATGCAGCTCATCAGTCAGGTGGCTGGCGCCGGTACTTCCGTAGTTATGGCCACTCATAACATGAAATGGATTAAGATGTTTCCTGGACGTGTGATTCGTGTGGCAGATGGTGTGCTGACCGAACTCTCAACTGAGCAACTTGAAAAGCTGTCGCTCGATGAGTTTTATGATTTTTAATTCTATTTTTGCCTTGTAATGATTTTAGACGCTATTAATAACGGTAGTTCTACTGCTTTTTCTTTTGAGGTCTGCCCTCCAATTAAAGGACGCGGACTCGATTCTATTTATTCTACGATCGATTTGTTGCGTGAGTTTGATCCCAAATACATCAATATAACCACGCATCGAAGCGAATTGGTGTACCGTAATACTTCTGCCGGTCTTTTCGAAGGAGTTACCCTCCGTCGCCGTCCGGGCACTGTGGCTATTGCTGCTGCTATCAAAAATAAATATCACATTGATGTGGTGCCTCATATCCTTTGCAGTGGATTTTCTAAGGAGGAAACAGAATATGTGCTGATTGACTTGGATTATCTTGGAATTCACGATTTGCTTGTCCTTCGTGGTGATAAGGCTCCGCAGGATAAACGTTTCACCCCGGATGCCAATGGACATTCGTTTGCTGTGGAACTCCAAGACCAAATCAACAAGTTCAACGAGGGCTTCTTTGTCGATGGCACTCCTATCGATTATAAGATGTCGGCACCTTTTACTTATGGTGTCGCAGGTTATCCTGAAAAGCACGAAGAAGCTCCCAATTTCGATTTCGACATCGCCAATCTGAAACGTAAGGTGGAAAATGGTGCCAAATATATTGTGACGCAAATGTTTTTCGACAACGAAAAGTTCTACTCTTTTGTAGATCGTTGCCGAATGGAAGGTATCAATGTCCCTGTAATACCCGGCTTGAAACCTATTTCCAAAGTGTCACAATTGTCTGTGCTGGCAAAAACTTTCCATGTCGATCTGCCAACCGATTTGGTAAATGGTATGATGAATTGCAAGTCTGAAGCGGATATGCGCGCCTTCGGAGTGGAGTGGTGTGTGGCTCAGGCTAAAGATTTGATCAAACATGGTGTGCCAAGCATTCATTTCTATTCCATCAATGCTACAAAGAGCGTAGCAGAAGTGGCTAAACAGGTTTATTGATTTTTCTTTACACGGTCCTATGATTCACGCCTTGCTTTTCCTTCTGCTTTTGGTGTTCTTGATTCCGCTCGCCCTGAGTGTGGCGGCGTCATTGTTGTTCTCTGCTGTCAAAAAGAACATCAAACAGGGCTTTTCTTCTTCCAACACTCGCGTGGAAGACGATGACAAGGATGAATTTTACACGGAATCCCCCTTGAATACGAGCGGGGAAATAGGACGTACAAAAACCGGAAGAAGAAGGCTGGATTTACTTAAAAATCGTGCAGTCCCTGTAAATTTTGACGAGGATTTCAGCTGATTTTGTGCCATATTTCTTAATTTTGTAAAAAATTATCATATTAATATAAAATACAATGAGCAAAGC
>JAGHUM010000095.1 GCA_018064855.1 Candidatus Physcocola equi
TGTTTTGAGTGAATCTTCAGTCACAATGGGCATCCATTGCTCCTTTCTGATTCTCTTCAAAACATCCTGAAAAATACACATATAAAAATCTCCAACAAAAACTTAAACAACTTCTAAAGAAACTGTGAGCGTACAATAGTTATCGCTTTGCACTCTCTAATGCTTGGTGCACCAGTTCAGTGATGAGTTTCATGCCATTGTCGTTTGGGTAAGCGTTTTCACCTGTTGACTGGTAAAGCACCCCATCGTAATTCAAACTCATTTTCCATCTTTCACCGTCCAATATGAGTTCTTCTGGAGTGTATGATGGCTTATAAGCATACATTTCGTGCTGTTTCACAATTTCCTCGATTTTGTCAAACAGGGCGATGTCAACCTCTATGGTGTCTGATATCAGATTCAGAGAAGCCCTGTCGAAATCCTTCACAAAGATTACTCTGCAGGTGTTGCTGTCCGTTTTTTCCACAGTGAATTCTTCAACGGGCATTACCGATTTTGCTTTTAACTGGTAACTGTAGGAGATGAGCTTTCGACCTTTTGTGTCTGTCGTCATTGTAGTTGATTTATTTGTGAATATGGTATTTGAGCATCCGAAGAGACTACAGGTGCTGGTAATTACCGACAAAAATAATACTATGTTTGAGATTGATTTCTTGTGGCTAAACATTTTTTCTACTTGATCGGTGTAAACAAATTATTAATTATTTAGAATTTGTTTAAATTTAATTCAAAACTAATTTGAGAGACTTAAAAAAGGTTTATATATACCAAACGGTAGCAATCGCAATTTGTCTAATACAAATAGTCACCAATCGATTACGACACAAAAGTATGTACATTCCTTGAAACGACAAAGAATTCAACTACCTTTTGGTATATAATTCCCTAAAAAAACCTCTCTAAAACACACCTAGAATATTGATTATCAGTTTATAAGTGAATAAAAATTCGTAACTATAAAGGTACCAATCAATAAAGCATTCTATATCAATGATAAAAGGCTCTGCCTAATGCAAATAAATAACCCAAAGCGATAAGTAATAACACGACAATTATAATGACCGTGACTACAACTGCCTTCAACAATGGGAAGAACACACTGAATAGACCGACTAATGCCGCTATTATTAAAATGCTTATCAGAGTGACCTTTGCATGAAGAATCAATTTGCGGTGTCTGGTTTCGAAGCATTTCCCAAAGACATCTTGATCTACTTTCACACCTTTCCCAAACTTTGGTTTTTTCAGACTTGAACAACCTTCAAATACGTAGCCTTCTATGATTTTCAATGAAGAAGGAATCTCCAAATGCTCCAAATCCACGCAATTAAGGAAGGCGTTGCAAGAAATCTTTTCCAGTCGGCTTGGCATTTCCACCTCCTTGAGATTTTTACAATTAGAGAAAAAACTATCCTCAACTGTTTTCAAGGACGACGGTAGTTTCACACGTCGCAATTGGGAGCAACGACTGAAAACGGAATGGGAAGTAGTTGTCACACTTTCTGGAATCTCCACATCTATAAGGCCACTGCCATTAAACGCATTATCTCCAATTGTTGTCACACCCTCAGGAATATGGATAGCGAAAAGTCGGTCACATCCAAAAAATGCTTTTTCATTTATCATGGAGGTCTTGTCTGACAAAGTTACCCTAACGAGATTTTTACAACTTCTAAAACAATCTTTTGGAACAATAGAAATTCCTTCCGGAAGTGTGATTTCAGAAATCAGAGTTGATTCAAACGCTCCATCTCCTATTTTTTTGAGGTTCTTCGGCAAATTGATATACTCAAGTTCTGTACAATAATAGAACGCCGCATCTCCGATTTCAATCAAACTCTCAGGCAAAACAACCTTCTTCAAACCACGACATCCGTTGAAAAAGTCTTTATCTATGATTGTGACTCCTTCCGGCACAATCACTTTTATTATATCTTTGCGTTTGGTATAACCATATTTTGGCCATTCTGACAATGTAGGAGCCAAGACAATTCCTGTATCTGGCTTTTCTTTAGGGTCTATATCAAAATATCTGTCACTTTTTTTCACATGATCCAAATTGGACAGTTTAAGTTTGAAGCAATCTTCAAACGCGTAGCTTTGGATCTCTTTCAGCGACTCTGGTAATTCAACTGTTTTCAGAGAATAACAAGAAAAGAAGGTGTTAAAACCTAAGGTTTCAATACCTTCTGGAATACGACAACTTTCAAGATTCTCACAACCAGAGAATACTGATTTGCCTAATGTCGTCATGTGTTGGGGTAGTTGCACGCTCTTCAACATACGGCATCGTCTGAATGCACAGTCATTTATCACCTCACACCCATCTTCCACAACGATGCTGGTGACATCCGGATTACCCATAAAGGCTTCTGCGACAATTTCTTTGACGTTAGAGATCCGAACATCACCCTTGCATCCTTTGCCATCAACCAAAAAATCGCCAATTACAACCAATTTTCCTTCCTCCTGTTGTTTCTTGAGCCAAGGCGTATTTGTAAGTGCGTTTGGATAAAAGCATTGAATTGTTTTCGGGAAGACAATTTCATCCAACGACAGGCAATCACGGAATAGGTTTTCTGCTATGCCGGATTCAAAATTCAAGACAGCCTTTTTAAGGTTGCCGCACCCCTCAAATGCGGAATTTGAAACCAATTTTACAGTTCCGGGAATAGTGACTGATGTCAGTTGCTGATTGAAACGGAACGCACCTGCTGCCACCTCGATAACATCGTCGGGCACAACCACGTCGCCTTTACAATTAGAGCCATCAATTAAGATGCCGTTTAAAACAACCAGATCTTTATTCCTCCTTAAATTCTGCAAATAGGGAGTCCCTTCAAATGCACAAAATCCCAATATATTGTAAAATGACCCATCTATTGAGACATCTTTCAAATTAAGGCAATTGGCAAAAGCATATCTGTCAATACCGCGCATTCCTTTAGGAAAACAAATTTCCTTAAGTGAATTGCAGTTTTCAAATGCAGATTTACCTATCAACTCAATTCCTTGTGGCAGAACCAACTTCTTTAGTTTCTTACAACCGCAGAATGAATTATCGCCGATAATCTTAAGATTTTTTGAAAAAGAAACAGACTTCAAATTTGTCAAACGATGGAAAGCGTAATCTTCTATCTCCTCGACACTATCGGACATTATTATACGGGTGATAGATTCATGGTAAGGGAAAATATCAGGCTCTGATATTGTTTTAACACCTTTCCTGTAGTATAGTGTATTAAAATTCAACACATATTGGTCTGTTCTAAGAAATCCCATAGTAAAAAAAGATATTAAAAAAGTTGTCAAGCCACTCGTTTTCCGTTCGCAATTATGGTTATTCGTAATCGTTATCATATATTTTGATAACGTCTGAATAGAAACACAAAAAAGGAAGTATCAAGTCGATTGACACTTCCCTTGGGTTAATTCAAGTTGAATATTACGACATAGACGTTTCTTCTTTTATGACATCGTCGATCTGCACAGAAGAAATGACAGAAGCAATGATTTTTTTCTTTTCGGCATCTACATCAAGAACGATTTCATCACCTTCATTTATTTCTCCATTGAGCATGATTTCCGCCACTTCATCTTCGACATAAGTCTGGACAGCACGACGGAGCGGACGAGCGCCGAACTGAGGATCATAGCCCTTGGAAGCGACAAATTCGAATGCTTCAGGAGTAAGCGTGAGTTTATGATTCATCGCAGCCATACGATCGGCAACAGGCTTCACTTCGAGGCTGACAATCTTGCCAATAACTTCGCGAGAAAGTTGGTCAAACGTGATCACCTCATCAATACGATTGAGGAATTCAGGAGGGAAAGTCTTGTTGAGAGCTTTCGTAATCACGCCACGGGCTTGTTCTTTAGTTTCCTGTTCGGAAGCCATAGAAAAACCAATACCGGTACCAAATTCCTTAAGTTGACGTGAGCCGACATTTGAAGTCATGATAATAATGGTATTCTTGAAGTTTACCACTCTACCCTGCCCGTCGGTCAATCTGCCCTCATCGAGAACCTGCAGGAACACGTTGAAGATATCAGGATGAGCCTTTTCAATTTCATCAAGAAGAACAATCGAATACGGTTTTCTGCGTACCTTTTCAGTAAGTTCACCTCCCTGATCGTAACCCACATATCCCGGAGGAGCTCCATAAAGACGAGACACCGTAAACTTTTCTGAGAATTCGCTCATATCAATACGGATAAGCGCATCTTTTGAGCCGAACATTTCCTTAGCAAGAATCTGGGCGAGGTGAGTTTTACCAACGCCAGTAGGGCCAAGGAACAAGAAAGAACCGATAGGACGATTAGGATCCTTCAATCCGAGACGATTGCGTCGAATAGCTTTGACCACCTTTTGAACAGCATCATCCTGGCCAAGCAAGTTGGCAGTGATGGTATCGGAAAGAGTGGCAAGCATCTTGTTTTCATCTTTGTTGATGCGGTAAATAGGCACACCAGACATCATGGAAACCACATTGCGCACATCATCTTCGCTGACAAGAGTAGGGTTATCCCTCATTTGCGCCATCCATGAAATCTGTTCCTTTCTAAGTTTCTCAACCAATTCGTTTTCCGTGTTACGGTATTCAGAAGCCAAAACAAAGTTTGATTCCTTAACCGCGTCCAGTTTTTTCGACTGCACATCAGCGATCTGCTTTTCCAATTCCTCTACGAAGGCTGGAACATTATCATTAGAGACGTGCATACGCGCACCCACTTCATCGAGGGCGTCGAGAGCCTTATCAGGGAAACAACGGTCGGTGATATATCTTTCCGTATAGTTGACGCAAGCCTCAAGCGCGTCGTCGGTGTATTTCACGCAATGGTGCTCCTCGTAGCGATCCTTTACATTGTGAAGGATTTGAAGTGTTTCTTCAGGAGTGGTGGGATTGACCATCACTTTTTGGAAACGTCTTTCAAGAGCGCCATCCGCTTCAATACTCTGTCTGTATTCGTCAGGGGTGGTAGAACCGATGCACTGGATAGTGCCACGCGCAAGAGCAGGCTTGAGGATATTGGCCGCATCAAGTCCGCCTTGTGAGTTTCCAGCACCAACAATAGTGTGAATCTCATCAATGAAAAGAATGACATCGTCGCACTTTTCAAGTTCAGTGGTGATAGCTTTTAATCTTTCCTCAAACTGGCCACGGTATTTAGTTCCGGCAACGATGGTGGACATATCCAACGAGATCACACGCTTATCGTAGAGAAGACGAGATACTTTCTTCTCAACAATCCGTTGAGCCAAGCCTTCCACGATGGCAGACTTACCCACACCGGGTTCGCCAATGAGGACCGGATTGTTTTTCTTTCTTCGGCTTAGAATCTGGATGACACGCTGCACCTCATTATCACGTCCGACCATAGGATCAAACTTACCTTGTTCGGCAGCCTTGGTCATATCCACGCCAAAACTGTCGAGGGCAGGAGTGCCACTTTGCCCCCCACCGGGACGAGCGCCTGCGCTCTGGGAAGAGCGGGAATCGCCAGCAGATGAGTTGGCAGATGAGAAAGGAGAAGCATCTTCATCATCATCGTCATCGTCCACATCATCATAAGATGAATCATTGAAAGAATATCCGGCATCAGCATCGTCGATAACGCGGAAAAGTTTGTCATAATCAACGCCAAACAATTCGGAAAGCGCAATAGAAGCCTTATTATTTTTATCACGAACAAGAGCCAACAAGATATGGTCCACGTCGATAACAGTGTCGTGCAATTTACGGCTCTCCAACGTAGCAAGTTTGAGAATATTCGCGGCAGTCTCCGTCATTGGCATACTATCAGAAGTAACCTGGCTATCAGCATAACGTCCGGCACCTAACATCAGTTCAATGCGTTCCTTAAGTTGATTGAGCATATCGTTGGTAAAACCAATCTTCACAAAAGCATCAATCGCAGGACCTGAGCCATCCCTGATAATAGCGAGCATAAGATGTTCAGGGTAGATAGCCTCATGACCCAAACGTCCGGCCTCTTCCTTGCTGAATCTAATAACATCCTTTACACGCTGAGTGAATCTATTATTGTTCTCCATATCCAGAATTATAATGTTGGCTGCATGATTGTTAATAAAAAAAATAAAAAGGTGACCTCAAAAAACACCGGTAAAAAACCGATTTAGCAAAAACACTTTCAAAAAGCATACCAAAACACAACAAAGAAGAAAACAAACAAGAAGGACTGACAAGATAGCACACAAAACGCGCGAAAGTGACAAAATGACATATAGAACAGATGCGTCTTTTTCCAAAAAACAATGAATAAATACAACAAAATAGAGAAAAAAACCTTTACTTTGTGTAATTTTGTGACGATGAAAAGGATAATTATCACATTGGCGGCTATAATGACCGCTCACATAGCGCTATGCCAAAGCGCAGCGGAAGGCAGAGAGGAATGCACTTTCAGCCAAATAAAGATGTGGCAGGCCCAAGGTCCGCTTGGCTATGCAATACCCAGCACAGCAGACACATTATTAGAAGATTACCACATCAACGATCTTGCGTTCAGACGCAGCATCGCGGTCCAAACATTAGGAAACAGAGGATCTGCCAGCATTTCAAAAATCTTCAGCGACAGGAATAGACGTTCCAACTTTCTCTTTTTTCAGCCATATAGTTTATATTACACAGCGCCAGAAGACGTCAACTATTTCAACACAAAACGTCCATACGCCAACATAAGTTACTACAACGGAGGTCCAAGCAACCGAAAGCAGGAAAGCGTAGATGGCATATTCACCATAAACGCCACCCCACACTTGAATTTCGGCATGTATGGCAAATGGCAAAACAACTATGGCGCTTTTGAAAATCAAAGCACAAAGAACTACAACGCAGGATTTTTCGGCAGTTATATGCACCGTCACCACAACCTGATGGCCAACTTCAGCCTGAACGGCTATCGTGCGAAAGAAAACGGCGGCTTAACCAATACGGAATACATTACAGACCCAAAGAACGCCGGAGAACTTGATGCTTACAACATGCCTGTATATTTCAGCGGCGACGTCAACAACAAACTGGTCAACTGGAATGCTTATTTGAATTACAAATACAATTTCGGATTCGACAAAACAATCGAGGTCACCAGCGACTCAAGCACCACGACATTCATTCCTGTTTCCTCGCTCATATACACATTCAGGACAGAAACAGACTACAATCGCTACCTTGAAGGTTTCACATTCCCAGGATCTGAAATGGAAGGCGACACACTATACAAAAAACTCGGACTTGGACAGGAAAAAGCACTGAACAACGCCAGTTGCCGCGACTCGGTCCACTACTGGGAGATGACGCACACAGCAGGCCTTTCACTGAATGAAGAGTTCAACACACTTGGAAAATTTGGATTAGTAGGTTATTTCACTTACACCCAAAAAGAATATGGCTTGATTCAGGGCATTCAACGCTGGAGCGATCACCCAGAATTGGCGAAACAAGAGAAAGTCATCATCAACGAATTCGGGAGCGACTCCATCGGCCGATTGGGAAGATATGATTGGGGCAACGTCACCAAGACAAGAATGGGGATAGGCGCCCAGTTAAGCAAACACAGCGGAGAGCACCTGCTTTTTAATTTTGAAGGCGAATACTACTTCAAAGACGAGAAAGAAACAGCCACCACCTACAAGTTGGGAGGAGACGTCAGTTCCCGATTCAACATCGGAAGAAACATATTCCTTGTAAAAGCACGAGCAAGTCAAAACAGAGAGTGTCCAGACTATTTGGAAGAGCACTATTTCGGCAACCGCTTCCAATGGAATAATAATTTCGACAACAAGACACGCACGGAGATAGAAGGTACAATAGGCGCGCAACAACTCTGCTTATACAATCCAAACGACAGCAATTTCCTTAGCAAAATCGCACCGGAAATCGGATTGCTCGTAAAAGCGAACGAGACCACAATAGCCAACCATATCTATTGGGGCACAGACGCTCAACCGCATCAGTATGGGAAGACATTGAGTATAACCCAGCTTTCCCTTCAAGAGAAACTGAAAATCTGGTATCTGCACTTCGACAACGAACTGACCTTCCAGTACACCAACACCGAAGCAGACGTACTCGACCTTCCAAGTCTTTGCTGGTATTCGAATATCTACCTCCGCACAAAGAAACTCTTCAAAGTGATGACTCTGCAACTTGGCGCGGATATGCGATACAACACCGCCTACTATGCGCCAGCATACATGCCTGCCACCGGCGCATTCTACGCACAGACAGCAGAAAAACTTGGAGAATACCCATACTGGGATCTATATTTGAGCATGCATTTGAAGACGTTCAGAGTATTTGTTGAATATAACCATTTCAACAATTTATGGTCGAGCAACCACGACTACCTTGTAACTCCAGGTTACGCATTGGATCAAGATTACATCAAGTTCGGCGTTTCGGTAAACTTCGACAATTAAACAGATGATTAAATGAACTGCAAGACGACATATACAAAAAACATAGAGAAAAGCAGTGCAGAGCGTACAGCATCTGGTCCTATGCCTGTTTTTCCCACAAAACTGTTTCTCCACATCTGCCTTCTTGCGATTCTTTTTCTCCAAGCAAGCTGTGGGAAAGGTCCGCGTCACTGGGATGAGATAGAAAAAGACGGAAAACTGAATGTGGCAATGACCTACAACGAACTTGGCGTATATCATGATCTTACAGAAGACAGTGTCACAGGAATACAATATAAAATGGTAAATGACCTTTGCGACACCTACGGGCTGGAAGCCAACATCTGCATAGAAAGCGACCTTGAGAAATGCATAGACGGATTGAACGACGGCACCTACGATTTAGTGGCACGCCTTACGCCCATCACAAGAGAGATGAAAGAGAAGATGGAATTCACACACAGCATCTGTCTTGACAAACAAGTGCTTGTTCAACGGAAAAAGGGGGCGCAAACAGCAGACAGTTCACGCATCACAGAACACATAAAAAGTCAGTTGGAACTTGCCGGGCATTGCATCAGCGTGCCACAAAACTCGCCCTACATCAACCGACTTAAACACCTTTCCCAAGAAATAGGCGACACCATAAACATCGACGAAGTCAACTGCTATCAGACCGAACAACTCGTAACGTTGGTTGCACTGGGAGATTTGGACTACACCGTTTGCAGCCAGCAAATGGCAAAACGGTTGAAAGAAAAATATCCACAACTCGACTGCGACGTGGCCATCAGTTTCTCTCAGTTACAAGCATGGGGCACACACAAGCCCCAAAGCAACGACCACGACACCACCCTGTTGCTCAAAATAAACGAATGGATCGATGCCAACGCAAACAAATACTGGTATTAACCCCGTCACTGGCAACCAGAACGGCAGCGGCCACGAACAACCAGGAGACTTACAAACAAGAAAGAAAAATAAAAGATATAATAAAATGACAAAAGAAGAACTTTTTGAAAACATAAAAAAGACCAAGTCTTTTCTTTGTGTAGGTTTGGACACAGACGCGACAAAAATTCCAGAATTTTTGTATGACAACTGCAACCCAGAAAACACAAACTACGATCCAATCCTCCACTTCAACAAAGAAATCATAGACGCGACAGCCGACCTCTGCGTAGCATACAAACCCAACATCGCATTTTATGAATGTATGGGATTTCACGGATGGGAGATTCTCGACCAGACAGTAGAATATATCCGCACCAACTATCCCGACAAATTCATCATTGCAGACGCAAAACGAGGAGACATTGGCAACACAAGCGCCATGTATGCCCGCACATTCTTTGAAGCAATGGATTTCGACAGTGTAACCGTCGCTCCTTACATGGGACAAGATTCAGTGTCACCATTCTTGGAATATGATGGCAAATTCGTCACCCTTCTCGCGCTCACCAGCAACAAAGGCGCGTTTGACTTCCAGTTCACAGAAGATCAAAACGGTGAGAAACTGTTTGAAAAAGTGCTCAAAGTATCCAAAGAATGGGGCGGCAGCGACAAACTCATGTATGTAGTTGGCGCCACAAAAGCCAATATGCTCAGCGACATCCGTCAGATCATTCCTGACAGTTTCCTATTGGTACCAGGAATTGGCGCACAGGGAGGAAGCCTTGAAGAAGTGGTAAAATACGGCATGAACGACACTTGCGGTCTGCTCGTCAACAGCTCACGTGGCATCATCTACGCAAGCCATGGAGAAGACTATGCGGAAGCAGCGCGCAAAGCCGCCAAGGAAGTTCAGCAGCAGATGGAAGCATGCTTGAAAGAGCGCGGCTTAATCTAAAATGGTGAGTTAAACAAACATCTGCCAACCCACAACAAAAGCAGAGAACGACAGTGAACAAGCGAAAAATCATAAACGACCCAGTGCTTGGATTCGTGAGCATACCATCAGAACTGCTTTACGACATCATCCAGCACCCCTACGTTCAACGTCTAAACAGAATCAAGCAATTAGGCATGAGTTTCATGGTGTATCCAGGAGCCCAGCATAGCCGTTTCTTGCATTCCATTGGCGCCATGCACTTGATGCAGGAAGCGCTCAACCAACTGCGAAACAAAGGACACGAAATCACCGATGCCGAATATGAAGGCGCCCTCGCCTGTATTCTCCTTCACGATGTTGGCCATGCCCCATTCTCGCACGTATTGGAACGACTGTTTACCGAAGGAGTGACGCATGAAGACATTTCGCTTGAAATCATGGAGCAGATCAACCGCGAGACTCACGGAAAATTAGATACCTGTATCGCCATATTTAAAGACACGTATCCAAAACATTTCCTTCACCAACTGGTATCGAGCCAACTGGACATGGACCGCTTGGACTACCTCATGAGAGACAGTTTTTTCACAGGAGTGGTGGAAGGATCGGTAGGCACGGAACGCATCATCAAGATGCTGGACGTGTGGAACGACAATCTATGCGTAGAAGGCAAAGGTATCTACTCCATAGAGAAATTTCTGATTGCACGCCGCATCATGTATTGGCAAGTCTATTATCACAAAACATCAGTAGCGGCAGAGCGGGTGCTGATCAACATGCTCAAAAGGGCAAAAGACCTGACGGCGATGGGGCATAAACTACCAGCCCAACCATGGTTGAGTTATTTCCTGGAACACACAGCCGAGAAAAAAGATTTTGCAAACAACGGCCCAGCCCTTCAGCACTACACAAAATTTGACGACAACGACATCGTCAGCGTAGCAAAGATGTGGATGGACTATCCCGACAAAGTATTATCAATATTGAGTAGGTGTGTCACCAACAGGCACCTCTTCAAAGTGAGGATACAAGACACGCCAATAAGCCTCCAGCAGAAACAGGAACTGGAGAATTATTATGCGAAATGTCTTGACATCAGCGAAGAGGAAAGCAAATACCTCCATTCAGAGTTGACAGTATCGACCAACACCTATTCACACAAGAACAACAACAGCCCGATATTCATCAAGCAAAAAGACGGAAGAGTAGAAGAAATACTCAACACATCGGAAATATTAGACATCACGATGCTGAGCAAAGAAGAAAAAAAATACTACTTCTGCTATTTCCCGATGTGAAGAAAATTCCCCTGTAAAAATAAGTTTATAGCATCAAAATACTTTGTCAAAAGGCAAAATAGACTATATTTGCAGTTAATACATGGGAGAATATGCATAAAAATGCAAGTACCCCAACAAAAAAAACAAGTGCATAGGCGGTAAAAATCGGCCGAATATCACAAATAAAAAACTGAATATCAATACATATATTACAATTGATGGAATTTAGCGCACAGCAGATAGCGGCAGCATTAGGCGGCCAAGTGGAAGGCAACGCAGAAGAAAAAATCAGTTTCTTCTCGAAGATAGAAGAAGGACGTCCGGGTTCGCTCACATTCTTGGCCAACCCTAAATACAAAGAATACATTTACAGCACCCAAGCAAGTGTTGTATTGGTAAATGAAGACTTTGTAGCGGAAAAGCCAATCAGTGCGACATTGGTTCGCGTGAAGAACTCATATTCGGCATTGGCTCAGTTGCTGTCTATTGCAGATCAGTTTATGAATCCCAAGAAAAAGGGAATCGACAGTCTGGCTTGCATCTCACCATCAGCAAAGATTGGCAAAGACGCCTATATCGGTCCGTTCGCTGTTATCGGAGACAATGTAACAATCGGTGATGGTGCACAGATTTACCCACACGCATACATTGGAGACAACGTAAAGATAGGTAACAACGTGACACTCTACAGCCACGCCACTATTTACAAGAACTGTCTTGTAGGAAACAATGTGATCATCCATGCAGGAGCAGTAGTTGGTTCAGACGGATTCGGATTCGCGCCAGATGCCAACGGCGTTTACCAGAAAATTCCACAATTAGGTAATGTAGTGATTGAAGACGATGTAGAAATCGGTTCCAACACTTGTATCGACCGTTCATCCATGGACGGCCACACCACCTTGCACAAAGGTGTGAAACTGGACAACCTGATTCAAATTGCACACAACGTAACAGTCGGCGAAAACACTGTCATGGCAGCCCAGACAGGTATTGCAGGATCCACCCATATCGGTAAAAGATGTATGTTTGGTGGTCAGAGCGGCATCGTCGGTCACATCAACGTGTGCGACGACACCGTAATGGCGGCAAGAGCGGCATTAAGCAGCAACATTAAGGAACCAACAGCACTGCAAGGCAATCCGGCTTTCAAAGCCAGCCAATACCAAAGAAGTTATGTCATCTTCAAAAAATTGCCAGAGATGATGAAACAGATGAACGAAATGGCGAAAGAAATAGAAGCCCTCAAGGCAAAGTTATCTGAATAAACTTAAATAAGCATATAAAGAAAACAATATAATGGACAAACAAACCACGCTGAAAAGCTCATTCACCCTTACAGGAAAGGGTCTTCACACAGGACTACCTGTGACAATCACCTTTAACCCAGCAGAAGCAGGCACTGGTTACAGAATCCAGCGTACCGACTTGGAAGGACAGCCAATCATCAACGCATTGGCGGAAAACATTTCAGAGACTTCAAGAGGCACAGTGATTGAGCAAGAAGGTGTAAAAGTAAGCACCATTGAACACGCAATGGCAGCGCTTTATGCAGCACAAGTGGACAACTGCCTCATTCAGGTAGATCAACCAGAATTCCCTATTTTAGACGGAAGTTCAAAATTCTATACCGAAGCCATTGCAGCGGCAGGCATCGAAGAACTGGCCGACAACCGAGAATATTATGTTGTAACCAAGCGCATTGAATTCAAGGATGAAGAAAGCGGTTCAAGCATCGTCATCCTTCCAGACGACAAATTCAGCGTTGACGTTCACGTCAGCTATCCATCAGCAATTCTCAGCAACCAATTTGCATCGCTTAACGATTTGAGCGAATTTGGAAATGAGATTGCAAGTTGCCGCACGTTTGTATTTGTTCGAGAAATAGAGCAATTGTTGCAAGCCAACCTCATCAAAGGTGGCGACCTCGACAATGCCATCGTCATTTACGACCAGCAGATTGACCAGAGCAAGATTGACCAGCTCACAGACCTTCTCGGCAAAGAGCGCGTAAAGGTGGAAAACCTTGGATATTTGAACAAGACACCGCTTCGTTTTGAAAACGAATGCGCACGTCACAAACTGCTCGATGTGATTGGCGACCTCGCCCTCATCGGTCAGCAGATCAAGGGCCATGTGATCGCCACCTGTCCAGGACACACCGTCAATTCAAAATTCACAAAGAAGATCCGCAAAGAACTTCGCAGACAGGAGACATCAGTGCCAATCTACGATCCAAACGAAGCACCAATATTCGACATCAAGGATATCCGCAGAATGTTGCCTCACCGCTACCCTATGCAGTTGGTGGATAAAATCATCTATGTTGACGACAAGATGGTAATCGGTGTGAAAAACCTCACCGGGAACGAGGAAATCTTCAACGGACACTTCCCTAACGAACCAGTTATGCCAGGAGTACTCCAGGTAGAAGCAATGGCGCAGACCGGCGGTATCTTGGTACTCAACACAGTGCCAGATCCAGAAAACTACTCAACATACTTCCTGAAAATTGACAATGTGAAATTCCGCACAAAAGCAGTGCCAGGAGACACGCTCATTTTCAAGCTTATGCTTATGACTCCGGTTCGCCGCGGCATAGCAACAATGAAAGGTTACGCCTTTGTAGGCAATAAGATTGTATCGGAGGCTGAATTTACAGCCCAGATTGCAAAAAACAAATAAAGGAAAAGGTTGTATGAATTCGAAATTTATTGACATTCATCCAGGAGCAAAGATCGGTGAAAACGTCCAGATAGGCTCATTTGTCAGCATTGCAGACAATGTGGAGATAGGCGACGGCACCATCATCATGCCAAACGCCACCATATTGGAGGGAGCGCGCATCGGTAAGAACTGCCGCATATTTCCTAACGCTGTCATTTCGGCCATTCCACAGGATTTGAAATTCAGAGGAGAAGAAACAACAGCAGTAATCGGAGACAACACCACAATTCGCGAATGTGTCACCGTAAACCGAGGAACAGCCTCAAAGGGCACCACCATTGTAGGAAGCAACTGCTTGCTCATGGCCTATGCGCACATCGCGCACGACTGCAAACTGGGCAACAGCATTATCGTTGGCAACGCATCTCAGATTGCAGGTGAAGTTGAAATCGATGATTTCGCCATTCTTTCCGGCGGCTCTTTGGTTCACCAATTCAGCAGAATCGGTCAGCACGTCATGATTCAAGGCGGCACCCGTTTAGGAAAAGACATTCCTCCTTATTGCATTGCAGGCCGCGAGCCCGTATGCTATATGGGTTTGAACCTGGTAGGCCTACGCAGAAGAGGTTTCTCCAACGAGCAACTCACAGTCATTCAAGACATCTACCGCATATTGTATCAGAGCGGTCTCAACACCACCCATGCAGTGGAAAAAATTGAAGCCGAAATTGAAAATTGCGCAGAAAAGAAGGTGATTGTTGACTTCGTCAAAGCATCCAACCGTGGATTGGTAAGAGGTCCACAAGGATAAAAAGACTTCATACAGAAGAAAATCAGAATAAAGATCAAAATCTCTGGGAAAAGATTTGCAGAGATTACAAAAAAACAAAATAATAACAAATACGAACCCATGCTTACAGCAAAAGAAATACGCCAGTCGTTTCTCGACTTTTTTGCATCAAAAGGGCATTTGGTAGTGCCATCAGCACCGATGGTTATAAAGAACGACCCAACTTTGATGTTTACCAACGCGGGTATGAACCAGTTTAAAGACATCATTTTGGGCAATGCGGAGGCGAAAAGCAAGCGTTGCTGCGACTCTCAGAAGTGTCTTCGAGTTAGTGGCAAGCACAACGACTTGGAGGAAGTAGGTCACGACACCTACCACCACACCATGTTTGAGATGCTCGGCAACTGGTCATTTGGCGACTACTTCAAGAAGGAAGCCATCGATTGGGCTTGGGAATACCTTACAGGCGTACTAAAGTTGGACCCTAAATACCTCTATGCCACCGTATTTGAAGGATCGGCAGAAGAAGGATTGGACAGAGACAACGAAGCAGCAGGTTACTGGGAACAGTATTTGCCTAAAGACCATATCATCAACGGAAACAAGCACGACAATTTCTGGGAGATGGGCGATACAGGACCTTGCGGCCCATGTAGCGAAATCCACATCGACCTTCGAGATGAAAGCGAGAAAGCCAAAGTGCCTGGACGTGAATTGGTCAACCACGACAATCCGCTTGTGATTGAAATCTGGAACCTTGTATTCATGCAATATAACCGTAAGGCAGACGGCAGCCTTGAAGGACTCCCTGCAAAGGTAATCGATACCGGTATGGGTTTTGAACGTCTTTGCATGGCCATTCAGGGTAAGAAATCCAACTACGACACCGACGTCTTCACACCGCTTATTGCAGAAATAGGCAAAATCACCGACAACCAATATGGTAAGAGCAAGGAAGTCGATGTTGCCATGCGCGTAATTGCAGACCACATCCGTACGTTGGTATTCTCAATTGCAGACGGTCAATTGCCAAGCAACGCAAAGGCAGGCTACGTCATTCGTCGTATCTTGCGTCGTGCAGTGCGCTATGGATATACATTCCTGCACCAGCAAGAGGCATTCATGTACAAACTCGTTCCAGCAGTCATCGAAAGCATGGGCGTAGCATATCCAGAAATCGTTGCTCAGAAAGAACTAGAGACAAAAGTCATCAAAGAAGAGGAAGAAGCATTCCTCCGCACATTGGCCAACGGTATCGGCTTGCTCGACAAAGTAATGTCGGACACCAAGAAAGCAGGTAAGACAGAAATCAGCGGAAAAGAAGCATTCACACTCTACGATACATTTGGTTTCCCTCTTGACTTGACAGAACTTATCCTTCGTGAAAATGGCATGACCGTTAACGAAGCTGAGTTCACCGAGGAAATGAACAAACAGAAGGAACGCGCCCGCAATGCAGCCAGCGTTGAAACAGGCGACTGGATGGAATTAAAAGAAGGCAACCCAACATTCGTTGGTTACGACCAATTGGAAGTAGAAACCAGCATCCTACGCTACCGCAAGATCAAGCAAAAGAAAGAAGAACTATTCCAAATTGTGCTTGAAAAGACTCCATTCTACGGAGAAATGGGTGGTCAGATCGGCGATTGTGGTTACATTGAAGTTGATGGAGAAAAAATCAACATCATCGACACCAAGAAAGAAAACGACCTTACCGTTCACTTGGCAAAGAAAATGCCAGCAAACGCAAATGGCAAAGTCAAAGCTGTTGTCAGCGCCGAACGACGCCAGGCAATCGCAAACAACCACACAGCAACCCACTTGCTCGACTACGCACTCCGTCAGGTACTTGGCAGCCATGTAGAGCAAAAAGGATCGCTTGTCACAGCAGACAGTCTTCGTTTCGACTTCAGCCACTTCCAGAAAGTGACCGACGAGGAACTCCGCAAGGCAGAACAGATTGCCAACAAGATGGTACGCGACAGCATCGCTTTGGAAGAAGCGCGCGAAATGCCAATCGAAGAAGCCAAGAAGATGGGAGCCATCGCCCTCTTCGGTGAAAAATATGGAGACAAAGTTCGCGTGGTGAAATTTGGTCCGAGTGTTGAATTCTGTGGTGGTACTCATGTCTGCAACACAGGCAGCATCGGTATGATCAAAATCGTAAGCGAAAGTTCAGTAGCAGCAGGCGTGCGTCGTATCGAAGCTGTGACAGCAGAAAAGGCAGAAGAACTCTTCAATGAACAGCAAGACACCCTTCGCACAATCAAAGAAATCTTCAACAATGTTCCTAATCTTGTACAGGCCATTCAGAAATCAATGGATGAAAACGCAGAGTTGAAGAAAGAGATTGAGAAATATGTGATGGAGAAGATTCGCCAACAGAAAGAAGAGCTCATCGGCAAAGCCGAACAGAAAGGCGATGTTAAAGTCATCGTTCTTCCTACCGGAACAGAAATGGCCCCTGAAATGGCGAAATCCATCGGTTTCCAAATCAAAAACGACTTGGCAAGCGAAAAGATGATTTATATTGCCGGCACCAAGAAAGAAGGAAAACCAACCCTTACATTGGTAATGACAGACGCATTGGTGGCTACAGGCTTAAACGCAAGCCAGCTCATCCGCGAAGCAGCTAAAGAAATTCAAGGTGGTGGTGGCGGTCAGCCATTCTTCGCTCAGGCAGGAGGAAAGAACGTAGATGGCCTTCAGAAGGCAGTTGAAATCTTGAAAAGCAAAGTATAAGCGGCAATCCGCACAGATACGATAAGCAAAACGGAGAACTGATAGCATCAATTCTCCGTTTTTATTCTCATAAGAGGGCCAGGAGCCAAGGTGCAGAAAGAACCGACTCACAAAATAAACTAAACAATTTATGCCAGTTAATAAAAAGAATACAAGCAAAACATCGAAAAAGAAAAAAAACAGAAAAAAATTTCGATGGCTGCGTATTATGCTTGAAGTGATTGGCATAATGACATTGGTGGGAGCATTGAGTTTGGGCATCTTCATACACCACTACGGACTGGAACGCACAAAAACCATCTTCGCCAAGATTTATTGCAAAATCTACCAAAACGAGGAGAAGAACCTCAAACCCATCATGGTGCCGATTACCACAAAACCATTTGGCATCGACGCCTCCATCTATCAAGGAACGATGGATTGGGACAAAGTAGAGATTGAAACGCTGACGGGGAAAAAGAAAGTCCAATTCGCATATATCAAAGCAACAGAAAGCACAAACAGCGACTGGTTATACAACTACCACAGAAAAGGCACGCAACGAAACAGAATTGTGAGCGGAGCCTATCATGTGATGCATCCATGGATAGATGGAACAGAGCAAGCCAGATATTACATGAAGACAGCCAATCTCAATCCGAGCGATTTGCCACCAGCACTGGACCTTGAAATGGAATACCTGGAGAAATCGGAGAAAAAAGTCGGTAAAGAAAAAACACTCAAAAACATCATCGACTGGTTGCGTGTAGTGGAAGAAGAAAGCCACTGCAAACCCATCATATACAGCAGTGTAAATGCGTTCACCGGCATCCTCAACACCCTGGCGTTAGATAAATACGACCGCTGGGTAGCCCGATACAGCATTACAAAAAGTCCAAGCATAGATTGGAGTTTCTGGCAGTTCAGCTGCAAAGGCAAGGTGACTGGCGTAACGATCAACTATGTGGATTTGAACCTTTGGAACGGGACAGAAGCCAGTTTAGAAGAATGGCGAAAATCTCACTGGAAGACTGTGGGAGAAGAGATGTCTGCAAAAACACAGGCGACCAAGAAAGAGAACGCTTCCAAAGAGAAAAAAACGCGAAATAAAAAGGCGACGAACAGCAAACACACAGAAAAGAAATAATAAAAACGAAAAGAACACAATAACCATGTCAACAACAAACCTTTCGGCATACGACATTGAAAAAGTGCCAGATGCCAGCGAAATGCGATTTGCCATCATCGTCTCTGAATGGAACAACAACGTCACATTCAACCTTCGAGATGGAGCCATAGAAGCCTTAAAACGTCACGGCGCAAAAGAAGAAAACATCTGGGTAACATACGTACCAGGCAGTTTTGAACTCACCTATGCCAGCAAGCATGTCATCAACTACTGCAAAAACAAAGGTTGGGACAATGCCGCAGTGATCGCATTAGGATGCGTGGTAAGAGGCGGCACACCCCATTTCGACTATGTATGCAGTGGCACCACAAACGGCATAGCCGCATTAAACGCAGATCCGAACATCAACATTCCGGTAATCTTTGGCCTGCTCACCACCGACAATATGGAACAAGCAACCGACCGTGCAGGCGGAAAATTGGGTAACAAAGGAGTAGAATGTGCCATAACCGCTATAAAAATGCTTGGAGCATATCCAAACAAATAATGTGGTAAAAAATAATTGAACAATCTAAAAATGCGTTTTTTCTCTGAAAAACGCATTTTTTCTTCAGAATATTTTGTATTGTAAAAAAAACGTTCTACCTTTGCATCACGAAATCGGGTACTTACCAGAGTGGCCAAATGGGACAGACTGTAAATCTGTTGGCTCTGCCTTCGGTGGTTCGAATCCATCAGTACCCACCAATTTAAGATTGCGGAAGTAGCTCAGTTGATAGAGCATTAGCCTTCCAAGCTGAGGGTCGCGGGTTTGAGCCCCGTCTTCCGCTCTCACGGAGAGACAAAGAAATTTGTCTCTCTTTTTTTATTCCACTAAGATGACAAACAAACACAGCAAAGGCTTCGCCGCACACTATCTCATCGGGACCGAACATGGCACGATTCGAAACAGCGGCATCACCGTGAATGAAAACGGTATAGTAACATCTGTCTTCTCTTTAGAAAACAGTCAGCAAGAAAAGCCAAGCACCATATTTTGTCCTGGGTGCATCACCATATTTAAGACAGAGTCTCCCTTAATCGATGGCATAACAGAAAAAGAGTCGAACAAATCAATAAACACAGGCGAAGCAATAGCTCTTTTAGCAAGAACACTGGAAGAAGAAGCCCTAAAACTGAACATTCAAATACAGGTTGGAGAAAAAGTCGAGATTTACAACTATAAATTTCAAAACGGACAATTGATAACGAAAAAGATGCTTTGACGCATTCAAAAAATCTTCTAGAAATCCAAATAAGATTCTTATAGGAAAAAGGGAGCGCACATATAAAAAGAAATTGGCACCAGTTCAAATCAAGACAAATAACAATCACAATAGAAAGTTATGGCAAAAATTAAGGTAAAAAAGTATTCAAAAATGCTCAATCTCACTAAAAAACTATTCTAAAAGTAATATATAGTTAGAAAAACACGAGGATAATTAGAAAATTCGTTATCTTTGTGCTAATAAAATAATATAGCAAACTAAACGAAAAAATTAGGGAAGCGAATATTATAAAAACTCTAAATATTTACACGAATGATACAAGACATTGAACAAAAGGTAGATGTTGAAATCGTGTTTGCACTCCTTAGTGGTAAAGTGACTAACGCAGTTAACAGAACATTGAGCCAGAATCTCAAGGAAAACAACATTGAGATCTCACCAGCTCAAGTATCCATCCTTTACACCTTGTGGCGTGAAGATGGTCTCACACAAAAACAGTTAAGCGATTACACCGCCAAAGATAAGCCAAGCATCACCCGCTTGCTCGACAACATGGAGAAAATTGGCCTTATCGCTCGCAAACAAGACAAAACAGACCGTCGTACCAACCGTATTTTCTTGACCAAGAGAGCCGGTGAAGTTAAAGGAACAATCAGAAAAGCCACAGTTGAAGCCCTTCAAGAAGGCTTAAAAGGCATGAACGACAAAGACCTTGGCGATGTACAGCGTTTGCTTAAGATGATTTACAGCAACATTGGTAAATACGCCGAGGAATAAAGGTGATTTCTAAACGATCACCGATTTAAGATTGCGAATAAGCACAAAGCACATACAACATCGTGAGATGTCCAGGGATTAAGATTAGAAGTTAAAAAAAGATTATGAAAAAAACCTGTGCAACAATACCGATGCTATTGCTGTCACTAAACTGTATAGGACAAGGTCAAACGACCTTGTCTTTAGACAGTTGTGAAGCTATGGCATTACGTAACAATCACGAGCAGCGCATTGCGGAAGCTGAAGTACAGCAGGCAGAATATGAGAAGAAAGCTGCAAGAGGTATGTATTTCCCCGACATATCGATAAAAGGAGCCTATCTGAGGAATCAGAAGTCCATATCGTTGTTAGGAGAAGACGCTATGTTGCCCATAGGAACAATGATGGCAGATGGCAGTTTCGGATTTGCCACCCCAACCATGCAAGCCGATGGAACGCTGGCTTCCAGTCAACTCAACAACAAGTGGATGCCACAACAGTTGCCCGACGGAAGTTTCACAGCAGTACCACTCGACGCCGAAGGAAAACCCTTCAACCCGAAAGAGAATCCGGAAAAACTTCAGTGGAAAGAATACACCACAATACCTAAAGAAAAAATGGAGGCAGACACGCGCAATGTGTTTGTCGCAGCGCTCAATTTGACACAACCCATCTACATGGGGGGTAAAATTGTTGCGCTTAATCGGGTATGCAACCTAAAGAAAGATTTAGCAGAAAGCAAACAAGCCACAAACAGGGCGGAAACACTTGCCAAAGTAGATGAAGCCTATTGGCGAACCATTAGTTTATACAACAAACGCAAAGCAGTAGTTGGTCTGATTGATTTGCTCGAAAAAATGAGCAAAGATGTCGATAAAATGATTGAAGCTGGCGTTGCCACTAAAAAAGACGCCCTTACGGTGAGCGTGAAAAAAAACGAAGCGAAAATGACATTGCTTCGAGTGGACAACGGTATCAGCCTTTACAAAATGCAGTTGGCTCAATTGTGCGGGATGCCAGTTGACCAGCAATATGACCTGAAGGATCAGGAGATAGAAAGCATTCCAGTTGAGGAAAAGACCATGCCAAGCATGGAGGAAGTCTATCAGAAAAGATCGGAAATCAAAAGCCTAGAAGTGGCGAAAGCGCTATACGACCAAAAAGTGACTATAGCAAGGGCAGACATGCTTCCTACGGTAGCCCTGATTGGAAACTATATCGGAATGAACCCCAGCTTGTACGACGGAATTGAAGCAAAATTCGGTTGGCAATGGAATGTGGGGGTGATGGTGAATGTGCCATTGTTCCATTTCGGAGCAAATTACTATAAAATGAAAGCCGCAAAAAGCGAAGCATTGGTACAGGAACTCAAATTGGAAGACAGCAAAGAGAAGATTAATCTTCAAGTCAATCAATACGGATTCAAGCAAGCGGAAGCCATGCGAAAAATGGAAGTCGCACAGGAAAACCTTACAGAAGCCAACGAAAACCTGAGAATGGCCGAATTGAGTTTCAAGGCAGGAGTACTTACCACATCTGACCTGCTTGCAGCGCAGACAGCCTGGCTGGGTGCGCAAAGCGATAAAATCGATGCCGAGATTGAGGCTAAAATCAACGCCATCTATTTGGATAAGAGCACAGGTGAGCGATGAGCTGTGAGTTGTGAGCTGTGTACATAGTTAAAAGAAATAATAAAGATATAAAAACAAGAGAAAAGATATGAGCAAACTCAATAAAGGAAATGTGAGCATTGCATTTGCATTCGGAGTAATTCTTTTGATTGTAGTGGGCGTCACCCTCATCGGTCAGTTTGTAATGGAGCCAACCCCCGACATCATCCAAGGAGAGGTGGAAATGGACGAAATGCGTGTCAGCAGTAAGGTGCCAAGCCGCATCAAAAGATATTGTGTGGAAGAAGGCGACATGGTGAAAGCCGGAGACACACTTGTCGTGTTAGACAGCCCAGAGTTGGAAAGCAAACTTCAACAGGCGAGAGCAGCAGAAAGCGCAGCAGCGGCAGTCAGCCAAAAAGCACAGAATGGAGCGCGAGTAGAGACCATTGAAGGCGCCTATGAAATGTGGATGAAAGCACAAGCCGCAGAGGAAGTCATGAAAAAATCATACGACCGAATCAAAAGTTTGTTTGAGCAAGGCGTGGTAGCCGAACAAAAGAAAGACGAAATTGAAGCACAATATAAAGCAGCAGTAGCCACTACAAATGCAGCCAAGAGCCAATATGAAATGGCAAAAAAAGGTGCACAAGCGGAAGACAAAGCCGCAGCCGCCGCTCAGGTGAGCCGCGCCAAAGCAGCTATCAACGAAGTGAAGAGTTACTTGAAAGAGACCGTGTTGTTCGCCAGTTGTGATGGTAAAGTCAGCACCATCTTCCCACTTCGAGGCGAGTTGGTGGGATCCGGCGCACCAATCATGAACATCCAGTTGCAGAAAAACGCATGGGTGGTTTTCAACGTACGCGAAAAAGATTACAGCAAAATGGCCCAAGGCAGCATTGTGAAAGCCTATGTGCCAGCACTCGATGATAAAGAAGTGGAACTGAAAGTGACCAGTGCCAAAGACATGGGCAGTTTCGCGGCATGGAAATCAAGCAAAGTGAAAGGCGAATACGATTCAAAGACATTTGAAATAAAAGCCAAACCAACCACACCTGTCGAAGGATGGGTGGCAGGCATGAGTGTCATCATAAAATAAGCAACAGTCCCAAAAACGCAGCAACATGATGCATCGCATTTGGATGATAATCAACCATGAGCTGCACCACTACGTCAGTCGGCCACTCTATCTACTGACGATGTTGGTGGCGCCTATATTCGTGTGCTTTTTCTTTCTGAGCCTGATGGATGAAGGAGCGCCAGACGACATGCCAATCGCCATGGTCGATCAAGACTGCAGCAAGACATCGCGAAATTTGGCAAGGACCCTCAACACGTTCAAAGGAACGCATATAGCCTTGCAAGCCAAAGACTTCACAGAAGCACGAAGAGCAGTCCAGCGCCGCGAGGTATATGGAATCTTCGTCATTCCTGAGAATTTTGAATGCGACATTATGGCAAGCCGCCAACCCAAACTCACCTTTTACACCAACGGAGCCTATTTCATTCCATCATCGCTTCAAATGAGCGACATGACAACCATGTGTGTTCTGGCTGCCGGAGCTGCCAGCCGAAGCGTGTTACTGGCAAAAGGTGCCACCGACGAGCAGGCACAAGCATTGCTTCAGCCCATTGTGGTGGACCGCCACACCCTCAGCAACCATAGCACCAACTACCCCGTTTACCTCTGCACGACCATCATGCCAGCCATCTACAATATCCTCATAATGCTGCTGACGGTCTATCTGCTGGGAATGGAGGTGAAAAACGGACACAGCCGCACACTTTTAGAGATGAGCAATGGGAACATCCTACTGGCATTGGTTGCCAAACTACTGCCAAGCACCGTCATCTTTACCCTCGTGTTGATGGGGATGAACAGCGTGATGTACCACTATTTGGGTTTCCCATGCGAAAACGGTATATTACGCATGCACATCACCAGTCTGTTGCTGGTATTGGCAAGCCAGTCTTTATCCATCTTCTTCTACGGATTACTGCCCATCATGCGCATAGCGCTGAGCTTAGCCTCTTTCTGGGGAGTGATGAGCATTACCATGAGTGGTTTTACATTCCCTACGAGCGCATTTCCCAACGTCATGAAGATTTGGCCAAACCTGTTCCCTATGCGTCACCATTTCCTCATCTATAACGACCAAGCTCTAAATGGATACGACCTTTACTACAGCATGCCGCATATTGCCGCGCTGTTGGCATTTACGTTGCTACCAATATTGGTTATGGGTAGAATCCAACGAGTTTATGAGGAGATGAGTTATGAGTTGTGAGTTGTGGGTTGTGAGTTGTGACACTTCTAAATAAAAAAGAAACGTGGAGAACATCATAGAAAAAATAAAGAGCGGACTGAAAGTCACTTACAAAGTGATGAAAAAAGAAATTTCGCTGAGCGTGAAAGACGCCGGTGTGATGCTTTTTTTCATCATCGCTCCCATATTCTATCCCCTCATCTACACCTTCTTATACAACAACGAAGAGACCACAGACGTGAAATTGGTAGTGGTGGATGAATGCAACACGCCAGACAGCCGCCGGTTCCGCCGTATGGTAGATGCTACCAAAGAAGTGGAAGTAGTGGGCCTTGCAGCCAATATGACCGAAGCACGTGAAGCCATGCGCGAAAAATCAGCCTACGGAGTGATGCGTATTCCGCGCGATTTCAGCAAGAAAATCGTCAAAGGGGAACAGACCTGCGTCAACCTCTATAGTGACATGACCAGCCTGATGTATTACAAGGCAATGGTATTGGGTATCACCTACGTATCGTTGGATATGAATGCCGACATCCAAATCAAGCAATTGGCAGAAGGTGGGACAGGTCGGCAGCAGGAATTGAGTGCAAAGCCGGTGAAATATGAACACATCCAATTGTTCAACACACAAAACGGATATGGCAGTTACCTCATCCCTGGTGTTTTAGTGCTCATCCTTCAGCAGTTGATGGTGCTGGGCGTTGGCATGGCAGCAGGCACCAACCGCGACAACAATCAGGGCAAAAGATTGGTGGCGGAAGACGACCTGTTTAACGGAACATTCAGAAACGTATTTGGGAAAGCCATTGCTTATCAGATAGTTTGGACCATAGCATCCGTTTTCCTGTTCATTTTCATACCATGGTTGTTTGAGTTGCCATCATTAGGTAAAAACACCACAATTTTGTTTTTTGCAGTACCATACGTAATGGCCTGTTCGTTCTTTTCGATGACGATGAGTTTCATCGTGCGCGAACGCGAAAGCGCCTTCCTGCTATTCGTATTCACCTCCATCATCCTGCTGTTCAGTAGCGGCATCAGTTGGCCATGGACCTCCATGAACATGGGTTGGCGTATGTTTGCGCATCTATTTCCAAGCACATTCGGCGTTCAGAGTTTTGTGAGCATCAATACGATGGGATGCGAACTGGGTGACATAAGCGAACCAATCACCAAACTATGGATACAAGTGTTCATCTACATGATCTGCACTTGCATATTGTATAAAATCGACATAAACAAGGGCAAAAAATTGTTGGGAAACAATTAATAAGATAATAAAGAGCAGTTTTGATATCGCCTTTCCAAAAAAAATGTGATTGCTTTTTACAAATGAACAAATTTCAGTAAATTTGCAAATGATAGTAAAAAGTTAAGAATGATGACCAAAAGACTCTTATTATTAGCGCTCACACTATTTGTTACCAGTTCTAGTTTTGCAGCAAAAAAAGACGGGAAAGCCTACTTAAGCGGGAAAATTGGAGGTTACAGCGGTGCCTTAGTCACCATCGTTGACCCAACCGGGAAAATAGCAGACGACACTTTGAAGATGAAGGAAGACGGTAGTTTCGAAACCGCCATTGTATTGGCCTACCCTACCGAACTTTTGTTCAACATAGAAGACCCCAAATGCAGTTTCAAATTATACGCCACACCAAACAGCAAAGGCGATTACCAAATTGCCATTCAGGAAACAGAACAGAATGGTGAAAAAGTCAATGTGGCCAACTTCACCTACACAGGCGACAACAAAGACATTGTAGAGTTCATGCGCACACACGACTACTACGACATGATCAACTGCAAATACAGCAAAAAGCAATTGGAAGGCAAAACGTTTGTGCAGTTTCAAGACGAGCTATCAGCAGACATTGCCAAGATGAAAAGCGACCTTTCGCTGTTGAAAGACAAGCAATACAAAGCCACCAAAGCAGCGGATTGGGACAAGAAATATCAAGACGATTTGTTCCGTTACATGTTGGTTGAGAAAAAAGAAGATGCCGACTTCACTGATTGGCTGGAGAAAATCAACCGCAACGACATGAACAACTACAACAACGCGCTCAGCTACGCCATGCGTTATTATTTACTTGCCAAACGCAGCGGCGACAAAGACTATGACGTGAACTTCGTGAAAAGCCTGAGCCGAATGTTCTCCAACAAAGACATTTTCTATCAGGTAGCGAACGAGCACATCGTCAACGTAATGCAGAAAGCGCCAGTCAACGCAGACGCCATCTACACAGCCTATAAGAAACTCTATGCCAACCACGAGGGCGACATTCCAGACTATGTGAAATACAGCTACGAAGAGGCAAAGCGCAACCTGATTGGCAAAGTGGCAGAAGATTTTGAAATGGAAGATCCCGACGGGAAAGTCAAAAAATTATCCGATTTTCGCGGAAAAGTTGTTTATCTCGACGTATGGGCAACCTGGTGTGGTCCTTGCCTGCAAGAACTTCCACACTTAAAGAAAATCCATGATCATTTCAAAGATGATGCGGAAGTGGTCATCATCAGTCTGTCTATTGACGACCAGAAGCCAGCATGGGAACAGATTATGAAACGTGAACTACCCGCATGGCAAAACTTCCACGCCATCAACGGCATGAAGAGTGATTTCTGTAAGGAATACAACGTCGTGCAGTTGCCACGCTTCATCTGCATCGACAAGCAGGGCAAAATCATCAGCCTCGACGCGCCACGCGCTTCGGATGGTGGGATAATCGATTTCATTGAAAACGGCAAAAAAGAGTAATAAAAAATAAAATGGCAAAAGAACTGACACCACGCGCAGAAAACTATTCGCAGTGGTACAACGATTTGGTAGTAAAAGCCGACTTGGCAGAACAATCGGCAGTGAGAGGTTGCATGGTAATCAAGCCATACGGCTACTCCATCTGGGAAAAAATGCAGCACGAATTGGACCGTCGTTTCAAAGAAACCGGTCACGTCAACGCCTACTTCCCACTTTTGATTCCGAAATCATTTTTAAGCCGTGAAGCAAAGCACGTAGAGGGTTTCGCTAAAGAATGTGCAGTCGTTACCCACTATCGTTTGAAAGTCAACGAAACAGGCGACGCAGTAGTAGTCGATCCAGAAGCCAAATTGGAAGAAGAACTCATCGTTCGTCCGACATCAGAGACCATCATTTGGAACACCTATAAAAACTGGATAAAGAGTTGGCGCGATCTTCCAATTCTTTGCAACCAGTGGGCCAACGTAATGCGTTGGGAAATGCGCACCCGTCCGTTCCTCCGCACCGCAGAATTCTTGTGGCAGGAAGGTCACACAGCACACGAGACCTATGAAGAGGCAGAAGCAGAAGCACAGCGTATGCTCAACGTATATGCCGATTTTGCCGAAAACGTAATGGCAGTGCCAGTGGTAAAAGGTGTGAAGAGCGAGACAGAACGATTTGCCGGAGCGGTTGACACCTACACCATTGAAGCGTTGATGCAAGATGGCAAAGCACTTCAGAGCGGTACCAGCCACTTCCTTGGTCAGAACTTCGCCAAAGCATTCGGTGCACAGTTCATGAACCGTAATCAGGAATTAGAATATGTATGGGCCACATCATGGGGCGTATCCACCCGTTTGATTGGTGCATTGATTATGGCACACAGCGACGACAATGGTCTCGTATTGCCTCCAAACCTCGCACCTATCCAGGTAGTCATCGTGCCAATCTTCAAGGGAGAAGAACAGCAGAAGCAGATTGGCGAGAAATTGGCGCCAGTCATTGCCGAACTTCGCCAGATGGGCATCAGCGTGAAATATGACGACCTCGACACCAAGAAACCAGGTTGGAAATTTGCCGAATACGAACTGAAGGGTGTGCCTGTACGTTTGGCCATGGGCATGCGCGACATGGAAAACAACACCATTGAAGTGGCACGTCGCGACACCCTCACCAAAGAGACCCGCAGCATCGACGGCATCGCAGCACACATCAAGGAACTGCTCGCAGAGATCCAAGCGAACATCTTCCAGAAAGCACTCGACTTCCGCAAGCAGAGCATCCGCAAAGTGGATAGTTACGAAGAATTCAAAGTGGAGATTGAGAAAGGCGGCTTCATCATGGCGCACTGGGATGGCACAGCAGAAACAGAAGCAAAAATCAAAGAAGAGACCAAAGCGACTATCCGTTGCGTTCCGTTTGACTCATACGTTGGCGATGACAAGGAACCAGGCAAATGCATGGTTACCGGTAAGCCTTCAAAATGCCGCGTAATGTTCGCAAGATCTTATTAATTGGGGTATATTCCCATTGAAAGGGAAAAGTGAACACAAAAAACACGGGAAAACGAGAAAAAAGTGAGCGAAATTTTTGCAACAATGTAAAATTAGCGCTACCTTTGCATCACAAAATACTTAGGATTGTCCTATGGTGTAATGGTTAGCACAACAGTTTTTGGTACTGTTTGTCTGAGTTCGAATCTTAGTGGGACAACTTCAATTAAGGCTTATCGATAACGATAAGCCTTTTTTGATTTACATCTGTGTATTCTGTGTTAATCCACCAATCACACCTACGGTATGAATCATTGGAAATACGGAATAAACGGAACCAACGGATTTTACGGAGAAATAATTGTCAATTACGAACGCCTTGCGGCATTAACGGAAATTCCACTGATGTGGAACCAACCCGCCCTGTTCAGCACACCTCCTTCGATGCCTTCAGGCATTCCACCTTTCCGTCATTCAGTAAACTTCTGTGTCCTCCGTGTAAAAAAATAGTGTCAAAAAAAGACGACTGAAAGATGGCACGGAAATTGCACAAAAAAAAAGAAACAGAAAAAAGCAAAAAACATGAAAAAGACAACACTACTGGTGATGATGGCGATCGGAATATCGACCACATCCGCACTATCTGCAAGAACCGCAGGAAAGGCACAAGACAAACGCGCCGTCAAAAAGGAACTGCTACAACAGGCAGAAACGGAAGAAATAAATGCCGAAAAACTAAAAACAAAGACAGAAGAAGAAAAACTGGAGACGAAAATCGTGGAGCACCACAAGCATATCGAACGTCTGCCAATCGCCACACCCAAACAGGTGGATGTCATCATTGCCAATATGCAGACAGAATCGTTTGACGATGGCAAATTCAAATACGCACAAATGGGCACACAACTGTTTGGCTTCACGGTAAGCGATCTGAACCGCATAGCGAAATTGTTTACATTCGACGACAAACGCAAGGCCTTCCTCACTGCCGCTTACGAGAATTGTCCGGACAAACACAACTATGAGTTGCTGACTGGTGTATTCACGTTCAAAAGCAGCGCTGAAGACATGCTGAAGCAAGTCAGACGATAAGATAGAACGCACGCCATTGAAATAAAAACAACATCATCTATTTGGTGGAGACAAGATATAAATATAACTTTGCAAAAAAATTATAAAACAACTAATATGAAAAAGTTATTATTTTGCGTGCTTGCTCTCTTGGCAAGTGTCACTGCATCAGCACAAGACATGATGTGGGGATTGACCGGCGGTCTCAATGTATCCACTTTTAACGGCAGCGATTTCAGCAGCAAGGCTGGTTTCAACATCGGTTTGAAAGCAGAATACAACATTGCAGATCCATTCTTCGTTGAAGGTTCGGTCCTTCTCTCTCAAAAGGGAGCGAAATATGAAATATTAAATGAGAAGATGAAGATGGACCTTTGGTATCTTCATGTACCAATGAACTTTGGTTACAAGTTCGACATCAACGATTTGATAGCAGTCGCACCAAAAGTGGGCATATTCTTGGGCTGTGGCCTCTGGGGCAGCGACGATAACGACAATAACCCATTCACCGACTATTCCAAGGGTGAATTTGAGTATCTTGGCATGAAGGATTTCAACCGCTTTGATTTCGGTTTCGGCTTTGGTGTTAATGGCTACGTTGCAAAGCACTTGGAACTAAGCACAGGCTACGAAATCAGCATGGTGAAGGCATACAACAACGATACTAAGCCAAGAAACTGGTATCTTAGTCTCGCATTTATGTTCTAAGGACTCTGAGAACACTAAAAAAAGAGGGTGTATCAAAATTGATATGCCCTCTTTTCGTATGCAAATACATGTAAAAAAACAGACAAAGCCCCGACTTTCACAAGCCAAGGCTTTGCTATG
>JAGHUM010000039.1 GCA_018064855.1 Candidatus Physcocola equi
ATTATATTCTTTTGAATTATTTGTTTATTTCTTTTTATGCAAAAATAACTAAAATCAGTCAATTACCCTATTTTTGCTTAAAAAATAGATATTTTGTTTCGTCTCGTGATGGTTTTATTTACTCAAATATCAACTTCATCAACATCTTACCCGTTTGTTGAAGATCTGTATGTCAGTGCTTTCCCTCCTGAAGAAAGAAGGCCGATTGTTTTTCAACGTGCCAATATAGATGATAATCCGTTGATGAGACTTTTGCTGATTTCAGATGAGCAAAAGGCTCCAATAGGTTTTATTACATATTGGACATTCGATTCTTTCTGTTATGTGGAGCATTTTGCCATTCATCCCATCTATAGAAATAAAGGTTTTGGAAGTCAGTCCATTCTTTCTTTTATCAATAGTGTGCAATTGCCCGTTGTATTGGAATGTGAATTGCCTGGAAGTTCAGACATTGCAGACCGACGCATAGATTTTTACAAAAGATCTGGTTTTCATTTATGGAGTAGAGAGTATATTCAACCCCCTTATCCCGGCAATAATGATAATGGAACCTTTCTATCTTTGATGGTTACTGAAGGTCTTGAAGTAGATATGGATTTTGAAATGATAGTAAAGACCATTTATCATAATGTGTATTGCAGAACTCAATAAGAGTTTCTTTTACGACTACCTATAACAAACAGAAATGCTTTGCTTTTGAATGACTCAAAAGCAAAGCATTTTTTCGTTATTCAAGTGTTATACTTGATTTACTGATATTGCAAGAATGAAATCAGAATACCAGCTGCAACTGCAGAACCGATTACACCTGCAACGTTTGAAGACATACAATAGTTCAATACGTGGTTCTTTGGATCGTGCTCCAACGCAATTTTGTTGGCTACGCGAGATGCCATTGGAACTGCACTCAAACCTGTCGCACCAATAAGTGGATTGATTTTCTTCTTAGAGAAGAGGTTGTAAATCTTAGCCAAGCAGATACCGCCAAAAATTGAAAGACCGAATGCGCAGAAACCACCTGCTACAATACCAATGGTCTTAAGATTCAAGAATGCTTCTACTGTCATGGTCGCTCCCACGCACAAGCCCAAGAATATGGTGGCTGTGTTCATGATGCCATTTGATGCAGTCTGGAACAAACGAGATGTGCTTTCGCCAACTTCTTTGATAAGGTTACCGAACATCAACATACCAACAAGAGCAACTGCGTCGCGAACAAAGATACCTACAATAGTAGTAACTACAATTGGGAATAATATCTTAAGCGCTCTCATGTTCTTGATCTCAGTCTTGTTCGGATAAAGTTTGTCTTGTTCCTTCATGTTGATGCTAAGTTCTTTCTTTGAACAAGTCAATCGAACAATCAAAGGAATGATGACTGGAACAAGGGCCATGTAAGAGTATGCTGCAATAGCGATCGGACCAAGCATGTGAGGCGCAAGTTTCAATGTGGTGAAAATTGCGGTAGGACCATCAGCACCACCAATGATTGCCAACGAACCAGCTTCTCTCATATTGAAACCAAACAAGGTAGCCACAATAAGAACTGCGAAAATACCGAACTGCGCACCTGCTCCGAAAATGGCAAGTTTGAGGTTTCTCAACATTGGACCGAAGTCGGTCAACGCACCTACACCCATAAAGATGATTGGCGGAAGAAGACCTGATTTAATCAATGCGTAATACAACATATTCATGATGCCGAGGTCATGTGCTATCTCTGGAATAGTCATGTCTTCGTAGATGTTCTGCGTAATCCACACGCCATTTTTCATGTAGTGTACGCATCCTTCACCATCTGCTGCCACAACTCCAAGCCCGGCACCAGGAATGTTCGCTAAAAGAACACCAAATGCGATAGGAATAAGCAACAATGGCTCATATTTCTGAACAATACCAAGATAGAGAAGAACAAATGCCAATGCTATCATTATGAGGTATGTTGGGTGTTCGGCTAAATTGCCGAAGGCCGTCATTTCGATAATTTTATCGACAATGGTATAAAATGTCTCCATTCTGGTTTACTTGATTTTCATTAATACATCGTCTTCAGACACTGAATCACCTGTCTTAAAGCAGATTTCTGTGATTACGCCGTCGCGATCAGCAGCAATTGCATTGAAAGTCTTCATTGCTTCAACATAACATACTGTCTGGCCTTTCTTCACTTGATCACCAACGTTGACTTGTGGGTCATTGGCGTTTTTGCGCAAGTAGAATTTACCTTCCAATGGGCTTTCAAGAGGTGAACCTTCTCCTGTTCCTGCCGCTACCGGAGCAACCGCATTTGTTGCGCTGGCTATTGCAGGTGCAGAACCGTCATTGGCGCTGATGACTACCTGGAATTTCATGCCATCAACATCAACAACTACAGTTTGAGGGAATGTCATTTCTCCGCCCTTGCTGCTGTTGGCTTCTGATTTCTTTTTCGCCAAGTCTGCTTCGAAATCGGCTTTGGCCTTTCCGCTGCGATAAGCACGATATTGTTCTGGATGCATGGCCAATTCAAACAATTCCTCGTCGTCTTCGCCACAATCCCAGCCGTTTTTCTTCATTTCCTCACGGAATTCGTCGAGTTGGTCTGGATATTCCTTCTGTGGATTGCCCTGATAGAATTCCAATCCTTTTTCTTTTGCAATTTCTATCAATTCTGGTGCCAAAGGACCAGGCAACTTACCGCTCTTACCCAACATCATGTTCCAGATGTCATCAGCGATGAGGCTCCAGCGTTCTTTGCCCTTTTCCATCTGCATGACGTTCATCAAAGCGGCGTTCTTCACATATTGGCTGAAAGGTGTAACCAAGCATGGATAACCCATCTTTGGCCATACGTATGCAACCTCGTTGAACAATTTAACCATCAACTGGTCTTGAGTCATTTTTGGCTCGCCGTGTTTTTCTTTGTATTTGTTGATGCTTTCGAGGTTGTCTGCAAGGTCTGTCATCAAACTACCCATCATACCGCCAGGAAGACCTGGAGCGATGAGGAGGGAGTTCATCAAACGGTTGCGCTTTGGAATGTAGTAGCCCAACCATTCATCCATCATACCCTGTACGATAGTGCGAACTTCCATATAGGCTTCCATGTTGATTTCCTTAACCTTGAAACCTGCATCTTTCAACATGGCCTGAACTGCCAATACATCAGCGTGACCAGTTCCCCATGAGAGCGGTTCCATGCCAACGTCGATGATGTCGCATCCGTTTTCACATACTTCAAGAATTGATGCCATGCTGAAACCTGGTCCTGCGTGGCTGTGATATTGAATAGTTACTTCTGGATGTTTTTCTTTAATATTCTTAGTGATCTTACCCAAAGAAACAGGGCGGCCAATACCTGCCATGTCTTTCAAGCAGATTTCATCTGCACCGGCTTCAATCAACTTAAATGCGAGATCTGTATAGTATTCAACAGTGTGGAGTGGTGATGATGTGATGCAAAGGCAGCACTGAGAAATCATTCCTGCCTCGTGTGCGTATCCGATAGAAGGAATGATGTTGTCTGGGTCATTCAATCCGCAGAAAGTACGAGTGATGTCGGTACCCTGTGCATGTTTTACTTTATAGAACAATTTTCTCACATCAACTGGAACTGGACGCATACGAAGTCCGTTCAATCCACGGTCCAACATGTGAGTCTGAATTCCTGCTTCATGGAAAGGCTTTGTCCACTGGCGAACTGCCTTGTTAGGATTTTCACCATACAAGAGGTTAACTTGTTCAAAACCGCCACCATTAGTTTCAACTCGGTCGAAACATCCCATCTTGATGATGGCTGGTGCTGCTTTTAGCAACTGATCAACACGTGGTACGTATTTGCCAGCCGACTGCCACATGTCTCTAAATACTAAACTGAATTTAATTTCTTTAGCCATTTTTTCTCGTTATTTATGGGCTCCCTTTTTTAGATTCGCATCAGCAAATTGGGAGTGAATATTTTTATAATCTGGTTATGCTTTCAATTTTTCCTTTGCCATTGGTCAACTCATGTATTGCTTTTGCAATGACATTGGCTGTTACAGGGTCGATTTTTGACGCTGTCTCACTTGGAGTTGCAGCGTTAGTTGTCTCTTCCTCCGGAATAAATCTATTTACGAGAGATATCAACAATTTGCCTATCTGTATGACAAGCGCTAATACTAAGAAGACGGTAAACATACCGATACCCATAAGCATAAGAGCGCCTTGTACCCCCTCAAACTTTATGGCCTCGGTCGCCGCAGTCTGTAATAATTCCATGGTTTATATTATTAATAATTGTTTTCTGTTTTCCTACAAATTTACAAAGCATTATTTTATTATTCAACTTTGCCATGCGATTTTTCTGTTGAAAATAGCAGTTTTGAAGTGCTTTTGTAATGATTTGTAATATGTTTAACCTCTATTGCTTAATAGTTTTATGTCTTAGTCGGCTTTTCCTTTTAGACTAAAAGCAATAGCCCGATATTAGCAAGTGTTATTATTGAAAAACCTGCCAGCAAGCATCGGATGATTCTTTTTTTAGACAGAATGATGCCATAAATCATCTTTACAATGTTGGTGCTGATTATGGCTTGGAAGGTTGCAATGATGATCATGCTGTCTTCAATCTCATATTTTGCTTGGAAAAGATTCAAGATGAATGGAGTGATGTCTGTCGCACCCACCAATATTGAAAGTACATGCAAACCGTCTGCTCCGAAACTCTTTATTACGTAACTGGTTATGAATGTGAATACTACAAATAATACAGCGAACAAGATTGCAATCTGGAATTCCAAAGGGTTTTTGTCTTCTTCTTCAAGTTCTAATTGAGACTGATTGCTGTCTGCGAGTTTGGTACTTGAATTTTTCTTGGAATCTCTTTTTTCTTTGAAAAAGTAAAATGTCGCAACCAACATGCCGGTTATGAACATTCCGGCAAAGATAAACCAGTATTTTTTCAGAAGCTCAAAGTTGAATATGCCTAATAGAATGGCGTATTTAATGTATAATGTGGCTACTGAGCAAAATATTGCGGTGATGTAATTCCCTAATTCCTCTTCTTTTACGTTTGCTGCTTTTCTTGACAATATGACGGTAGTGGCCATGCTGCTGTATATTCCTCCCATCAGACCTGAAACTATTATGCCGCTTTGGTTGAACACGTATCTTTTAAGCAGGTAACTGATGTATGAAAATCCGGAAATAACTACAGTTGTCAACCAAATGTTGTATGGCGTTAATGCCACTCCTTCTATGAATTCCTCGTCTGGCAATACAGGTAGTACAACACCGGAAATTACTAGGAATTTTGCGAGATTCATGAATTCCTGCTCATTCATTTTTTGAGAGAAACGAATGAATGCGGTCTTCATTTCATTTAATATCAATATGCTTACGACTATCATGATCACCACCCAAAGCTGGGTGAGATATACGAGTGGTCCAATGCCGTATGTAAGCAATGCTATTAGCAGACTCGTCATGCCTGTCTGGCTGAGTTTGAACAGTTTGTAACTGTAAAAAAGGGCAATCAAAACAAAAAGGGCAACGCCTCCAGCGATATATACTGTCATTGTCTCAGGCTGCAGAAGGTACATGACATAACCCAACAATCCAATAAGGGTGTATGTTCGGTCTGTTCCTAAGTGCATGTTTTCGCTTTTCTTTGCAAAGTGTTTGCGTTGCGATAGACCTATAAGCAGAGAAATAACTAATACAATGATAAAATTAGTTAGTTCAATTGGTAGTATGTTGTTCATGGTCTGTAATGTTCCAGGTTATGTAGTCGTATCAAAACTTATAATAAAAAAGGGGAGTGTCCTCCCCTTATTCGTCAGTAAGCGTGTGTCTCTTTAATCTATATAATTAACAGAGTATCTTTGTGCAGTTTTTTCTCCCATTACGTAAATGCGGAATTCACCTTTGTCGTATTGGTACAATTTGATGTTGATCTTGTTGAACTGTTTGTCAGAACAAGATATGCTTACATACTTCAAGTCTCTTTTGATAATCCATTTCTTTGGTTTCTCCATTATTTCATATGTCTTATCACCAATGAAAAGAGAATTGTTGTTTAGGTCTAAAGTGATGTCGTCGTCTTTCGGAGACCAAGGCCCCCAACTGTAAGAACCCACGACATTTGTGGCTGCCACGCCATCAGCTATACGATATGCCTTAAAGTGTACAACCTGTGCCGCTGCCTTATCACACAGAAACATCGACAACAAAAAGAGTAATATACTTAATGACTTTTTCATTTGCTTCTTATTTATCTTCCCAAAGATAGACATTTTTTTTTGAATTTCAACACAATTCTTATATTTTTTCCTTGTTTCTATAGTTTTCTGATTATTCTGGTTGAAATATTCTCTTGTTGATAATGGTGTTTTTTGCTTTCAAATTATACCATTCGCATATAAAAATGAAGGGGCAAACTTCATTTGGTTTGCCCCTTTTATTGTTGTCGCAAGTATAAGCAGACTTATTTTCTTGCAGCTCTCTTTCTTGTTGTAGAAACCTTTACTTCGTCGGTCTCAATCATTTCTCCGTAGCCGGTTTTCTTAACTTCTTCGTTGCCGAGTGCCAAGTCAACCATGATTCTACCACAGTATTCGCAAACGATGATTTTGTTGCGCTGCGCGATGTCAATTCTGCGTTGTGGCGGAATCTGATTGTGGCAGCCACCGCAAGCATCTCTTGTGACACGAACAACAGCAAGGCCGTTGCGCGCGTTCTTTCTGATCTTGTCAAATGCAGTGAGGTAGCGTTCTTCAATCATACTTTCGTGCTTTTTTGCTTCGTCACGAAGTTTTTCTTCCTGCTGCTGTGTTTCGGAAATGATGGCTTCCAATTCTTCCTTCTTTTGAGAGAGGTCGATATTTCTACCTTCAATTGTCTCGTTTGCCTTTTCCAAATCTTCCTTCATCGTTTTGATCTGGGCAAGGATATCTTTGATTTTTTTCTCCGACAACTGAATTTCCAATCCTTCATATTCAATCTCTTTCTCAAGATTTTCGTATTCACGGTTGTTTCTTACGTTGTCCAACTGTTCTTTGTACTTGCCAATGGCAGCTTTATTCTCTTCAATCGCAATTTTCTTGCGCTCGATTTCGCTGTTCGCGTTCTTGATGTCTTCTTCTAATTTTCCAACACGAGTACGAAGACCTTCAATTTCGTCTTCCAAGTCTTGCACTTCAAGTGGAAGTTCACCACGCAATGTTTTGATCTTGTCAATTTCTGATCTTACCAACTGAAGGTCAAACAATGCTCTGAGTTTGGCTTCTACGGAAATCTCTTTTGCCATACTTTATAAGTATTTTATCGGATTTGTTGTTATTTCTGAATAATGAATAGCAAAGTTACTATTTTTTTCATATAAAACATCATAAATTAGCTCTTTTGTAAACTGTTCGCTTTCAAAATGTCCGATATCAGCTAAAATTATGCGTTTTTCGGGTAGGAAAAAGTCGTGATATTTTATATCTCCTGTCAAGTATATATCTGCTTGGGCTTCTATCGCTTTGTCTAAAAATTCTACGCCAGCTCCACCACATAATGCGACTTTTTCTATTTTCTTTCCTAAAAGTGTAGTGTGTCTGATGCAACCGGTTTGTACCAGTTCTTTTACTCGTTTTAAGAATGAAAGTTCATCTTCTGGTTCAGCTAAGTAGCCAATGCAGCCTAATCCTTCCTCTTCTCTTTCTAATGGTTGTAAGTTGTTAAGACCCAAAAGTTTTGCAAGTTTGAAACTTACTCCGTTTTTGGCTTTATCTAAACAGGTGTGACTGGCATATATGGCTATATCGTTTTTTATGGCATATTTGACACACCTTTCAATCATATTGGAGTTGGTTACATGCTTTAGGCCTCTAAAAATCATGGGGTGATGGCAAATTATCAATTCACAGTTTTTCTGTTTCGCTTCCTCCAGTACTTCTTCTGTAATGTCGATTGTTACTAATATGTTGCGAACTACGGTGTTCTCATCACCAATTTGCAGCCCGCAATTATCGTAACTCTCTTGAAGTCTTAGAGGGGCAAATTCTTCAAGTTTTTCTGCGATTTGTTTGATTGTTGTTGGCATTGTCTATCTTTTTTGAAGCAAGACTACATTTTCAACATGATGTGTATGAGGGAACATATCAACAGGTTGTACTGCCATCACTTTGTACTTTTCGTCGAGCATATTTAAATCTCTGGCTTGAGTCGCAGGATTGCAACTTACATACACAATTCTTTCTGGTGAGGCGTTGAGAATGGTGGCCACAACATCAGGATGCATGCCGTCTCTTGGCGGGTCGGTAATGATTACGTCTGGCTTGCCGTGCTTGTGTATGAATTCATTAGTGAGAATCTCTTTCATGTCGCCAGCATAGAATAGGGTGTTGTCCAGTTTGTTGTTTTCTGCGTTTATTTTGGCGTCTTCAATAGCTTCTGGAACATATTCAATACCGATTACTTTTTTCGCCATTTTAGCAACGAAGCAAGCTATTGTTCCCGTGCCAGTATATAGGTCATAGACGAGTTCGTTGCCTGTCAAATTTGCGAAATTTCTGGCAACTTTGTATAGCTCATAAGCTTGGCTTGTATTGGTCTGATAAAAGGACTTTGGCCCGATTTTGAAGCGAAGGCCTTCCATTTCTTCTTCAATGTAGTCTTCGCCATGAAATAAATGAGGCTCTTGGTCGGTTAGGGTGTCGTTGCATTTACTGTTGATGTAGTAAATCAGACTGCTGATCTGTGGAAAGTTCTTTACTAAATGATTCAAGAGCCCTTTTCTTGCTTCTTCATCTTCATGGAAGAATACGACAATCAACATCACATTCCCTTTTTCTGTCGTGCGGATGATGATGTTTCTGAGGAAGCCCTGCTGCGCTCTGAAATCATAGAACTCAAGATTGTTTTTTGTCGCATAATCTTTAACAGAAAGACGGATGTTGTCGCTTAATTCTGTTTGAAGATAGCAGTGGTCAATATCTAATACCTTGTCGAATTTTCCTGGGATGTGAAAGCCAAGTGCGTTCATGCAATCAAAGGACTCTCCGCTTTTAACCTGCTCCTCGGTCAGCCATCTTTTGTTGGATGCGGAAAATTCAAGTTTGTTTCGATAATAAATCGTTTTTTGAGAACCAAGAATAGGGGAAATCTCAGGTAGTTCAACCTTTCCTATGCGTTTCAAGTTGTCTTCAACTTGTTGCTGCTTGTTCTTGATTTGATCTTCGTAGGGCAGTATCTGCCATTTGCAGCCGCCACAAACACCGTAATGAGTGCAAAAAGGTTGAGTCCTACGCTCTGATAGTTTCACATATCGCACCACGCGGCCTTCCATATAATTGTTTTTCTTTTTTGTGACTTGAATGTCAACAATATCTCCAGGAACAGCGTATTGTGTGAACAAAACTCCATTTTCTGTTTTTGAAAGGGCTTTCCCTTCTCCTGCTATGCCGGTTATTTCAACCGCTTCTAGCAATGGTAAGTTCTTTTTTCTTGGTGCCATATATGATATGTGGTCTTATTTGCTTTTTTCTTAGAAGTTGTTTAAATTTTTGCTGGAGATTTTTATAAGCGGATTTTTCAGGATGTTTTGAAGTGAATCTGAAAGGAGCAATGGATGCCCATTGTGACTGAAGAATCACTCAAAACAGACGAAAAAGACCTATAAAAAGCCCAAAAGAAGCAGTTTGCAAAAAAATTAAACAGCTTCTCATTTTGCAAATATAATGTTTTTTTGCTTGTCTTGGGGTTGCCCATTTCTATTTTGTTGTTTTCTTTCTCTTTTTGTGCTAATTTTGCGGTACGTTATTTATTTAATATTAAAGTGTATGTTGAAGAAATCTTTATTGGCAACTCTTTTGGTTGGGGGCTGTCTTACAGCAACTGCCGATGATTTGCGTTCTACCGCAATCAACAATGCCGCTGCTGCTGAAAAGGTTAAAGCGGATGTTACTGCTGAGACTCAGGATTCTGTTCATTGGAAATTCCCTTGCAAGGTTGGTTTGAACTTGGGACAGAATGCTTATAATGACTATTGGGCAGAAGCCAATGTAAATAGCTTGACATTCAACTTATATGCTGATCTGCAGGCTAATTACAAGAATGGCAGAAAAGTTTGGACGAATGAACTCTATGGTGAATATGGTATTATCTATTCATCAGATTATGAAGACTATCATACTCGTAAAGCTCTTGATAAACTCACCTTTACATCAAAGTATGGTTATCAATCCAGCAAATGTCAGTCTTTGTATTATGCAGCTCTCTTCGATGCCAAGACTCAGTTCGCTCCAGGTTATGATTACGCAAAAGTGGAGGGTACCGACATTATAGAACGTGAACGTAATTCTGACTTCTTGGCTCCATTGAGCATGATTGGGTCTTTAGGTATGGAGTATGTTCCTAATAAATGGGTGTCTGTATTCTTCTCTCCAATCACAGCCAGAGCCGTTTATTGTCGTGTTGACGATTTGAGAGAGCAATGTGGCTTGGACTCAACTGAGAATTTTAAGATTGAACCGGGTTTGTATCTTCGTGTGCAAAACAGTTTTGATATTGTAAAAAATGTAAATTTAAGTAGCAAACTTGAATATTTCTATGCTTATTATGGCGCAAAGAAATTAGACCTTTCTAAAAACGAATGGTTTGGACCTGTTGATTATCATTCTGTAATTAACTGGGATTTGCTTCTTACCATGAAGGTGAACAATTTCTTGCAGGCAAGTGTTCGTGGACAAATCAAATGGGAGGCTCCAATTGTTGAACGTTTCCAGGTTATGGAAGCAATCAATGTTGGTCTCGCATATAGTTTCTGATGATAAGTGAAAAATAATATAAGGGCGATGGAAACATCGCCCTTTTTTGTGCTCTGACGAAAATCACATAAATAAGAAAAGAGGGTGTATCAAAATTGATATGCCCTCTTTTCGTATGCAAATACATGTAAAAAAACAGACAAAGCCCCGACTTTCACAAGCCAAGGCTTTGCTATG
>JAGHUM010000076.1 GCA_018064855.1 Candidatus Physcocola equi
GTCAACGAATTTTTACGAATTATACAAATTTACTGGGGTGTTACAGATTTATACTAAGAATGCCTGTGGCATTCCGAATTTTTACTAATTATGTGCAGGCATCCAAATTTGAATTCGTATTAATTCGTAACGCCAGAGGCGTTTTTAGTGAAAATATAGTTCTACGCATTAATTTAGAGAAAATTAGTATAAATTCGTTGGCCAAAAAACATTACTAGTGCTGTATATAATTCCCTAAGAAATAATAAAAGAAATAAAAAACATTGGTTGACAAGTTCTTTATAATCGTTTTAAAATTCATATCTTTGCACCAACAACTGAGATTTGTATATGAATAAACTTAAAATATTGTTTTCCTTACTGCTCTTGTCTTTCGGAATGTGCGCATTCTCGCAAGAACAATTGGAAGTTGATCGTTATGTAAACCGTTATTTCTCCATCCAGTATCCGGTGGCGTGGGAAAAACAGGAAATCTCGCTCGATAATATCTGCTTTCAGACGAGTTTCCGCGAGCCTGATGTGGCAGAAGATGAGAATTTCCACAGTTCCACGATTGTGGTGAAATGGTACAGAAAGACTTCCAAATCAAGTTCCGATTTGGTGGAGGATTTCAATGAGTTTTATCGTGCGAAATACGAAAACCCGGATAAAATAGACATTGAAACGCAGAAAATGAAGTTGAGATTTGGTGGTTATGACGGACTGACGACTTCTTTCTTTATTAAGGAGGGCGATCTCTATTACAATCACCAGATTTTTGCATTGACGACGCCTGAAAACAGAGGGTTTATTGTGACGGTCTCAATCAATGCAAAGGATAAGGAAACGCTTGAGAAAAAGAGAAAGTTTATCGATTCGATCATTTCTGACTTCCATGTCTATGGCGGTTTTGTGGAGCAGGATCTGGAAACCGTGGAATGATGCTTCTAGTTTTTCTCTTTCAAGTGGAATAATTCTTTGTTTTTGTTTTTCAATACCAGTGTTCCATTGATGTACTCGTAGTCGGTTACTTCGTCGAGCTTCCTTTTCATTTCATTCTCAAATTTTGATTCATCATCGTCGCACATACGCATGGTTTGCAATTCAACTTCCATGCCGAGTTTCCCGCTCTCTTTGGCTACGTTGGTGATGGAACCGTTGATGTGGTTGCAACCTGAAAAGGCTGCGAATTTTTTCTCCGACAGCATCAGATTGAGTGTGGCTCCTTTCTGACTGCAACTGTCTCCGTCAAGCCAGACTACATTGTAATTGCCTTGGTTGAGCGTGAAATCTTTTTTCTTGTTGCCACGGCTGTCTTTGCTCGGTTTTTTTTGGGTGGCTCCTCTGGTTTTCGTTGATGTCGAAACCTTTGATCTTTTTTCTTTGCTTTCTGATGTTTGCGTGTTGTCTAACAAAACAGTGCAACCAGATAGAAGGATGGTCGAACTTGCCAATATGCTTAGAAGTGTGGTTATTTTCATGATGTTTCTTTGTTTGATAGTGCAGTGCAAATATACACTTTATTTGTTTGCAATCCAAATGGCCTTGCTTTTTGGAAACTCCCTATGCTTTGCACTTGTTCATGTGGAAACGGCATTCTGAAAAGGAATGAGGGACACCTTTTGCCAAACTCGTAAAGCCGGGAGGGGTAAATCTTTCGTTTTTTCTGAAAAAAATGTTATTTTTGTAAGTTAATTAAATGATTTTATCAATACTCTTAGACTTTAATTCTTTGATTATATGAAAATTGCACTTGTAGGTTACGGAAAGATGGGTAAAATGATCGAAGGCATCGCTCTTAGCCGTGGTCATGAAATCGTTTCTATTATTGATATTGACAATCAGCAGGATTTTGAAAGTGATGCTTTCAAAAATGCTGACGTAGCCATTGAATTTTCTATGCCTAAGGTGGCTCCTGCCAACGTGCGTAAATGCCTCGATGCTGGTGTGGCTGTCGTTTGTGGCACAACTGGCTGGAATGACCAACTCGATGATATGAAGAAATACATGGAGAGCAAAAATGGCACCATGTTTTGGACTTCCAATTATAGTGTCGGTGTCAACATTTTTATGGCTGTCAACAAATATCTCGCTAAAATCATGAATAAATTCCCTGAATATGACGTGAAGATGAGCGAGGTACACCATGTGCATAAACTCGACTGGCCAAGCGGCACGGCTATCACTCTGGCTGAGGGTATCGTTGATAATCTCGACCGCAAAGATAAATGGGTGAAGGGCACCCTTACAGCTCCGGACGGACAGGTCTCTGGTGATGCGGAATGCGCGCCTAATGAGTTGTCGGTCAGTTCTATTCGCGAAGGCGAGGTCCCTGGCATCCATACCATAACTTATGAAAGTGGTGCCGACACCATCACGATCAACCACGATGCAAAGAGCCGATATGGTTTCGCGCTCGGCGCTGTATTGGCTGCTGAATACACAAAAGGCAGAAAAGGATTCCTGACGATGGATGGCGTCTTTGATTTCTGATTTTTTTTTCAATATTGAATTGGATCAATCGTTTTGACTATGTCTGATAAACAGTTGAAAATTAGTTATAAACCGACAGGCTCTTTTAAGGAACGCTTGACAAATGCGCCTGCAAAACAGTGGCTGAAATTTGCCATCGCGACTCTTCTTGTATTGTTCTGTGCCGTGAGCATGGACCAATTTTGGCTTGTGTTGCTCATTTTGTGGTTTGGTGATATCTATATCACTCGTTTTGTGAACTGGAGCGGGTGGAAAGAGTGTGAAAATCCTGTTCTCCGCACCATCGCCAGCTGGGTGGACGCTATCATTTTCGCACTGGTTGCTGTATATTTCATCAACCTCTATTTTTTCCAAAACTATAAGATCCCGTCTTCTTCCATGGAGAAATCCCTGCTGGTGGGCGACTATCTGTTTGTAAGCAAACTGAGTTACGGACCTCGCTCTCCAATGACTCCGTTGTCTTTCCCGCTTGCACAGCACACCATGCCTGTATTTGGATGTAAGTCGTATCTCGATTTCCCAAAATGGGACTATAAACGATTGAAAGGATTGGGCGAGGTGGAACGCTACGATGTGGTCGTGTTCAATTTCCCTGCTGGTGATACGGTCTGCCGCAATTATGAGGCGCCTGACTATTACAGCATCTGCAACCAGATCGGTGAAAGCCAGATTCAAAACCAGATACAAGACAATCCTCAGTTGGCGGCTCATATAAAAGCGATGAGTTATCGCCAGAGAAAAAACTATGCCAACGCCATCGGACGTACTTATGTCCATGCCGATAAGAAGTATTTTGGCGACATCCTGGTCCGCCCTGTCGATCGTCGTGAAAATTATGTGAAGCGATGTGTTGGCTTGCCAGGGGAAACCTTGCAGATAAAGAACGGTGACCTTTTCATCAACGGTGAGCAGATTGCCAATCCTAAAAACACACAGTTCAACTACTGGGTTTGGACCACAGCAACGCTTTCCGACAAATTTATGAACAAACTTGGTATTAGCAAGGCTGACCGACAACTGGTTTCTCCTATTGAAAACACCCCTGTCGTGACCGAAACTCACTCGGCTTCCGACCTTATCAAGAATGCTGGGCTTCCTTCGGAAATCCTTTACCATTTTCCGCTTACGCAAAGCATGAAAGAGGAACTGGAAAAAGATGGCAGTGTGGTTAAGATCGCACTCGATACCACTTTGGAAGGCACTCTTTTCCCTATGATGGCAGATACTAAATGGACACGCGATAACTACGGACCTATTTACATCCCTAAAAAAGGGGAGAAGGTCGAACTTAATGCGTCAAACATCGCCTTGTATGAGCGTGCTATTGCGGTCTATGAAGGAAACGATCTTAAAGTCGTAAATGATTCTACTTTTGTCATCAATGGTGAGCCTGCCAGCAGTTATACATTCAAAATGGACTATTACTGGATGATGGGCGACAACCGTCATAATTCTGCCGATTCCCGTTATTGGGGATTTGTTCCGGAAGACCATATTGTGGGCAAACCTTTGTTTGTTTGGGCTTCTGTGGACAACGACGCTCTCAATGGCTCGACATTCCGTTGGAACCGCTTCTTTATGGGAGTAGGAAACGAATGAAAATTTTTTTTGAAGGGATTATCTTTTTGGCATTCTATTTGTAGAAAACTATTTTACAAGAATGAGTTTTCAATGTAGAACGCAAAATTATTTCGAATATGAAAAGATTATTTCACATATTTTTGTTCAGCCTTCTTGCCTTGTCGGCTTGGGCTGCTGATCCTGAATATTATGAAGAACCCGTCTTCACGTATGGCGAGAAGGTGAAGTTTAACTTATATTACAACTGGGGGTTTGTGTGGATTCATGCTGGCGACTGCAATTTCCAGGTCAAGAAGGGTACTCACAGCGGAAAGGAAGTGATGTCTTTGTTGGTGAGTGGCACCACTACCAAGACTTTTGATAAGATGTATTGTATCCGCGATTCTTTTGAATCGTATTTGAATCCGGAAAACATGCGTCCCGTCTTTTATCGTGAGACCAAACACGAAGACAGTTACTATTCGCACACCACTTACGACTATGTTGAGCTTTCAAATGGCGTGAAGGTGGATATGAAACGCCACAAACGTGACAAGGTGGACCAAAAGGATATTTTCCTGGACAAGAATACGCTCGACTTGATTTTCAGTTGCTACAATTTCCGTAATCTTAAAACGGAAAATCTCAAGAAAAATCAAGTTGTTCCATTCAAAATGCTTTTTGATGACGATGTGTATGACCTGGGATTGACTTTCAAAGGTAAAACCACTGTCAAACTGAAGAATGGAAAGCAATACAATGCTCTGAAATTTGTGCCAAAACTTATCACGGGAGATCTCTTCAAAAAAGAAGACGACATGGTTATTTATGTGAGTGACGATCAAAACCACATACCGCTCATGGTGGAGGCTAAAATCAAAGTCGGATGGGTGAAGGCAATGCTTTCTAAATATGAAAATGCGAAATACCCTCAGACTTCCTTGAAAGAATAACCCAAAACTCACAACTCACAACTCAAAAAACTCGAAGCTCATAGCTCAAATAAGAACTACAAGAAGAAATGGCAAAAATACTTGTGATTGATGACGAGCGCAGCATCCGCAGTGTGATGAAGGAAGCGCTTGAACTTGAAGAACATAAAGTGACCTGTGCCGAAGACGGCATGAAAGGATTGGACTGCTTGAAGTCTGAAAAATTTGATTTGGTTTTTTCCGATATCAAGATGGAGGGCATGGACGGTATCGAGGTCCTCGAAAATATCAAGGAAAACTATCCCGATGTCTCCGTCGTCATGATTAGCGGACATGGTAACATCGAGACTGCTGTGGAGTGCCTGAAGAAAGGCGCGTTTGATTATCTGGAAAAACCTTTTGATTTGAACCGATTGGTGGTCTGTGCGCGCAACGCTCTCAGCCATACTTCGCTTGTGACTGAAACCAAGGTGCTTAAAAAACAGGTGGCGAAGACCAACAAAATGATCGGAGAATCGGAACCTATTCAGCATCTGCGCGAAATTATCGCTCGTGTGGCGCCTACCGATGCCCGTGTGCTCATTACGGGTGAAAACGGTACAGGAAAAGAAGTCGTCGCTCGTCAAATATTCGAACTTAGCAATCGCTCGAAAGGACCGTTTGTCGAGGTCAACTGCGCGGCTATCCCGCCAGAGTTGATAGAAAGCGAGTTGTTTGGCCACGAAAAAGGCTCGTTTACTTCTGCGATGAAACAGCACATCGGTAAGTTTGAACAGGCTGATGGAGGCACGCTTTTCCTCGATGAGATTGGCGATATGAGCCTCTCTGCTCAAACGAAGGTGCTTCGTGCTTTGCAGGAAAACGAAATCTCGCGTGTGGGTGGCGATAAAGCCATAAAGGTGAACGTGAGAGTGCTTGCCGCTACAAATAAGGATTTGAAAAAGGAGATCGAAAACGGAAACTTCCGTGAAGACCTTTATCACAGACTAAGTGTCATCCCTGTCCATGTGCCGCCTTTGCGTGAACGCAGAGAAGATATTCCTTTGCTTGTTTCTTATTTCACGGAAATTATCTGTCGTGAGCAGGGTATTGCAGCCCGCACATTCAAGGATGAAGCGATTGAGGAACTCAAGAAATTAAACTGGTCCGGCAACATCCGAGAATTGCGCAATGTGGTTGAGCGTTTGATTATATTGTGTTCAGATGCCATCACTGCAGATGATGTGAAGATGTATGCATCTCCGATATTTTTGTGATTAATGTTAAAAAATGTAAAATTTACCCGTTTTATATTCTACAACATATTTTAATTTTTGGGTACTTGTGTGAAAAGGTGCAATTTTGCCACGCTTAGACAAAAACAATCTTAATACCTTATCACTAATATCAGAACAAGGCGGGATGCGAATCCCGCTTTTTTTATCTCCCAGTGTAACTCATAACTCATAACTCAAAACTCATAACTCAAAACTCACTGCTCCCAGCTCATAGCTCACTACTAAAAAGATTATCCACCAAAATTTGGCATTCTATAGTTTATCTGCTAACTTTGAATGTTATTTTGCCCGAATGTTCGCATTTTTGAATTTTTCGGTGTTGATGTAGAATTTTTATTGCTATAGAGCAGCAATGGCAGAACAAAGCGAAAAAAACATAGATTACAGCAAACTTGAAAAAGTGATTGACATCGACAAGGTGCTCGATGCAAAGGCTGCAAAAATCAAGAAGTGGATTCCTGGTTTTGTGGTGCGATGGCTGAAGAAAACGCTGCATGAAGACGATCTCAATTATTTCATGTCGCTTTATGGCAAACTCCAAGGAAAACCTTTCGCGGAAGCTATTCTTAGCCATTTCCAAATCACGGTGAATGTGGAAGGCGCGGATAAAATGCCGGAAAACGGACGTGCGATTTTTGCTTCAAATCATCCTCTTGGGGGCTTGGACGGCGTGGCGCTGCTCAATTTCCTTAATGAACATTACCAAACCGTGAAATCACCAGTCAATGATGTGCTGATGAACGTTCGTCAACTGACCAATTACTTCATTCCTGTCAACAAACTTGGCAACCAGAGCCGAGAAGGCGCTGCCGAACTCTATGACAGTTATGCTGACGACGATGCCATCCTTTTCTTCCCTGCCGGTATGTGCTCGCGAAAGATCAACAGCTCCACCATATCCGATCTCGAGTGGAAAAAAACGTTCGTGGCTAAGGCTGTGCAATACAAACGAAATGTGGTGCCCATTCATTTTATCGGGCAGAACTCTAAATTTTTCTACAATTTGGGGTACTGGCGAAAGAAATTGGGCGTAAAACTCAATATCGAGATGCTTTATCTGGTGGATGAGCTCTACAAGGCAAAAGGCTCTACTTTCACCATCAAGGTGGGCGATGAAATCTCTTATGAGACTTTCGACAAGAAACAAAAAAACTACGCTGAATGGGCGGATTGGGTGAAACAAAAGGTTTATGCCATTTGATTTTGCTGGATCCTTTTTTCGTTCAAACCAGTATTTTTTCTGATCAATAAAACGGATTATATATTTTATGGAACAACCCATAATTGACGCAATAGATGTGGCACTTATTGAAGCGGAACTTACGCCTGAACGTATGCTCCGTAAAACGAATAAGTGCAACAATGAAATATACGTGTTGGATGGTCTCTCTTGCCCCAATACGATGCGTGAGATAGGGCGTCTTCGTGAAATCTCTTTCCGATCGTCAGGAGGTGGATCGGGACTGAGTTGCGACGTGGACATCTACGACTATCTTGAAAAAGACCCGTACAAACAGTTGATTGTCTGGAACCCTGAGGAAAAGGAGATTTTGGGCGGATACCGTTATATTCATGGGAAAAATGTCCAGTTTGATGAAAATGGTGTTCCGAAACTCACTTCTGCACATCTTTTCGCTTATTCTGATAGCTTTGTAAAAGATTATCTCCCTTACACCATTGAACTGGGACGCTCTTTTATTCGTCCGGAATACCAGAGCTCGAAACGTGGTGCGAAAAGCCTTTTCGCACTCGATAACCTTTGGGACGGACTGGGCGCGCTCACGGTCATTGTGCCGGATACCAAGTTTTTCTTTGGTAAGGCTACCATTTATCCGTCTTACGGTATGGAGGCTTGCAAACTGCTGTTCTATTTCCTGCGCAAGTACTTCGCGGATAAGGAAAATCTGGTCTATCCTCACAAACCAATGCCAATCGACTTTGATGAGGAACGTCTTAAGACGATTTTCACAGGCGACAACTACAAAGACGATTACGTCATTCTGAAGGAGGAGGCTAAAAAGTTGGGACGTAGTATCCCGCCTTTGGTCAATGCTTATATGTCGCTTTCTCCAACGATGCGCATTTTCGGCACAAGCATCAACGATGAGTTTGGTGATGTCTGGGAAACCGGACTGCTGGTCAATATCGCCGACATCTTCGAAGATAAGAAAGCACGTCATGTTGATACTTGCGAGCGTGACTTGGCTCCTCACGAACGACTGTAAAATACGGCTCACGGCTCATTGCTCATAACTCACAGCTCATAACTCACGGCCCATTGCTCATAACTCACAGTTCATTGCTCATAACAAAACTATATATATATGTCACTTCAATGCGGTATAGTTGGTTTGCCTAATGTCGGCAAATCTACTTTGTTCAACTGCCTTTCCAGCGCCAAGGCGCAGGCAGCCAATTTCCCATTCTGTACCATCGAACCAAATGTGGGTGTGATTACTGTCCCAGACGACAGACTCACTGCTCTTGAAAATATTTGTCATCCAAAACGTGTGGTGCCAACTACCGTCGAAATCGTAGATATCGCCGGCTTGGTGAAAGGTGCCAGCAAAGGTGAAGGTCTTGGAAACAAATTCTTGGCCAATATCCGAGAAACGGATGCCATTATCCATGTGCTCCGTTGCTTCGATAACGGAAACATCACGCACGTTGATGGCAGCATCGACCCTGTTCGCGATAAAGGTATCATTGATACTGAATTGCAGTTGAAAGACCTGGAGACTGTGGAAAACCAAATGAAAAAGGTGGAAAAACAGGCTAATTCGGGCAACGATAAAGATGCCAAGGTGCTCCTTTCTATTCTTACTCGTTTCCATGAAGCTCTTTTGCAGGGTAAATCGGCAAGAACCGTAGAACTCGACAAGGAGGAAAAGGCTTTGGCTAAAAACCTGTTCTTGCTGACCACCAAGCCTGTACTTTATGTCTGCAATGTGGATGAGGCCAGCGCCGCTACAGGTAACGCTTACACCAAGGCTGTGGCAGAGGCTATCGCTGATGAAAATGCGGAAATGCTGATCGTGGCTGCTGCAACTGAAGCCGACATCGCGGAATTGGAGACTTTTGAAGAGCGACAGGAATTCCTTGAGGCTGCCGGTTTGAAGGAGAGCGGGGTGGTTCGTTTGATTCATGCCGCCTACAACTTGCTTGGTTTGGAAACATTCTTCACTGCTGGTGCGGATGAAGTGCGTGCGTGGACTTTCGTCAAAGGAACCAAAGCGCCGCAGTGCGCCGGTATCATCCATACCGACTTTGAACGTGGTTTCATCAAGGCCGAAGTGATTAAATTTGATGATTATGTGGCATTGGGTACGGAGGCTGCCTGCCGTGAAGCAGGTAAGATTCACATTGAAGGAAAAGACTATGTTTTCCAAGATGGCGACATAACTGTATTCCGTTTCAATGTCTGAGGCAAATAATTAGTGGGCAAACAAAAAAAACAGGTACATTTGTTTGTAATCTTCAAAAAAGTTGTAAATTTGCAAAGAGTGGTAAGGCTAGTAACCTTGCCAACCATGAAAAAGATTTTATTGTTTAATTAATTAATTACTTTTTACAAATGAAAAAGATTTTTTCTTTGTCAGCAATCGTAGCTATGCTTGCTATGTTGGCTACTTCAGTTTCTGTATCATCTTGCTCAAAGGACGATGATGATGATTCAACAAAGACTGAAAAGAAGGAAGTTGTAACTAAGACTATCACTCTTAATGTAGGTAACTCTAAGTCGACTTATGGCTCATTCATCTCAATCAGCGAAGGTGCAGTTTACACTATGAGCACTCTCGACGCTAACGTTGATAAAGTTGAATTCTGCTATGGCGATGCTTTGATTCCAGCTTCTGAATCAGTTAACGCAAAGGTTAAGGCTAATGGCGTTGTTTCAACTCTTACTAAGACTAATCCTGGTGAATACAAATTCACAGTAGGTAAGTACTATGGTACTATCAAGGTTGCTGAAAGCGGTAACGATGCAGTTTTGACAGTTGAACGTTCATACGTTAAGGAATAATTTCTGCTGACAATCAGTTAAAAGAAATTTTCGGGCTGCTTGATTTTTCAAGCAGCCCTTTTTGTGTTTATACGATAAACTCGTTGACCAAATAACATGGTGAGTGCCAACTTGTATATAATCTCCAAATACTTTATCTTTGCAGAAATCAACGACGTGTATGGCAAAAAAAACATTATATCCGATAGGCATACAGACTTTTGAGAAAATTAGAACGGAAAACTATCTGTATGTGGACAAGACTGAATATGTATATAATTTGGTCCATG
>JAGHUM010000026.1 GCA_018064855.1 Candidatus Physcocola equi
TTCATAAGTATAATCGGCATTGTCTGCAGCCTGCAGTTCAACCGTCTTGCCCACGCATTCGCTCACGTTTTTGAGGATGCGTGCAGGGATGGTGTCAACCGAGATGATGACGGTGTCGCTTGCAGCGAAGCAGGTAGCGTCTTCTGGGTTGGTAGCCACTACTGCGTAGGCGCCGGCTTTCTTGACGACGATGGAGTCGGCAGCGCTTGCCTTGCCGAGCGAAGTGGAGTCTTTACCCACTACGCTGAACCACTCATATTGGTAGTCGCCTTTCGCCTTGGCTGTCGCGCGAAGCACCACGCTGTCGTTTTCACAGATACGCTGTGCGCTTGCCTTGATGGTGACACCGGTGAGAGCGCAGGTGGCTGCACCACATTCGATGGTGTTGAGCGCTTTCAAAGAATCTTGTCCCAAAACTGTGGCATACGCATAGTTGTTGATGAATGAACTGCAATCTTTAACGTGAGCGTTGAAGGTGTAAACCAAAGAATCGCCCCATGCAAGACCTTCTTCAACCTTTTGTGCAACGGTTGGCCACTTGATTGTGTTGTTTGTCGCATCTAAGGCTCCTTTATCGGAGATACTTGAGATCTCTTCCAATTCTTTAGGAATGAAGTCGCCTATATTAATATTGAATGCATAATCGAGCGACGTTTCAAAAAGTGATAATGTTGGAGTTCCGTTGTTTCTTTCCGTGTAAACACCGAAGTAACCCGGACCTGCGGATGTCAAACCACTCCAGTCTTTCATTACATTTTCCCATTCGTCATCTTCGTCGTTACAATACATATAAAGTTTGTCTTCGCGAAGCACGAACTTAAATGTAGGAGCTTTGTTGGTGCCTTTAAACTGCATTACATCTTGCCAGTCTTTACCTTCAGCAGCAACGAGTTTGCCATCATTATACAATTCGTAACCGAAGTTGTTTTCGCCTCCAAGGTTAACCTTCATTTTTATTGCGATACCTTTGAAATTTGAAGTTCCTGGTGTTCCGCTCACATAGCGCATTACCAAGAATATGCTTTCAGTGTTGGCTGCGTCTTCGATTCTTGCAAACATTTCGCCGTCTTTACCATAAGAATAGGTAGGAGCGGCAAATGCACCTGATTCTTTTGAAAGTGTCAGACCTTTAGAGTTCACATCAGGAACAGGTTTGCTGTTCAAACCAATCCAATCGCTTGCACTCTTGCAGTTTGCTTCAACTTTTGTTCCAACATTGTTCACAAACTTCACTTTGTATGCGATGTCGTCACCAGGCAAAGCTGTTTTGACGTCTGCAGTCTTGAAAAGACAGGTTTGTTCGTCGATGACTGGAGGAATATCTGCACAGGTTGTCATCAGATTCACCCGTGAAGAGTCGGGAGAGTCAGTCTGAGATGAAATCCAAGCGACATTCAAGTATTCTGCATCATCTGCGGTTGGACAACCCAAATCTCTTGCTTTACACAAGTAGATAAGTTTATCCTTTTCACCAACCAGCATCACCGGAGTGGTCCATTTGACGATACCTGTATAGCCTGCAGCCTTAGGGTCTGCGGCAGGAGTGTAAGTCGCTTTGATTTTTTCACCTTTGTCATTTTTCAAGGCTGTGCTGTCTTTCCATCCCACCCATTCCAATTCGTAAGGAATGGTATCAATGATGGTGACATTATTCGCTTCACGACCAGGAAGAGGGCCTGTGCCTTGAATACGACGCCAAGTGTATCCGTCAAACTCTTCAATAAGCACTCTTTCGTAGTTGCCCACAGAAGTTGGGTTGCAGACATTACGTGCATAATTGTCGATCTCATAACCAGGGTTGTCGTAATTTGCCCATCCTGGGGAAATCAATGTGAATGTCTCCGCCTGACCGTCCAATGCAGAGATGGCCAAATCGCCTGAATAAGACCAGTCGTCTTTGACTTTCTCATACATGGCTTTGGCTTGCTTGATGCCCAGACGTGTGCGGAAGAAGCAAGGGCCGTATCCACCTTTGTGCAACTGGAATGCGTTGTTCAGGTGGTCATATACATAAGGGGAAGACGCCATCAGCGAGGCTGGGAATTGAATCATGATTCGCTGGTTCCATTTACCATGCTCATCTTCACCGTTTGGCATTTTCTGATAAGTAAATTTGGTCTCTGCGCCAGTAGGCATCCAACCATATTTAGCCATGTCGTTACCGTTGTCCAACTCAAATTGCCATCCTGTCGGATTGTCGCCTTCGTCGTACAAACCGATGGAAGCCGCATCGTACATAAAGTAAGAAACACGATAGTTCCCCAAGTTGATGTATGCTTCGTAGGAGTCGTTCCAGAAACGATAATACTGATAGAATAAGTTGGCGGTGTTGCTCATCATATAGTTACCGTATGACAAACGAACATGATCACGACCACCATTCAACCAAGAACTTTCACCTTCTGACTTGTTTTCGAACTCAACCGTAAATGCTACGACATCCCCTGGGTTCATGATTTTGCGGGAAGCCTTCTTGTCAATGGTCAAAGTTCGGTTTGCCAAGATGTCCACACAGTTGCGTTCCATGGTGTATGTGGCGTGGTTAGGAAATTCGTTGCTGGTCCAGTCTGGGAAGTTAGAACCTGAGATTGTACTAGTCAAACAGATGCGTGGGTTCAAAGTGTCTTTTGCAACGACTGTGAACGAAACAGAGTCGATGGTCTGTTCGAGTTTGCCTGTCTTGAATCCGGGAACTGTTCCGATATTCCAAACAATCTTTCCGCCGCTGAATTTACCTCCGTTGGATATGCTGACCACTTCGTAATTCGGATCAATAGGAGTCTCGATGGTGACGCCTGTGGCATCCAGCGTTCCATAGTTTCTATATTGAACGGTATAGTCGATTTTGTCGTCAACATAGGCGTAAGTTTTGTCAACCGACATATATACCTTCATGTTTGCGATTGGTTTCATATCGGCAGGGGCGTGCATGTTGCCCTGACAAACAAGCATACCTAATGTGCGATACCAACCGTGGAAATATTTTGGTGTGCTACCCAAATATCTTTCTTCATCTTCTGGGCCTACATCGGTGTTGTTTCCATCCCAGCGAAGTTCCAGTGAGCGATAGCAATCGTTTAGGAAATCCTGATCTTCAGCGATGACAGCGGCAGGAGATCCTGCGCCGATGGAGTAGTTGGTATGATAGAATGATTTGACTGTACCATCGGAGTTGTATTGCTGTGGATTGTGAACCACACCGCTCCACATTGGCTGACCAGCGTCTGGCGAAGCACCAAGTTTGGCACAAGCGGGAGTGCCTGGTTTTTCTCCCACTGCAGGTGGGTTTTTCAACAATTCCGCATGTCGGATACCCATCAGTTTCACGCCATCGTGCGACTGACCTTCAATAACACTATGGTCTTTAGGGTCCCAGTCGTAAGCGGTTTCTCCATGCCAAAGATAGTCGAGCAGGTGGCGCCATGCGAAACGGAAGTCCTCACCATCGAGGCCCGATTCTCCGAATGTCGGATTAGAACCGTCGTCGCCCACAGAGAAGTTACCTATAGCAGCGTATTTCCCTGCCTTGTAGGCTTCTTTTGTAATCCAGTTTCCGGAAGCCGCTGCTTTTTGGAACTGATGCACACGCCAGTCTGTTGTCGCTTTGTCATAATTTTTCGCACCATCTTCCTTGAACCATTTATAGAATTCATCGTAGTAAGAAGGAGCGTCGTAGTCGGCAAACATTTTGCCGTAGATACTCATCAAAGTAGGTCCTCCGTTGTAAGGTCCATTGATGTTTCCATATCTTGCGAGGGCGGCATCAGAGAAGCGCCATCTTGTTACTTCACCTTGAGCGACACCGTCTTTTGTATAGCCGTCAATACCGATTACACCAGGAAGGTAGCCTGCAAGGGTATTTGCCCCGTATTCCCATTGTGGCACGGTGTCAACCAGGGCACCGATACATCTCTGTGCTTCATACAAATAAGAAATTGGGTCACCATTGGCATCTCTTACAATTTCTCCATCTTGCTTCATGAATTCACCCCACTGCTTGTAAGCGATAAGTGTTGCCATTGCGATATCGACGTCGCCATCGGTTGCGGAGTGGCACTTGCCTTCTGTGGTGGTTGTCTCGTCTGCACCCCAGCCTGCGAGGTATGGGCAGGTGGTGAATCCTTTTTTGTTTTCACGGAACATCTTTCCGTCTTTGAATCGCTTCACGCCAGAAAAACGGTTGTCGTGAATCCACATGTAAAGACCGTTGTAGGTCTTTTGGTCGGCGAACAAAGCAGCTGCCAACAGAATATAGCCGTCGCCTTCAGAACAGAACGTACCGTAAGCGCCTGGCACATCTGGGTAAGTCAGTGACGTCTCTGTTGTACCTCCATTGGAAATCGGGTTGAAAACGATGTATTTCACACCACAATGAGTACCACCAAAATAGCGGCAGCGGTGTGTCATGATTTCATACGCTTCACGTCCAGCCTTTTCCATGTCGGCATGCGTCACACCTTCGGCATTATATTTTGCCAAAGACTTACCACCACCGGGGTATTCCAAGAATTGAGGATAAGGGAAAGATGGGTTTCCTGAATTAATCTCAACTTTGATGAATTGGGAAGGGTCATACGTAGTTTGGGCCGACGTGTCTTGCACAGACACGAGCCCCAAAAATGCCAATAATCCGGCAAAGACCCTTTTTTTATTAAACTTAATCATAACTATGTAGTTAAATGAGTAACTCGCAGAGCGAGTCTTACACACCCTATTATTTCAATTTAATTCAAACAGATGCAAATATATTCTTTTTTTTCCTTTTTTCCGTTTTTTTCTGAAAAAAGTAGCACTTTGTTTGCAAATTGACGGATATCCAATACTTCTTACCTTTCTTATGCATTCTTCTTTTTCTGCCCTACAACATATATTTTGCACCGAATAGAATATATCTTTCGGAAAAAATGACTAATTTTGCACTCTGAAATTTAAACTAATTCATTAGATACGATGCAAAAAATCAGGAATGTCGCAATTATTGCGCACGTCGACCACGGTAAGACGACGTTGGTGGACAAGATGCTACAGGCAGGTAAACTTTTCAGCGATCATGAAAAACCTGGCGAACTCATCCTCGACAACAATGATTTGGAGCGTGAACGAGGCATCACAATCGTATCAAAAAACGTCTCAATCCGTTATAAAGACTACAAAATCAACATCATTGATACTCCAGGACACTCGGACTTCGGTGGCGAGGTGGAACGTGTGCTCAACATGGCAGACGGTTGTTTGCTCCTTGTTGACGCTTTTGAAGGCCCAATGCCACAGACGCGTTTCGTGCTCCAGAAGGCCTTGCAGATCGGTTTGAAGCCAATCGTTGTCATCAACAAGGTGGACAAGCCAAACTGCCGTCCTGATGAAGTGCAGGAAGAAGTGTTCGACCTCATGTTCAGCTTGAACGCTACGGAGGATCAGCTCGACTTCCCAACCGTTTACGGATCTGCTAAAAACAACTGGATGAGCACCGACTGGAAGCAACCTCGTGAAAACGATATTACTCCTGCGCTCGATGCCATCATCAACCATGTGCCAGAACCAAAAATGAACGAAGGAAGCACTCAGATGCTCATCACTTCGCTCGACTATTCTTCATACGTTGGTCGTATCGCCATAGGCCGTGTTCATCGCGGTTCTATCAAGGAAGGTCAGACTATCGCCCTTTCTAAGCGCGATGGCTCTATCATTAAGCAGAAAATCAAAGAACTTCGCGTGTTTGAAGGCTTCGGTCAAAGCAAAGTGAGCGAAGTGAAGTGTGGAGAAATCTGCGCTATCGTAGGTTTGGACAACTTTGAAATCGGCGATTGCATTTGCGACGCTGAAAATCCAGACGCATTGCCACCAATCGCTATCGACGAACCAACCATGAGCATGGCGTTTGTCATCAACGATTCTCCATTCTTCGGTAAGGAAGGTAAATTCGTAACCTCTCGTCATATCAACGACCGTTTGGAGCGTGAATTGATCAAAGACGTTGCCCTTCGTGTGGAAAAGGGTGAGGCCGATGGTCACTGGACTGTGTTCGGTCGTGGTGTGCTCCACCTCTCGGTTTTGATTGAAACCATGCGTCGTGAAGGCTACGAGTTGCAGGTTGGTCAGCCTAAGGTTATCATCAAGGAAATTGATGGCGTCAAGAACGAGCCTATGGAAGAACTGACTATCGACGTGCCTGAAGATGTTTCTGGTAAGGTGATTGAAATGGTTGCTACCCGTAAGGGTGATATGGTTTCAATGGAACGTCGTGGCGACCGTGTTCACCTTGAATTCAACATTCCTTCTCGTGGTATCATCGGTTTGCGTACCAATGTGCTTACTGCAACTGCTGGTGAGGCTGTCATGGCCCACCGCTTCACAGGTTATGCTCCTTATAAGGGCGTGATGGAACGTCGTAACAACGGTTCTATCATTGCTATGGAAGGCGGCACAGTGTTTGCTTACGCCCTCAACAACTTGCAAGACCGTGGTAAATTCTTCATCAACCCACAAGATGAAGTCTATGCCGGTCAGGTGGTAGGTGAGAACAATAAGGCAGATGACCTCGTAGTGAACGTATGTAAGTCTAAGAAATTGACCAATATGCGTGCTGCAGGTTCGGACGACAAGGTTAAACTCGCTCCTCCTGTTGTGTTCAGTTTGGAAGAAATGCTTGAATACATCAAGGAAGACGAATATGCGGAAGTTACTCCAAAGAGCATGCGTATGCGTAAGATTATCCTTGACGAAAATGAACGTAAGCGTTCAAAGAAAATCGTGACTGAATAATATAGACATTTTATCATAACGACGGAAGCCACTTGATTCGGTTCAAGTGGCTTCTTTTTTTATTTTATTCGTTTTGTTTGGTTCGTTTTCAGGAAATGGCGCCCCAGTTGAAAGCGGGTGCGCGTAGCGCTAGTTGGTCTTTTATGATTCTGTTGTTTTCTTTCTCCAGGTTGGGGTCGTCTTCCAAAATGCTGCGTGCGAAGTCTCTCGCGGCCTGAAGAATCTGACCGTCTCGGGCAAGGTCTGCCATCTTCAATTCAAAAGGCATTCCGCTTTGCTGGGTTCCTTCCAAGTCGCCCGGACCTCTTAGTTTGAGGTCGGCTTCGGAAATGGCAAAGCCATCGGTGCTGCTGGTCATGATGTCCATGCGTTCACGGGTGGCGCTGGTTTGCTTGACCGAAGTGATGAGAAAACAGTAACTTTGATCGGAACCTCTACCCACACGTCCGCGTAGTTGATGCAATTGGCTCAACCCAAACCGCTCGGCGCTTTCAATAATCATGACGGAAGCGTTTGGCACATTTACACCCACTTCGATTACCGTGGTTGCAACCAGAATCTGAGTCTGACCGTTTACAAACTTCTGCATCTCATAATCCTTGTCCGCATTTGGCATCTGCCCGTGCACCATGCTGAGATGGTATTGTGGTTCGGGGAATATCTGCTGGAGTTTTTTGAATCCGTCTTCCAGATTTTGGAAGTCGGCCGCCTCACTCTCCTTTATCAACGGATAGACCACATAAGCCTGTCTGCCTTTGGCGATTTCCTTTCTTACGAAATCATAGACTGGTCCCACATGGTTGTCGGTGCGGTGAATGGTTTGAATGGGTTGTCGGCCGGGAGGAAGTTCGTCGATTACGCTGATGTCCAAATCTCCGTACAGCGTCATAGCGAGTGTGCGCGGAATTGGAGTGGCTGTCATCACCAACACGTGTGGCGGACATGAATTTTTCCCCCATAGTTTGGCGCGCTGTGCAACGCCAAAGCGGTGTTGCTCATCGATGATGGCTAATCCCAGGTTGTGGAATTTCACTTTGTCTTCCAGCAAAGCATGTGTGCCAATAATGATTTGGATTGTTCCGTTTTCCAGGTTTTCCATTATTTCGCGTCGCTCCTTCATCTTCGTGCTTCCGGTGAGCAGACGCACTTGGATTCCCAGTGGCTGAAGCATCTGGCTGATGCCGCTGTAGTGCTGGCTGGCCAGAATTTCAGTCGGGGCCATAAGGCAGGCCTGAAACTGGTTGTCGAGAGCGATGAGAATGCACATGAGGGCTACCAGCGTTTTGCCGCTTCCCACATCGCCTTGAATGAGCCGGTTCATCTGCCGGCCGCTGCGCACGTCTTCCCTCACCTCTTTGATGACGCGTTTCTGCGCACCGGTGAGTTCAAAAGGCAGGTGGTTGTGATAGAAGTTGTTGAAGTATTCGCCGATTCTGCTGAATATGAAACCTTGCACCGACTGCTTGCGGGCGTTGGCTCGGCGGAGAATCTGCATTTGGATGTAAAACAACTCCTCGAACTTCATGCGAAACTGGCATCGTTGCAGCAATATGTTGCTTTCGGGGAAATGCAGATTGCGGATGCTGGTGTCGAGATTGGGAAGCCCGAATTGTTGGAGCACGTAAGCCGGAAGAGTCTCCGGCAAATGATAGTTTTTGAGTTCTTGCGAAAAGATGGTTTGAATGATGTTCTGCACAACCTTGTTTGTCAGGTTGCACTTCTTCATCTTTTCTGTGGTGTTGTAAACCCCTTGGATGCCTCCGTTGCCCAGTTTGGTTTCTATTTCGTCAACAGGGTCTAAATCGGGGTGGGTGAAATTGAGTTTCCCATTGTAGAGGCTTGGTTTACCATATAGAACGTATTTCTCGCCGATTTTCAGTTTGTTTTCAATGTATTTCACCCCTTTAAACCAAACGAGATCGACTGTGTTGTGGTAGTCGGAAAAAGTGGCGAATAGTTTTTGCTGAGTGCCAGTCCCGTGGGATGTGAATCGGATGATTTCACCGACAATCTGCACATAGGAAGATGTGGCGTCGATGTCTTTTATGAAATAGTATTTTGATCGATCGACGTATCTGAATGGAAACACATAGAGCATCTCTTCCAAGTTGTTGACCTTCAACTCGGATTGCAGTAGAGCCGCTCTCTGCGGGCCTACTCCTTTGAGATACATTATGCTTTTTTTCGCCAGTTCAGACATAATCTTCTATTCTCGAGTATTATTCGGATTTCGCCAAAGCCTCTGCGATGACCAAATCGAATGGCGTGGTGATTTTTATGTTTTCCCGGTTGCCCGGAGTGAGATGGATGACGCCCCCTTTTGCCTCCACAACGCTGGCATCGTCTGTGAACAATGGAGTGAAATCTTGTTGGTAGGCTTGGTGGAGCAACGTGCTTTGGAAAACTTGCGGAGTTTGTACCAGTTTGATTTTGCTACGGTCTTCGCTTTTGTTGGATTCACCGTCAACCCATCTTACCGAGTCAACGCAATCCACAACGGGAACTGCTGTGCCATGTTCGTTTGCCATGGCGTAGGCGGCGTCGATGGTCGCTTTGCTTGCAAACGGCCGTACACCATCGTGAACGCCAACAAGCGTGCCATTTGGAACTAATGATAGTCCGTTCTTCACAGAATGAAAACGTGTTTCTCCCCCATTTGCGATTTTATGAGGTGTGGAGAAATGATGTTTTGCGCACAACTCTTTCCAAAAGTCTTGGTGACTGAGGGGCAGTACCAAAATGACATTGGTGTTGGGGTCTGCATTCTTGAAAGCGTCGATGGTTCGCATCAGTATTGGTTTCCCGCTCACTTCGACGAACTGCTTGGGAATGTCTCCTCCCATTCTCAGCCCTTTTCCTCCTGCAACAATAATGACGTATTTTTCGTTCATGATGTTTCCGCTTTTTTCTTACGCAAATATACAATAATTCATTGTATTTCGTTGTAGTCTGTCAGTCCAACGCGGGAATAACTCACTCCAAATATGCGAAAAATGCGAAAAATCTTGATTAAAATCAATTTTTCTTGAAAAATGTTTGGTGAATATAAAAAAATGTCGCACATTTGCATTGCAAACAAAACAGATAGATTTTTCATAGTTAAGGTTTAGGTTAAATATAATAGAGGGTCGTTGAGAAACGCTCCTCTATTTTTTTTGTGGGTAATGTAGAGTATCTTTGCATATTGAAAAAAATATCGTGATATGACGAACAAAAGGAGACAAATAGAACTTCTGGCACCAGCACGCACTGCTGAAATTGGAATGGAGGCAGTTTTGCATGGGGCAGATGCTGTGTATATTGGCGGACCCGCATTTGGCGCACGCGTGGCTGCAGGCAATTCCTTGGAAGACATAGAGCGTCTGTGTAGGTTCGCTCATATCTATTATGCAAAGGTGTATGTCACACTAAACACGATATTAACTGATGCCGAACTTGCCGAGGCAGAACAACTTATATGGAAGTTGTATGAAATTGGAGTCGATGCTCTTATTGTGCAGGATTTTGGTATCACCCAACTCAATCTGCCCCCTATCGCCTTGCATGCCAGCACTCAAATGGATACTCGGACACCGGAGAAAGCGCTTTTTTTAGAGAAGTGCGGTTTTCAGCAGGTGGTGTTGGCGCGTGAGTTGACGCACGATGAGATAAAGAAAGTGGCAGATAACACATCGGTCCGACTGGAGGCATTTGTGCATGGCGCACTTTGTGTGAGTTACAGCGGGCGTTGTTTCTTGAGTTGCGCCCTGACCAACCGGAGTGCCAACAAGGGAGCCTGTGCGCAACTTTGCCGTATTCCATACACGTTGACCGACGAACACAACCGAGTGATAGCGAAAGACAAACGTCTGCTCTCCTTAAAGGATTTTAATCTTTCCGCTCATCTGCTTGAAATGATGGAGGCTGGTGTGTCTTCTTTCAAAATAGAAGGCAGACTGAAGGATGCCGAATATGTGAAAAACGTGACCGCCTATTATAACAGGGCTATAAATGAGATTATTAGCAAAGACAGCCGCTTTGAGCGACAGAGCAGTGGGGTGTCTGCACCTACGTTTACACCTTGCTTGGAAAAAAGTTTCAACCGGGGCTTCACGACGTATTTCTTTAATGGAAGACAGCCAGATATCGCCTCCATGCAGACGCCGAAGTCGCAGGGTGAGGTGATTGGTAAAGTGGTCAAAATCAACAAAAACAGTATAGAGGTCAACACGTCTATGCCGATGAATAATGGCGACGGATTTTGCTATTTTTCAGAAAACGGAGATTTTATGGGATTTAAGGCCAATCGGGTGGAGGGCAAGACGATATTTCCTCTCAGCATGCCTTTGATCAAACCTGGGACACTGTTGCGTAGAAACTTTGATGCGGCGTTTGAAAAAACACTGTCAAAACCTACTGCCGAACGAAAAATCGAGGTGATGGTTGGTTTGAAGTTCCAACCAAACGACAGTTTCTGTCTTGAAATGCAAGATGAAGACGGACTGAAAGTGACAAGGTTGGAAATGTTTGCCGCCGATGATGCCCAAAACGCCGAAAAGGCTGAAAACACCATACGCCAGCAACTTTCAAAAACAGGAAACACCCCGTTTGTGGTAAAAGATGTGGATATTGAAATGGCGACTGCGAAATTTCTGCCTGCTTCGGTATTGGCCGATTGGCGTAGAAATTTGGTGGAAGACCTTCTGAAACTTCGTGAGGAAAAACGTGAGCGTGATGATATGCGATTCCCTGACACCGACCATGAATTTTCGCAAGCGGAGACAGACTTTCATGCCAATGTATATAATAAAAAAGCCGCTTTGTTCTATAAAAAACATGGCATTGAGCAGGTGGCAGATGCCTATGAGGCGGGAAAAGAAAATGGAGAGGTCGAATTGATGCTTTGCAGACATTGCATCCGTCATTCTTTGGGCGCTTGTCTGAAAAATGGAGATGCGGAAAAATTGCCTCCGAGACTGTATCTGGTTGATTCTAATGGAAATAGATTGCGACTTGAATTTGATTGCAGACATTGTCAAATGAAAGTGCTGGGAAGCAGAAAAAAGTGAAAAAAAGGCAATATGATATTATTGTCCGCATATTTGAAACTATTAGACACATAGTTTTGTGATGAAAATGGTAATTTAGCATATTGAATAGACTACACATTTTTCCAGAAAACTAGTTTTTACCATGAAAACAACAAGAAATAGTTTCAAATGGTTGTATTTTCTCCTATTACTAACTAACGTTGCCAGTTCATCGTCACTTTTCGCACAGGTCCCTGCCGGTGCAAGTTTGGTTTGGCGGGAGGATTTTGGCGTTGTGGAAGATTCTGCCCGAGCAGATTTCCCAGACCCCAGTATGAGTATGCCGGGACATAAAGTCCAGCTGGACATGAAAGAAGATGTGGGAGACGGTTATTATGCCTTGGCCAACAGCCCTATTTATTGTTTGGGCGGTGGAAGTTTCTTTAAAAACGGACGAGACCATACCGGAAATAAAGATGGAGCGATGCTTGTGGTCAACACCATGGGTACGATGGAAGGCAGTGTGATCTATGAGCAAACAATAGATTTCCCTCTTTGCAATTCCAGCGATTATTATTTCAATCTTTATGCGGCAAGTGCAACGTCATTCACTTGTATTCAGGCCAGTTTGATTCTTCGTATATTGGCAGACGACGGAACTCTGATAGATGAAAAGGAAACTGGCGATATTCCTTGGTGGGAAGCTGCCAATTCCAGTGAAAAATACAGCAGTGATCCGCACAGGGAAATGGCTTGGACGGAATATGGTATAAAGTTCAATGCCTCTGGTTACAAGTCTATCAAGTTACAGGTTGTAAACAATGCGAAGTGCCGAGAAGACGGAAAGAAACCGTCGGAATTGGAATCGTGGGAAAGTTGCGACGCAGGTAATGACTTCGTGCTCGACGACATTTCATTGTATCGAATAGACAAAGAGGCAGCGCCAGATGCGGAAGTGTCGGCTGCAACACTTGCAAGCGAAAGCAAACTGAATGCCGATTGTATCTATACGTCATCTTATACCATACCGGAGTCAACACTTGAAGAGTGGAAAAAAGTGTATCCTGTTGTTTATCTGCTATGGCAGGAAAGTGAGAATGGTTACACCTGGAAAAACATGACCGACCAAAGCGGTGTGGATGCCCTCAAGATGGAGGCTCAGGTGGATATTACCAAGAAACTCCGTTACCGTGTGATAATCACAGGCGCAGATAATGCGGCCGGCGCCAAAACGGTAGCCGAAGAAATCGCAGAATTTGGAGGCCCTAAAGACGGTTGCTACAAATTCTCCATTTCCAACACCTTGGCGGCTGCGAAGCCACAGGCTGACTGTACTTATTCGGACGATTTGAAAATGCTTTTCAAAGACGACTTCGGCAGTGTGTCCGACAATGGAGTTGTTTCATCTGCTTTTGTTAAATACAAGTTCGCGGAAAAAATATCGAATGAAGGAGAATATGGTGTTACCGCAGACCCTGCCAATATGAAGGCCAACTCTTGGGACGGAATCTCAAGCGCAACAGACCATACGGGAAACAAGGACGGTGGTATGCTGGTCGTGAAAATGAGCGACAAGTCAGACAAAGTGGTTTATTCCCGTGAAGTAAGCGGACCTTTCTGCAACTGTAAGACATATATGTTCTCGTTGGTGGCGAAGATTAACCAATCGTGGACAGACACCTATTTCCGCATGGCTGTGTTGGACGACAAGGGAGATACCTTGGGAGTTCTGCCAGTGCATGAAGGCGGGGCAGGTTCGGTTCCGGGTTGGACCCGTTACACTTGTGAATTTATGCCGGACAAAAACTATAAGGGGACTGTAACCGTACAGATTTTGAATGAGCAACCGGCAGCCTATAACCAGAATGGAAGAATGTTGCTCTTCGATGACCTCTGTGTGGCTGTCTGTGGCGATAAAGTTCCGCAAGACTCCATCTATATCGACAATACGCCTGGTCTGACGAGCGCAAGTAAATTTGACTGCTCCGAGTTGCCTGCCAAAACCATCAATATCTCCAGCATGAAAGAATGGAAGAACATGTATTCGACTGCGGCAGTCGTTTGGCAGAGTAGTCTGGATGGTGGCAAGACGTGGACCATGGAAGACCAGAGTGGAACAAAGACCTCTATCACATTTGAAAATGAAGATGGTGGTGAGAAATTGTATCGTGCAGTGGTGGCAGAAAACCTTGATGTGGCGATTAACATTGCATCGGGAAAGGCTGCAGACGGTTGCGACAATTATCTAATCACAAATACGGTGAGCCTGACCTGTGAAGAACAGTGCCATTTCGGAACAGACAAATTGGTACTTTGGAAGGATGATTTTGGTACCGTTCCGCCAAGGGCAAGAAAGGAAAACAAAAATTTGGTTGGACATTCGTTCCTGAAAGATATGAAAAAGAATGTGGACGATGGACAATATGCCGTGGTAAGCCGAATGAAAGATGCAGGTGATTGGTTCGCCGCCATGGATGGAACAGACCACACCGGCAATGCGGATGGCGGATTCCTGGTGATTAACATAGACCCAGACTACAAAGGAAAGTTGATTTACGAACAGGAACTTGGTTTCCAGCCGTGCGCAAGCACCCCATATTTCTTCTCACTATTTGCAAGTTCCATTTCGAAGCGAGTGGTCAACGAAGGGGCAACCAAAGGGCAACTTTGCAATCTGACCATGGAGATTGTAGATGCCAGCGACAACGTGTTGGCTACCATAGAAACCGGCAATATGCCAAACGCACCTTTACTTACCGGCCCTATTCCTTGGGTGAATTATGGCGTCAGTTTTGTGAGTGATGGCACGAAAATCAAACTCCGCATCAGAGACAATGCAGGAAACGGATCAAAAGGGAATGACTTGGCAATCGACGATATTTCATTGATTGCTTGCCAGACCAAAGCGCCGGAAGTGGAACTGAAGGCGGATGCCGAACAAGACTGGGAGGGATTGTGTGGCGAAAAAGTCACTCTTTCGCTTGGCGACCTTTCGGGTTGGCAGGATATATATCCGGGTAAAGTATATTGCTTGTGGCAAAAGTCGGCCGATGGTGGCGACACTTGGGAAAACCTTTCAGACAAGAGCGGCAATGCCGACTCTTACAGTTCGCTGGAAGTGTTGAGCGAAAAAAACAAAGTGATGATGAACGATACTTTGGTGGATATGGGTTACCAGTATCGAGTAATTGTGGCAGGACCAGAAGCGGAGGTGACCAAACAGATTTCAGAACAAGGATATCCGGATAATGGCTGTTATGTGTATGGCATTTCTAATGTTTCTTCGGTGAAATGCCATTGTGAACAGCCTGAATATGAATTGCTTTCATCTCCTGATACATTGATTTGCGGAGATGGGACCAACATTGCTTTGCGTGTGAAGCAGACCAACACAACCAACATAGATAGTGTGCTTTGGTACACAAAGGCAGAGGGAGACCTCGCTTGGTCGCGTGTGGAAGATTCCTATAATGAAAAGTTGATTGTAGCCCCTACGGTTTCAGCATCTTATTTGTTCCTTGGCTACAATGACGAATGTGTGTCCGATTCTATTATAATTAAAGTAAAGGCGGATCAGCCTATAGAGATAGACACCCTTCCTCTCGACACCCTTTGTGAAGGTGGAAACATCACCCTCAATGCTTCCGTAAAGGCCGGCACTCCGGTGTCGTATGTATGGAACGGAAAAGAAGGAACTACCGACAGTTACACCATCAGCGGAATATCTAAAGATGAGGCGGTAACTTTGACGGTGAAAGGTGAGGCATGTGTGTCTAAAGAAGAGGCAACGACCATTTATTTTGAGAAAGACACCAAGATTGGGGCAAAACTTGACGACCAGGATATATGCGGATATGAGCCATTGACGTTCCAATCTGGCGCGGAAGGACAGAATATCCAGTGGTATCGCACCCATTCGGGCAAGACCGAATTTTTGCCGATTGACGGGGAAACATCGGCGGATTATAGTTTCACCACCGACAGTACGCGTACCTATAAAGTGGTGGCGTCGGGTGTGAAATGCCAGTCCAAGGAATTGACTGCCAATGTTGTGGTTACGCTTCCGTCTTCAATTGATGCGGCAATAGACAAGGAGGGCATCTGTGTGGGCGAAAGTGTGACAATTACAGTAGATCTAGACCATGTGACGACGTTGAAATGGTTGAGCCGAAAAGATGATGTGTCTCCGTTTGTAGAATTTGATGTGGAAACACTCAACGAAAGTGACAAGAGTACCAGCAAGACGCTTACTCCGACAGCAACTACACAATACAAGGTACAAGTGCCGGGAGAATCTGGCGCATGTTCTGGCAGCGAGTCGAAACCGATTACCGTGGAAGTGGATCAGCCGATAGAATTCTCTTGGGAAGCCAACTCCAATTTGATATGCAGTGGCACGGAAATAGTGCTGAAATCAACCCTTCTTGCAGGAATGCCTACAGATACATTACTGGAAGCGGAATATGAAGATGGCACCAAAGAAGAGCTGAAACTAAAAGATGGAGAACTGAGTTTGACACCGCATCAAACGGGAACATACAAATTGTCTTATAAAGGGAAATACTGTAATTCGTGGGCGGATCATGACGTTACGGTGGAAGTTGAGCAGCCCATTCGACTCTCTCAACTGACAGTGTCGGAGGATAAGGTCTGTGAAAACAGCGTTGTGTCTTTGAACTATGATGTTGTACCGGAAGGAGCACAAACGAAATTGATGGTCAGTGAAAACGGCACGGACTTTACAGAAGGTGCGCTTGCCGCTTTACAGAAAGACACATGGTATAAAGTGGTGGGAGAAGCCGGAAAGATTTGCAGCACAGACGAAACTAATGTGGTGAAAGTGGAGGTGGAAGATTCCATCCGCTTTGAATTCATCGCAGACAAAGCAGCGATTTGTGAGAATGACCTCGTGAAATTGAACGTGAACATCAATTCTGGAAACATTAAAGATGGAGTTATCACCAATGATGCAGATGCAGACATTCAATCGGTGACAGCATCAGGTTCATTCAGCGAAAAACCTTTGAAGGATGTCATATACACAGCAGAGTTGAAAGGTGAAGTTTGTCCGTCTGTTACGCGAAATGTGGCAGTGGAAGTTCATCATCCTGCCCATGTGGCGCTTACCGCAGATAAAACAAAGATTTGTCAGGGTGAAAGTGTGACGATTACAGAAGACACCAACAATAGCACACAGGCTGTTGTATATTATGTGTCAACAGATGGAGTCAACTATCAGGAAAGCACGGATTATGCATCGCCAACACAGGATATTTGGGTGAAGGCTGCAGTGGCAGGTTCTGCCGCTTGTCCGGGTGCAGAGTCTAATATCGTTGCAATCAATGTCGAACAACCGGTTGTATTTGAATGTGCTCAGCCAGAACAACAGATTTGCGAAGGTGCAGCGATTCAGACTGAGGTACAGGTCAATTCGGGCAATGTGAAACAAATCACTTGGTTCAAAGATGGCGTTAAACTCGCTGACGGGGCTAAACTGAATGACAAACCATTGCAGGATGCATCGTATAAGGCTGTCTTGACAGCAGATTTGTGTCCTTCGGATACCATTCTTTTTGATGTAAAAGTTGAGCGGCAGCCGAAGTTGTTGTCCGTTCAATGGTCGGATGCGGCATTGTGCGAGGGTGGACAACTCAATGTGACTGTTCTTCACGAAAACACCAACAACCTCCAGCTTGAGAAAATGGAAGGCAGCGGTTCGTTTGTTACCATCGCAGAAGGAGTGAAGGAAGCGTTTTCTGACGTTCCCGCCGCATCTTCCACTTATCGCATCACGTCAAAAGCCATCCAGTATTGCAAAGACACGGTTTCTCTTGCGCATAGTGTTAGCGTGACCGATTCCGTGAGAATCAGCATGACAGCCGATCAGACAATCTGTCCGGGCGTTAGCAGGGAAATTGAGGTGACCATTGAAAAAGGAACCCCTTCAGAATTGAAATGGGAAGAACTGAAGGATGGGGGCTATGAACCTATGGCAAACCATACCATAAATTATATGGCTTCTCCAAAACAAACCACCACTTACCGCGTGACTGCAGTAGGCGGCGTTTGTCCGGATGCAGTGGCAATGTCCCAGATTGAAGTGGAAGAAGTGCCAGAGTTGACAGTCTCGGCATCGGCATCTGCGATATGTGAAGGTGGCGAAGTGGAACTTTCTGCTTCATTTGTGAATGAAAATGTCACTTGGCTGAGTCGATATGCCGGCGAGTTGGTGTTCGCTCCAATAGGAGACTCCAAAAATGTGACGGAATACCCATCGCGCTCAATGGAATATCAGGCGAAAGCACAAAGCGACAATAATTGTCCTGTGGAGTCGGAAATCGTATCCGTTCATGTGGATAAGCAGATTGTTGCCATCACCAGCGACACATTTGTCTGCGAAGGCGGCAGTGCCCATTTAAGTGTGTATGCGGATGGCAATTACAATTACACATGGTATGGTGATGCAGCCTATACCGACACGTTGGCGAAAAAACAAACCATGACGGTGACTCCAGAGAAGACCGCCACTTATTATATGCAAGTGATCAACGGACTTTGCACATTGGATTTGGAATCTACGGTGGAAGTCCTTGAATTGCCGCGCATTGTGGATTTGCAGGATTTGGAGGCGCGCAGAATCAACATCGTGGCAGATGGAGGGAATGGCGGTTATGAGTTCAACTATGGCAAAGGTTGGAATATGAGCAGTGTGTTTGAAGATTTCCATTTCGGCACACAATATACCATTCAGGTCAGAGATGCCAAGGGATGCCAAAGTGATACCACATTCACGACTTCCACATACGATATAAAGGTGCCTTCGATCATCACTCCAGACGGAGATGGGGATAATGATTACTTTGCGGTGGAAAACCTGGATAAGTATCCCGATGCAGTAGTCCGCATCTACGACCGATGGGGCAAGAAGATTGTGGAATATGACGGAGGTGCAGGCTATGAGGGCTGGGATGGAACTTACAACGGGAAACCAATGCCATCTACCGATTACTGGTACGACATCTGGGTAGAAGAACTGAGAAAGTCGTTTACAGGTCATTTCACGCTGTTGCAATAAGCAAAGCGCAATGACAAGATAATGGAAAAAAAAGCGTATCTTTGCAATCTCTAACGGACAGAGAAAGCGAGATGCGCTTTTTATTTATAAAGAAGGAGGAAATATGCCATTAAACATACCATCGGAATTGCCAGCAGTAAGCCTTTTGAGAGAAGAAAACATATTCGTGAAGAGTACAGAAGAAGCATCGGCGCAGGATGTTCGTCCTCTCAAAATCGTCATTCTCAACTTGATGCCGATTAAGATTACTACAGAAACGGATTTGATTCGCCTGCTTTCAAACACACCTTTACAGATTGAAGTGGATTTGATGCAGTTGGAGAGCCACCAGAGCACTCATACGCCTGTGGAACACATGATGGCTTTCTATAAGAAATTCAGCGAATTGAAGAAACATAAGTATGATGGAATGATCATTACTGGCGCTCCTCTTGAAAACTTTGAATATGAAGAGGTGGATTATTGGGAGGAGATGAAGCAGGTCTTCGACTGGGCGCGCACCAATGTATATTCCACGCTTTATGTATGCTGGGGAGCGTTCGCCGGGTTGTATTATTATTATGGCATTCCAAAACTGCGGTTGGATGAAAAATGTTTTGGCATTTTCAGCCACAAGGTGAACGATCGCCACAACCCGATATTCCGTGGCTTCGATGATGAGTTTTTTGTGCCTCACAGCCGTCATATCTGTTTGGGTAAGTCGGACGTGGAGGCGGTTAAGGACTTGACCATTCTCTCGGAATCCGACAAGGCTGGGGTATATATGATCAGTGCAAGGGGTGGAAGAGAGTTTTATCTTACGGGACATCCTGAATACGCTCCAGATACGCTTCATAATGAATATATGCGCGATTTGGGCAAAGGTCTGCCAATCGCCATGCCAGAGAACTACTATGTTGACAACAAAGTTGAAAATGGACCAAAAGTAACTTGGCGCAGTCATGCCAACCTCTTCTACAACAACTGGATCAACTATTTTGTATATCAACTCACACCTTACGACATCGAACAGGTGCATGGATGACAACTAAATGCAAAAATCCCCGAAAGTCAGTTGATGATTTTCGGGGATTTTTTTGACTTCAGTATGTCTCCAACAAAAATTTAAAAAACTTCTTACTGTTGGGCTGATTGAGCATTGAATATTTCTGGATTTACAACTTCACCCAAAAACAGGATGAGTCCTGTTTTCGCATCTCGAATGGCATAAATAAAAGGGCGGTTAGCAAAAAAAGACGGAATGACTTCTGACGGATCAGGACTGATAAATCTTTCAGATAGCAATCCAGTTGTGACAGCAGTTGCTTTAGTCCCTTCCATGTCGATTTCGATATATGTGTCTTGTTGTATTTGATCTAATAGAACGTCACTGGCAATATTAGTAAGGAGAGTGGAGAAAAGAGATCCAAATCCCATTTCAGAAAGAACCTCCTTCATCTGGAATTTATTTTTAGATTTGAACATAGGCAAAACAACATGAATCTTAGTGGTTTGGAAATTGATGTCGTCCCATTTGATAGTTCGCAATAAATCGGTTGTGCTTGAATTCGCAGAAGGGAGAATCACATCCATGCAGAAAGTCTTGTTGCCATAAGGCAAACGTACTGCTTGATAGTTGTCAGTCTCCACGTAAGGCAATGAGTTTGTCATAAGCATGTATGATCCCAAATTCTCAACAGAACCATCCCCTTTCGTGAATGGACTTGGAATTTGACTTGTAAATGGAGAAGACCACGATGCCTTAAAATAACTGGCATTTGAAATTACAGCAAAGGTGTTTTCTTTGAATTTTAGGCCTAATGATGGAATGAGACCGTGTGTGGCTTCGTTTGCCCAACGGTCAATAGTGGCGGATGCTGAAGGAGAAGTAAAATCAAGATTTGAAATAGAGGCTTGATAAGTGTTTTTGATAACGTCGTAATAATTCTTTTTGACGTTTTTACCTTCTTGTACCCATACGGCATTTTGAGTCTCAAAGAATGAGGTGGAGTCGAGTTCGGAGTTCAAACTTGCGGAAATCTTGCCATTCATGGTGTTGATTTCCTCCATAGTCAACCCCTTCAATCCCAATGCATTATTTACGACATTTTGGGTTTGCTCGTTTGCTCCATTGTTTATCATCGACAATGCCACTTGCAGACTGAAAGGAGAGATCAATGTGTTTTCATTGGCTTGTCTGATTTTTGCCAACAGATTGGTTGAAAACTGGTTGTTTCCTGCAATAGCATCAGATTCTTTAGAAGTAAGATTGAGAGGAACTGCAGACGAATTGCGTGATTTTACAGACCAGTTTGGAAGATTGTCACATACTTCTGAATTAGTGTCGCCTTTTACCAAATTCTCGTCTTTTGAGTCATCGTCACTACAAGCTGTGAGAATAACAGGTACAAACAAAGATATTGCACCCAAAAACATCATTTTTTTCATAAGCCTATCATATAAATTAGTTAATAATAAAAAAACTATATCCTTGAACAAAAATAGAATAATTTAATATTGATTGTTCGTTTTTTCGTATGTTGTTGAACACAAGTGCTAAACATATTTTATCGCATTTTCCATGAAAATAATTGAGAATCAGCAGAAATGAACGATAATGTTAATGCATTAACTTTTGTTTTGTGTTTGTGGAATCTGAATTCTATTATTATACCTCTTAGTTTTGTCAGAAAAAAATTATTTTTGCGTAACAATGAAAGAATAACAATATGAAAGGTGCAATAACAGGTGATTACATAGGCTCGATCTATGAGTTTAACAACACGAAAGATGCTTATTTCCAGTTAATATCACCCAATAAGGAGATAACGGATGATTCCATTTGCACGATAGCGGTAGCCAACGCCATCTTGCGTGGGATTCCTTACGGGGAAGCATTGCATGAACTTTGTTTGAAATTTCCAGACCCTATGGGGGCGTATGGCAATGGCTTTTTGGCTTGGCTTAACAGAAAAGATATGTCGCCATACAATTCTTGTGGAAATGGGTCTGCCATGAGAGTAAGTGCAGTTGGCTGGGCTTTCGAAAAGGAGGATGTAATGCTTAGCGAGGCGGAGAAATCTGCCGCGTGCACGCACAACCACCCTGAGGGAGTTAAGGGAGCGAAGTGCGTGGCGCATGCCGTATGGTATTTAAGGCACTACAAAGACGACCTGGAAGGTTTCAAGAAGCTGATGAGCCAGTATTACCCTGAATGGGAAACCTATTACAAACCTTTTGAACAGTGGAACGGTGTATGCCAGAATACAGTGCCGTTGTGCATACAGGAGGTGGTTTATGGAAAATCTTATGAAGACACGATACGCAACATTGTGCTCTGCGGCGGTGATACCGATACGAATGGTGCGGTTGCAGGAGCTATGGCTGGTGCAAGGTGGGGTGTGCCTGATAATTTGTGGCAGGCAGCCTATAAAACCGCAGACCCATATTTGCAAGGAATTATTGACGAGTTTGTGACAAAGTTTAATGTGAATGGGTAGCAATCAACTTGCGTTATTGTTGATGTGGAGGTTGATGTCCGGTAATACCAAATAACAATTAAATCTATAGAAGATGGGAAAAAGACTAGAAAAGAGAAATAAGTATTATGCTCAGTTGGCTTTGTGGGGAAAAGACCAGAAACCGACTTTAGGACAGTTATTCAGCATGGGGCAGGATATCGACATTTTGACCAATGGTATGAACGATATCCACGAAGACGGGTGTGCCGACCTCATGGCTGGTATGGTGATAGCCACCGAACATTTTATGGACGGCTACAACAAGGAGAAGATCAGACAATTGCTTGACCTTACTCCGCCTATAACGGGGTTTGCCACCATGATGCTGATGGCTACCGTCTGCAGGGCAGGAATCACCTTGGCATCTTTTGACAAGGATGTGGACTACGTGCTGGATCTGATGAACGTCTGCAAGGATGATCGTATGAAAAACGAACTGCAGGAGGGTTTGATGAAGATAACCGGGCAGGAGAAGAGACGTACGGCAAAGAAAAAGCCATTTTAGAAATGATAGTTAAGTTGCATTGCCTCAAGAGTTGATGGTGATGCGCACATAGATGATATAAACGATAATTTTAATGCTTATGGATTTGAAAGAAACTGGAAGAAACTGTGCCATGTTGCACCTTATGGGGTATGCAGAGAAATATGGGATTGATAATTTACACGCACTTATTGAGTATAATGAATTTGATACAGACGAGTATAGAGAAAAAGATAGAGGAGAAAGGATACAGAATGATAGATGAGAACATGTTTGGCATTGGCGGTGATGAAATTGGGCGTGTGTTGATTTACTTGAAGAATGAAGTGGAAAAATGACTTATAAAGCACTTCGAAAGAGGTGCTTTTTTGAAAAAAATGCAAATAATTTCATCAATGGCATTATTTGTCAAAATAAGGTGCTATATTAGCGAATTATTAAAAATGCAATTGTTTATCAAAAAAAGAGGCTGATATGTTTAGGTGGTTTCATAATTTGACAACAGGCGAAACTGATTATTTTAACGAGACATTGTCGTCGGACAGTTATGTGGAGGGTTTCGATTCCAATGGAGATTTCCATCACATCAACAAGTGCGGCAACATGGGGATAGACTCATCTACCGGTGACACGTTTTTCAAGACAGGCAGCTTTGTGCACAGGACAGGTATGAGTGACACATTCCATTCGGCTTTTGATGATGACGATGATGATCCGTTTAAGTTTTAATAAAACACGCGTATTATGAGAAAACTTTGCAGTCAAGAATGCAGAAATAGCACGAAATAATAAATGTTTATGAAGATAGAGATAGCAGAATCATTGTTTTACTCATGGCTGAGACATGTAAAATCTTGCCAAATTGTACAGACCAATTGGAAATTATCAAAACAGTGGGAGTTAAAAAGAGAAGTTAAAGATAAGCTAGAGTCCTTTATGAAAGAACTTGATAGCTTTTTCAAAGGGAAGTATAAATACCAGATATTTAAGCAAAATGCCTCACTAGAGCAGTTGTTGAACCAGGGAGAATGTGACGCCCTTGGCATAAGGCTAAACGCTGAAAACCAATATGATTGCTATGCCGTTGACGTAGCATTCCATGAAAACGGGCTGAAATATGGAGAAAAGGATGTAACCGTTATGAAAGTGGTTGAGAAATGCGTAAGAACAGCGTTCTGTTTGTACGGTTACTTCAATACTAGTAACGCAGAGATTCTATTTGCGTCGCCTAAAATATTTCCTTCGGTATGTGAACCACTGGATAGATGTATCGACGATTTGAATGATTTTTTTAGAGGAAAAGATCTGGCCTATAATTTCAGCCTTGTAGCCAATGATGATTTCAATGAAAAGGTGATTGTGCCTACGTTGAAGGCAAGTGAAGGTATGGCTGATTCCACAGAACTATTCATTAGAAGCTATAAACTTTTGACACTGTTTGCTAATGAAGATAGTACGATAGTTGCTACCGAAACGGCAAACACTAATGAACTCAGACGTGTTAATCGGGATGATGAATATAACGGGATGAAGATCGGTGAGATTGCCAATACAATCTTGCGTGAAATACTGGAATCGGGAATAATTAACGATGAGGAGATACAAAAACTCCAGAACAAGGAATACTCAAAGGAGAAGTTTCACATAAATTACCCTTTATTGGTGCATGAAGGCTCTAATTACGATAAGATAAGGTATTACTCAAGAGAAGGTCCATTATGTATTAAAGGAGTATATTATTATCTATGTTCACAATGGGTAGAGAGGACTGATAATAATGACAGACCCTATTTGCTGAGATGGATAAGGGAACATAAACAATGAATGTATGAGACAAACTTTAAAAGCGACCTACGTCCTATTTGCGGCAATAGTGACATTGTCAGTTACGTTCTTGTGGAACGTATCAACCGACAACGACCACTCAACAACAGCCTAGGATTTATACTAAGACTTGACAAAGTGTGGGCAGCTTAGGAAAGGTATGACATCAGATAAAGTGTTGAGCATAATGGGTTTCCCAATCGAAAAAGATTTTTTAATAGATATTGAAGAATGGCATTACTGCTCAACAGGAACAGGAGGTGATTTTTTCCCCTCTATTTACTTTCACAAGGATACGTCGGTTGCCGTTCAGAAATATATTGCAAATGCAGTCGATGAAAACAATATGATAGGTTCATGTGAGTATTTCTTGAAACGGGGCACTTACAGAAGGCCTATAGAATTATTTGAACTTTTCAAATCAAAGAGATAGGAAATTTTTCAAAATAGGAGAATTTGCCTCATTATTAAGGGGAAGGACATTTTTATTTGTGGTTTCCCAAAAGCGTGCTTACACACGTTGGACAACAATTAGCATATCATGACAATCCATCTATCAATTATACCGAATGACGACGAAATTGCATCGTTGAGAACACGTTTTGTGGATCTTTTTCAGAAACTATGCTATATGCGTGACACAGAGGCTACAGTATTGAACGATCTCTATACGCGTTACTTCGGCCAGTTGCGTATTAATATCAGCATATTAGAAGGCGAAGTGCGTGCATTAAGACTCAAGACTGACATGATGCAGGCTGCCATCAACAGAGATGAGAAACCGAATATTCTGCAAATAGAGGAGACGGTAAGAAAGAAGTTTGAAGAATACTTTCAAAACTTAAGGAACTTGTCTGACCAGTTAAAAAAGAAAGAACCTCTTGCTATGATGGATGAAGATGATGCAAAAAAACTTGCGGATTTGCACCGTGTGTTGGTTAAAAGATTGCATCCAGACATACATCCAAACCAAACAGAAAAAGAGAAAGATCTGTTTCTTAAAGCCCAGGCTGCCTATGACTTGCGGGACATAGCGACATTGGAACGTATTCTGATATCGTTGGATTTGGACACTGATACAGAAGTATTTAGCAATGAAAAAGAGAGTGCCGATTATAAAGTGAAGATAGAGAAACAGATAGCTAACTTGGAAATGCAGATAGCGGATTTGAATAGCCGTTATCCGTTCACATTCCGAGAAAAGTTGTCTGACAGGGAGTGGGTCGATAGGGAGACGGCAGACTTAGAGAACAGGATTCAACAGCTCACTATCCAGAAGGAAAAATTTGAATTGCGTTACAAATTACAGAAAGAGTATTTTGGCATAAAATAAACTAATCATGAATACTGGGATTATAGAACTCAGTCAGCAGATGATGGAATTGCTGACACATACGAACGACAGCCAGCTCGACCTATATTCATCGTTCAGCAGAGAAATTTTCTTGTTGGACATAGTGGTTGCAGGAACTTCGTTTTGTGAAAAGATAGAAGAATTGGAATCGAAGTTGTTGCCGGAGACTGTCTTGACGATGAGGAGATGTCCGGACAACGAGTATGATCCGCAAGCCATAGCCTTGTATTTGGGAGAGGACCAGGTAGGTTGGGTGCCACGAGAATGGAACCTAATTATTTCCCGCCTCATGGATGCCGGCAAAGGATTTTTCTGTCGTATAGTGAAAATCCACAATAAAAACGGATGGGTAAAAATTGATGCCAAGATATACATGGCAGAGTAGCGTTACCTATTTCATAAAACTGTAACCATTAAGCAAAATGTATAAAATTCCAGAGAATACAGAGATTTTTGAAATTGACAAACTACCGGGACAATTGTCAGAAATTGAAAAGTATGAATATATTGAAAACAGCATAGAAGAAAGACTGGAGCAGTTGCTGCGGCCTTACGATTCGTTGTTTGAAAGTGAAGAGTTTATTTTTGACGATGGACTGGATTCCTTGTCTGAAGAAATAAACGGAAGTTTGTCGCCGATTCCACCTTTCCTCTTTGACGAAACGATGGAGGAAGCCCCTAATGCCGCAAATGCTTATGTTTGCAATTCTTTTATAGCATTGAAGGGGACACCGTATGAACGACTTCTGGATAAAGACAAACAGTTGGTTGCTGATGAACCAGAGAACTTTGGCAATGAACTGGAATATGCGGAGAATCATGATGACGTAAACTGGGTATATGTTCGCGAAGACGCCGATTGGGATTCACTGGAGAGAATAGTAAACTGCTATCAAAAAGCCGCTGAAGATGGGGTGATGGATGCTTATTGGTGTTTGGGATGTTTCTTCGACGGCGCAGGTTCGCATTATTATGACGAAGACACATTTGGTTTGGCTTATCATTATTATATGAAAGCGATTGAACTGGGCCATTTGTGCAGCATACAGGCCATAGCAAACAGACTGGAGACAGACAAAAGATGGGAAGAATCTTTCAAGTTGACGTATGTTGGCGCCATGAAAAAAGAGGTGTTTTGTATGTGGCGACTGGCGTTCCACTATCTTACAGGACTTTATGTCGGACAATCAAAAGACAAGGCAATAGCATTGTATAAGCAGATAATAGAAACGTTTGAGTCGGAAGACGAGGCCGATGTTGCTTTCGTCAAGAAAAACTATAGCCGCATCAGAGAGGACGAAATGAACGAATTGCTGGAAGGAGCGAGACATAACCTGCAAATCATATCGGGGACAGACCAACAGTGGGAAAAGTATTTCGACATGAAAAACATAGTGGCTTATAACAGGGCGAACGACAGATTGCTGAGGGAGTCCTGCTATGGGTGGGTATCAGAAGATGGTGTGGAAGACAGATTGAAACAACTGATGGCGGAGGAATTATGATTCTTTCCCGATTTTCACGTCTTCAAGCGAGACTATGCCGTTTACGAGCGCATAGATGGTAAGACCAGAAGGCGAGTGAATGTTTAACTTGCGGGCGATGTTGCGCCTGTGTGTCATAACCGTATTGACCGAAATGAAAAGATTGTCGGCAATCTCCTTATTGCTTAAACCTTTTACTATCTCTCGAATAATATCTATTTCTCGTTCAGAAAGTCCGTCTGAAACTTTGTCATCCGTCTCGTCAGGTTCCTGATGACTGTTGTTTGCATTTTCCTTCACATCTTCTTCCAGATGGCGGACGGCCTCAGCGAAAAGCGTGTCTTCCAGATGGCAGTGCATCAGCAAGTCTTCCTGCATCATGTAGATATCCATCAGCACGTCATTCAGAATAAGAGGATTAGAGTCGCTGGTGTAATATTTAATGATGATGTTTTTCAGTTCCTCACCACTTTTTTCGATGCTTCCATGGTTATCCTGATGTTGGTGAATCAGTTTGTCGAATTGGTTGCCTTGGGGCAGTTTGCCAGATAGCAGCAGATTCACATAAGGGTGCACATGCTCGTTTTCATATTCCATGTGTCTGCCCACTTCCGCCGCATAATCGTCGTAAAATTTAAGGACCAGAAAGGCTATTTGGTTGCTTGAGCAATCGATTGCCTCAATAAGTTTTCTCCGGATAGCAGGTAATCGGAATTGCAGGAAATAGGTGTGGGAACGGACGAGGTAGGTCAAAAGTTGGCCAACGCTTACTGAATCGACCAAATCAACGGAATAGACTTTCTCACCGGCTTTAATATAGTTGACGACAGCTAAAAACGTCGGTGTATCCACACCAGAGGCAAGGCAGACCGATTGTACGGTCTGGTCGCCCACTCCCAAAGCTATGTTGAAGCGGCTTATGACTTGAAGCATACGGTAGTCGTCGCTTATAAGGTCACTGATAGGGTCATGTGCGTGATATTTCTGAATCATGTTGCAAAGGAACAAAAAAAAGAACAAAGAAAGATTGGGTCTGCTGTTTTTTCTTTGGAAAATACCTAAATATAGTGAGAGGTGTGAGTGTGAAATGAGTGGGATGTTGTTGCCTTATATTCATGCAATGGGAAAATGAAAAGCCGCTCACTATAATTGAGTATTTGGAGGCTGCACAAATCATGGAAAATGACGATTGCGAGGGGTGAAAAGTCGCCGTAATTTTGCATCGTAAAAAGATGCGGAAATGAATAAATTGCTTGTTTACATAGGTTTATCAATGTGCGTGACTTCGCTGGCGGCACAGAATCCGGAATTGGATTCCCTGATCAGAAGAATTGAAATTCTAGAGAAAGCACAAGCGGAGTTTCGCCAGGAAGTGCAAAAAGGAGAGCCCGTTTCTTCCAAAAGAGAGGGAGAATATGCTGGAGATCCCACCTTTGACAAATACAGAATTGGAGGTTATGGAGAGATGCTTTTCAGCCATAAAGACTATAGTTACAACCGATGGAGTGGTACGGGAACCTATAGAATGAATCGTTCGGAAATCTCTTTGCCGCGTTTTGTCCTTGCCGGTGATTACAAATTCAATCGTTGGTTTCAACTGGGTGCGGAAATCGAGTTTGAGTCGGGTGGTGTTGGCACTGCTTGGGAACAAGAAATCGGGTCTGGAGCAGAGAACGGAGAACTTGAAAGTGAGTGGGAAAAAGGAGGGGAAGTTGCGTTGGAACAATTTCACATCACGGTGCCCTTCATGCGACAACTCAATTTAAGAATGGGGCACGTCATAGTTCCGGTTGGGATCACCAATGCCCACCATGAACCTATTTTTTTCTTTGGAACCAGCCGCCCCGAAGGGGAAACAAGTATTATTCCATCCACATGGCATGAAACGGGTGTCGAGCTGTTTGGCACGCTTGGTCATGATGACTATACCTTTGATTACTGTGTTGAGCTCGTTAATGGGTTGACCGTGGATGGCATGGATAAGTATAAATACTTAGGGGGTGCCAAACAGGGACTTTTCGAACAAGACATATTCACAAGCCCAGCCTTGGTTGGCCGGTTAGACTATAAGGGTGTACCCGGATTAAGGATAGGAGGCAGCATATATTGGTGCAAAGATGCAGGAAGAAATTCCAACTATCCACACTATTACAGCACGTTTCAAGTGCCTGTTCGCATTTTCAGTGGAGACGCCCAATATATGAATCGCTGGGTTACAGCCCGTGCAAACGTAATACATGGGAATATAGGGAATACGATTAAATTAACCCGCTCGACGCTGGGACGCACCAGCGCGGCCTATGGCGGAAACACGCCTGTCGCCAAATATGCAGTAAGTTATGGCGGTGAGGTAGGAGTGAACATCGGCAACTTTCTTTCCCGGAGAAAACAGCTGAGAATATATCCTTTTGCACGATTCGAATATTATAACCCACAAGAAAAACTGGATGAAGGTTGGGTGGGGGAAGTGGAAGACGCTCGCTGCCAAGTTTCAGCTTGGACTTTCGGCGTGAATTGGTACGCTTTGCCATATCTGGTGATAAAAGGGGATTGGACAACCCGACATATTGGTACAAACAATGCGTTTGACTGGTCCACCAACTACAACTCTGAAAATGATTTTTCTTTGGGTGTGGCTTATGTGGCTTGGTTCAACAAGAAGTAACTAACTAATATTATTAAAAATGAAGAAAAATTTTCAATGGAAGATGGCTTTTTTCATGGGAATTGCAATGTTCTCGGCCATGACGACATCATGCAAAGATGATGACGATGACAACAAAAAAGATCCAACAGGGTCTGCTGACATTATTAAAAAAATCGACGCGAGCGACACTCTTGAATATAACGCTAAAAACAAGGCTAACTGGAATGCTTATATGAAGGTAGTGGCCAATTATCTGAAAGTGGATGCAACCACACTGTACAATGATTGGACAGAAGGCTACGAAAATGGCGACGCTTATGCAGTAACCATGAAAAACGCAGGCAAAAGCGGATATACAGAGACCTTCTCATCGGCATTGGCAGCCACAGAGCAGATTATTGCCGGATGTTCGGATATTGCTAACGAGGTGGGAGAGGCAAAAATCGGAGACCCTTTGAACTTGTGGACGTCTGGGAAATATGCGGAAGGCTTATATGCTGTAGAATCTTGGTATAGCTGGCACAGCCGTGTGGATTACAGCAACAACATCGAAAGCGTGAAAAACGCATACTATGGAAGCCTCAACGGACAGGTCGCAGAACAGTCTATCAGCGCGCAGATTGCCAAAGTGGATGAAAACCTTGACAAAAAGGTGAAAGCTGCAATTAAAAATGCCATAGACAAAATATTGGCTATTCCACAACCTTTCCGCAATCACATCGCTTCATCGGAAGCCATATCGGCCCAAGAGGCTTGTGCGGATTTGAAAGACATCTTAGATAAAGAACTGACACCAGCTCTTTCAAAACTCTCAGAAAGCATTTGTGAGAATATCAACAAAAACTATGTTGATAATGTGGTGCTCCCAACCTACAAAAGTTTGAAGGAAGCAAATGAGGATCTTTATAAAAGTGTGGTGGAATTCACCGAATCTCCAAGCAATGCGGGATTTGAAACATTATGCGAAAAGTGGATTGCCAGCCGAACATTCTGGGAAAAGAGTGAGGCCTTCTTATTCGGTCCTGTCGCCGACATGGGTTTGGATCCAAACATGGACAGCTGGCCACTCGACCAAAACGCCATAAAAGAAATTCTGGTCAACGGCGACTTCAAAAACTTGAACTGGAACGGAGCATTTGACGAAGAAAACGACGAGATAGCTGCGGCTCAAAGCATACGCGGTTTCCATACGTTGGAATACCTCATTTATAAAGCGGGTAAGGCGCGTACCATAAAGTAGAAAGTCTTAATTTGTATGTAATTTGTTAGTATTGAGCCATTGGGAAGGACTTCCTCCAGAAGTCTTTCCCATTGGTGCGTAAAGCAATAAAAAGATAGATGAGACAAAAAGTATTTGATTATCCCTTCATTTTAGGTTTGTTGCTTGTCTCTACATCATGCAGTAAAGAAGAGATAACAGAAGAGTTTGTTGAAGTACGCGACAATTATGCACTGTCTGCCGGAATATCCACCATTTATTCCAGTTCCGCGTTTGCGTATGACACCGAAGCGGATTGGGTGAGTGGAAATAACAAAACCCGCTGGAATCGAGGAAACACACTTTATGATGATGGACCAAGAGACAATAAAGGCCTGGGTCCAGTCTATGCCGGATATAGTTGTGGCAGTTGTCACAACCGTACGGGAAGAAGCATACCATCTGCATGGTCTGATGCGGAGGGTAGCGGCAAATATGGTTTCAGTAGTATGCTGGTATATGTCAGCCGTAAAAACGGGAAATTTTTCCAAGATTACGGAAGAGTGATTCACGACCAAAGCATTTATGGCGTTGAGGCAGAGGGAAAGGTGCAAATCAGCAAACATTATCAGGATTTCACATTCCCAGATGGAGAGCCTTACCAACTATGTTGGTTCACCTATGACATTACAGATTGGTATGCCGACAGCATCGCTCCTGAAGACTTGTTTTGCACAGTCCGTATTCCGTTGCGTCATGTGGGAATGGGACAGATGATGGCGCTTGATCCGCACGAAATAGAAGCATTGGCTGCGCGCAGTAATTATCCGGAATATGGCATCAGTGGTAAGTGTAACTACATAGTTGAGCGTGGAGTGAGGCAGCTTGGCGTCAGCGGAAACAAAGCACAGCATGCCGACTTGACGGTTGAACTGGGATTCAGCAGTGATATGGGTTATACAAATAGCCGCTATCCGGAAGAGATTTGCCGAGGACAACGTCAGATTGCTCAAGGAAGTATGATGGGATTGATGTACGACAAACTCGATGCAACCACCACCGATATGGAAGATGTGGATCTTTATATGCAAGCCAATGGCGTTCCTGCACGTCGGGATGTGAACGATCCACAGGTGAAAATGGGAGAACAGCTGTTTTACAGAGCAAGGTGCCATCTCTGTCATGTCACGACTTTGCATACTCGCGTTGGTGGAAGTACCTTGCTGAATGGCACACGTCTGCCTTGGCTTGGCGGACAAACGATTCATCCATATAGCGACTTCTTGCTTCACGACATGGGCTCGGAAATCTGTGGCGTGGGACTAAACGACAATTATCAAAGCGGACTGGCCATGGGAAATGAGTGGCGAACGACTCCACTTTGGGGAGTGGGACTGCAGAAAGTGGTTAATGGACACACCTATTTCCTTCACGACGGACGTGCAAGGAATTTTGTGGAGGCCATTATGTGGCATGGGGGAGAAGGAGAAGCCTCAAAAAACATCTTCAAAAATATGAATAAAACAGAACGAGACGCTGTTGTCCGTTTCTTACAATCATTATAGGTCACCATAAATCAATCAAATAAAAAATGAAAAAAGACTATATATTGCTCGTTATGAGTGTTGCTTTCTGTGCATCAGTGTCAGCACAAAACGATACCGTATCAACTGGTTCCACCATTGAAAAACCGTTAATAAACGATCGCGACCGCCAGATTATGGAAGATAACGATTGCGGAGTGATTCCGATTGCTGGACGTCAAGGATTCGCATTGCAAAGCGCGGATGGTAAATTCGCTTTCAAGCCATACATGATGGTGCAAACAACTGCCAATTTCAACTGGTATGACGATGAAGGGTTAGACAAAGCCTATAATCAAGACAATGTGGCTAATTCCGGATTCGCCGTGCCCTACGCCATTATCGGTTTCACAGGAAGGGCGTTTGACCGACTGAGTTTCAATGTTAGTGTAAATGCCGCAGCCAGTGGCGGCAACATTCTGCAACAAGGATGGATAGATGCCAAAGTGTGTGACGGATTGCAGGTTCGTACGGGAAAGTTCAAAACTCCCTTCACTCACGCCTATCTGACTATGCTCGGTGGAACGCTGCTCCCTAGTGTTCCTACGTCATTGACATCCAGCGTCATTATGCCCTATACGCTGAATGCGGTGACTCCCAATATAGGAACAGGTTTCGATTTGGGCGTGGAATTTCACGGATTGGTTGCAAGGCAGAAATTGAGTTATGAATTGGGAGTTTGGAATGGAACAGGCAGTGGAGTCAATGGCGCCTCCAAAACATTTAGTGATGATTGGCACATACCTTCCTTGCTTTATGCGGGACGTCTGGCATATATGCCGAAGGGTGTCATGCCGAGCTCACAGGGAGACCCCAACCACTTAAATGACAATAAAATGCTGTTTGCTGTTTCTGGAAGCATCAATGTGGAAAGTGAATACGAAAGCACCAATGACCGCCGCTTGGGATTGGAGGCGGCTTGGATGTACAAACGTCTGTATCTGGCAGGAGAAATATATACCATGCATGTTGGTTTCACCGATCGACAGAAAATCGACGACCAGTTTGATTACCTTGGTGGTTATGCGCAATTGGGCTACTTTCTGACTCATAACTTGCAGGGGGCTTTCCGTTATGATTTCTTTAACCGAAACGGATGGGACGCTAATGGTTATCTCAATATGCCGGCATTGGGTTTCAATTATTTCATCAATAGTTGTAACCTTAAATTACAAGCGATGTATCAGTACACCGGACGTGTAAACCACGACACCCAACTTGATCGCGACAATGATGATTTGGGGATAGCGACACACAAAGCGATGGTGCTGTTGCAATACAGTTTCTAATAGAACAATAAGAGGATTATGAAGCATATTGCTGTATTTGCCATGATGGTGGCGGGGCTGCTGTTGAGTGGATTGAGCGGCTGCGACGATGGCGAAATTAGGGAAGAAAACGAAGTCTTTGTTGACGATGGCTACGTTGTGAAAATGAACGGTAGTTTAAAGAACATGGAGGAGTGGAGCGACAAATATCAGATTGTGGTGGCTGCTTTCGCCGCACAAGACTCTTATCCATTGTTGGCAAAAGCGGTGCCTGTTTCCGAACGACTGCAAGAATTCACATTTGAAGGCATAAATCCGAATTGTGAAAGTATAGAACTTTGCGTCTTGAATCTGATCAACAAACGAGTGGCGACGTTGGCTACAATATACAACAAGTCAAATGAACCAAATCGCAAGTTGGCAGACACCATCTGTTTCAAAGCGGATGACGTGGATGCCGGTATGTTCGCATGTATTCAAAACAACATCTTCACAAAGCGATGTGCCTACTGTCATGGCATGGGAGAAACGCCGGCTGCAGGTCTTTATCTCACAGAAGGTGATAGTTATAAAAGCCTGGTGGGTGTGGCGTCATCAACGATAGACAGCCTCAAGCGAGTGGATCCCGGTCATGCGGAAAATAGCGTGTTGTATAAAGTGCTGACAGAATATGGCGATAGCTGCGGTTGGCATTACAATCATACGCGTTTCTTTTATGGAAGTGCCATGAGCAACCTTGTAAAAGAATGGATAAACCAAGGCGTAAGCCAATAAAATGTATTAAATTTGTGAAAACAATGAAAAAGATAGAAATGGCGTCTAATATCAACCAACTGAAAACTTCATACGATGCGAGAGTGGAAATATATGAGTTCTGCACCAAAAACGGAGTTGGAGAATGCCACATCATGATACATGCCGACCAGAACAGGTCTTCTGCTGCTGCACAAATAGATGGTGTGATGGATACATACAACCATTTGAAAGAAAATGAGTTGAAAGGTTATGTGCCTGTGTTCCGCCGTTTTTTTCTAAGCGATGCGGCCAATCAGGAATCATTGGTTTGCCAGCATCTGGATGAGGAAAAGGAAACAGTTGCGACATCAGTGGTGGAGCAAGCGCCGCTGGATGGCACCAAAGTTGCCTTATGGGTTTATTTTGTGAAAGACGCAACGTGTAGATTGCTGGATTGTGGACTTGTGGAGGCCACTTTCGGCAATTACCGACATCTGTGGGGTGGAACCACCACATTGAAAGACGGAAACAGCGAACAGCAAACATATCGATTGCTGACCGGCTATGCCACACAGTTGGCTCAGGAAAATCTTACCCTTGAAAATGATTGTATCCGGACTTGGTTTTTTGTTCAAAACGTGGATGTGAACTATGAAGGAGTGGTGCACGGACGCAATGATGTCTTTGCCCTTCACGATCTGACATCCAAAACCCATTTTATCACCAGCACAGGCATTGGAGGCCGAAGTGCGGATAAAAACATCCTTGTTCAGATGAACACCTATGCAGTCGGAGGACTGGAAAATGGACAGATCAACTTTTTGTATGCCAAAGATTTTTTGAATCCGACGTATGAATATGGCGTTAGTTTTGAACGTGGTACTTATGTTGACTATGGAGACCGACGTCATGTGTTTATTTCCGGCACTGCGAGTATCGACAACAAGGGGAATGTGGTGCATGTGGGCGACATTGAGAAACAAGTGGAGCGGATGTGGCAGAATGTGGAGGCTCTTCTGGAAGAAGCCGAGTGCGGATTTCAGGATTTGGGGCAGATGCTGGTTTATCTGCGAGACCCCGCTGATTATGCTATTGTCAAACGGTTGTTTGATATGAAATTCCCCGACGTGCCGAAGGTGATTCTTTTGGCTCCGGTTTGCCGGCCAACGTGGCTCATAGAAATGGAATGTATTGCTTTGAAGGAAATGCAACATCCATCTTACAAAAATCTCTGAGGCTTGCAGGATAGGATATGACAAAACTATTTGGAGTATTATATATCATCGTTGTTGTCGTTCTGGCAAGCGCGACTATCGTAGAAGACTATCAAGGGTTGGCTTTTTCCAACCAATACATATATGGGCATATTTGGTTTGTGGCATTGTGGATGGTGCTGACAGCAGTTGGCATCGGACTTGCGCTAAAGCACAAAATATGGGAAAATATCAGCCTTTTGTTGATGGCATTGTCTATTACGACCATATTGGCGGGAGGTTTTCTCAGTTTCATCAGCAGTGAAAAGGGCTATGTTCATTTGCGGAAAGGGGTGTGTTGCACTTCTTTTGAAGATGAGCGACATCAGTCTCATGCATTGCCTTTTGAGATGCGGTTGGATAGTTTCAGCACCAGGTTTTATCCGGGTACTCAGGCTCCTATGGATTATGTGAGTTATCTGAGAGTGAATGGCCGGAGTGAAATGGTGTCGATGAACCGAAATTTGGTGAAAGACGGTTATCGTTTTTGCCAGTCCAGTTTTGACGATGCCGGTATGGGAAGTTGGTTGAGTGTCAATCATGATCCATGGGGAACGAATACCACATTTGCAGGTTATATGCTGTTCATCGTTGCGGGACTTGTTTCGTTGCTGCGGCCAGGCGGCCGTTTTAGGAGATTGCTTGGAAGTCAAGTCTTGAGACAGGGAGGCTTGTTTTTGTTGCTGTGGATGCTAAGTGGAGCAAATATGCCGATAAAGGCAGTGGAAAGTTTGCAAAAAACACCTGTGATTCCTCGGGAAGAAGCCTTGAGATTGCAGCGCAAACAGGTGATTTATCAAAACAGAATAGTTCCATTTAACACAGTGGCAGTAGATTTCGTGAAAAAACTCTACGGGAAAAACAGTTATAAAGGTCTGTTGCCAGAGCAGGTCGTCGGAGGTTGGAGTATTGCCCCGGAAAAGTGGCGTGGCGAAAAAATCATTAAGATAAAAAGCCGGTTGCTGAGAAACGAATTAGGGTTAGCCGAGAGTTATTGCAGCCTTGATGATCTTTGGGATGCCAGTGGGAAATACAAACTCCAAGACTTGTGGACAAGAGAACTGCAAGAGCCAGGCGTTTCAAAATTAGAGAAGGCCATAAGTGAGCTGGATGAAAAAATCGGCATCATTCTGATGCTGAGTAATAATACATTGATGGAACCGCTACCTGTGGATGGCAGCGTGCAGCCTTTGTCGGAAACGGAAGTCAGCGCGGAATTGCTGTACAACCGATTGCCTGTAAACAAAATTCTTTTTATGATGAATATTGCAATAGGGCTGTTGGCGTTTGCTTTGTTTCTCGTGAAAAGTTTGAAGGCTGATGTGAATATGAGAGTTATAGACGTCGTAACAAAGGGATTGCCTTGTGTTATGGTGATAGCGTTGTTGGCTCATGCGTTTGAATATGGACTGCGCTGGTACATTTGCGGCAGAATACCATTGTGCAACGGGTTTGAGACCATGCAATTTCTGGCTTTGTGTATCATGCTGATAGCATTGGTTTTATGCAGACGTTACCGCTTTGTGCTTGTGTTTGGTTTCCTTATGTCGGGTTTCACACTTTTGGTGGCTTATTTGGGGCAGATGAATCCACAGATAACGCCACTAATGCCAGTTTTGAACTCCCCATGGTTGAGTACGCACGTTTCTATGGTGATGATGTCGTATGCTTTGTTTTCGTTTGTCATGTTGAACAGTGTGTTTGCTTTGCTGTTGCGTTTGCGCAGCAATCAGGAACAGGTCAATCAACTCACTGTATTGAATCAGGTGCTGTTATATCCAGCGACGCTGCTCTTGGGTGTCGGCATATTGTTGGGCGCAGTTTGGGCGAATGAGTCTTGGGGTGCTTATTGGAGTTGGGATCCGAAGGAAGTCTGGGCTTTGATCACTTTGATGGTGTATGGGGCGGCTGTATTGTTTCCGCAGGCGAAGGTGTTTGCCGTTCAAAAGACATTCCATTGGTACATGGTGCTGGCGTTTCTTTGTGTGCTGATGACCTATTTCGGAGTGAATTATTTGCTGGGAGGAATGCATAGTTATGCAGGAAATTGATTTTTTCGCATGAAAAAACAATTGTAGTCATCACATTCCAACCGCGTATTATCCTTTTAAGAAAGGTCTTAGGAGTTTGTTTTCATCATATTCAATATCTCCTCGTATGCGATGTTGATGGCCTTCATCTTCTCTTCGCACTCTTCTTTCCGGTGGGCATTCTTTGGAAGGTCTGGGTGATATAGCAAAGCAAGCTGACGGTATGTCTTCTCTATTTCTTCTATTGTGGCGTCGGAACTTACTCCGAGAGTATCCAAAGCCGATTGAACCATGCTTTTGTGCGAGAAAGGGGTGCTTTTTTGTTCTTGCTCCTTTTGCTTCTCGTAGGCGGCTCCTCTTCTGACGGGTTCATAGTATTTCTGAATATGTAATTTAACATGGGCTGGAATACCTATATTATCGGCAATATTGTCAATAAGATCCCATTCGTCGTCTTTAATTCCGTCGTCGGCAATAGCAACGCGATACAGAATTCGAATGAACTTTGATTTTTTTTCTGTTTCGAGATCTGTTAATTCGTGGGTTTTGGGCTCGCAATTTTCACTTCCATTCAGAATAGACATGAAATCTTTGTGAAATTCTTTTGCTATGATTTCGTCTTGACTGATTTTCGCTTCCGGATTCAAGTCGCACACTTGCTTAATGAAGTAGGCTCTTGCATAGTGTTCTTCTGATTCCGCGAATGAATACGAAAAATAAAAATACATAGCCCAGCAGATAAAGATTCCGGAAAGGATAAATGCGAATGTCATTCCTTCAGACATTTTAGCTAGGCACTCTTTTATAAAAAGGGGAACTCCAAATGGTAATAGAAAGAACGAGAACATTAACAAGACGCTATGTAGATCTTGTTTCTTTCTGATGTATGCAATGCCTTTTTTCTCGTTATTTGAAGTTGTATTCATATGATTTCTATTCTAACTGGTAATAGTGGGTCCTTATTATAGTCAACAAAAATAACACTATCTTTTGATTTGTTGTTTATCATTTTAACATTAGGTCATCTTGAATTCGTGAAATTGGCTTCGCCGAACGCTGTTCCGTGCCCGAAAAAGCCGTGAGATCACAATTTGTTGATAAGTTTCCGTCCTGAAACCCCGATTTGGCACGCAAAAATATGCAGAAGCGTAAAATGTAACGCATTGAAAATGAGCGTAACATTCAAAAAGTGCAAAAATATTCTCAAAAAATATTCAAAAACATTTGGTTTGAATGTGTTAAAATCTCTAATTTTGCATCCGCAATCGGGACGAGCGGTCAGCTCGGAGCGAGAAGCGAAGACCCGCCGAAGCGTCGGCGGGGCATACGAGAAGAGAGATCTTTGAGGAAATTCCGATAGACAGTAGCATAGAAAAGCAAGGTAGTCAGTCTGGAGACAGACTGAATGCATAGCTCCCTGAAAAGAGAAAAAACAAAAACATTAATTACAATGAAGAGTTTGATCCTGGCTCAGGATGAACGCTAGCGACAGGCCTAACACATGCAAGTCGAGGGGCAGCGAGC
>JAGHUM010000021.1 GCA_018064855.1 Candidatus Physcocola equi
GCTGCTTTTTCTTCGCTCAATTTAGCATTCCATTTTGCAATATCCTCGGTGGTGATACCTGCAGCGACGGATTTCTTAAATTCAGGGTCAGCTTCAACAACTGAATCCAACTTTGCATTCCACTTTGCAATATCCTCAGTTGTGATTCCCGCAGCGACGGAATTCTTAAACTCAGGGTCGGGTTCTACGACTGAATCCAATTTAGCATTCCATTTTGCAATATCCTCGGTGGTGATACCTGCAGCGACTGACTTCTTAAATTCAGGGTCGGCTTCAACAACCGAATCCAATTTGGCATTCCACTTTGCAATATCCTCAGTGGTGATGCCCGCAGCGACGGATTTCTTAAACTCAGGGTCGGTTTCTACGACTGAATCCAATTTTGCGTTCCACTTCTTGATGTCTTCAAAGGTGATTTTCGAAAATGCTGAAGTGTCTCCAATAGTGTTGTCTTTGTTGAAGAAATTAAGGTCGTTTTCCAACTCGCTCAACTTTGTTGGTATGGTTGGTTTGTTGGTGATTTCTTCGTAGGTATATACGGGCTTTTTTCCCGATTGAACCCATTCTGGCAAAGCGTTGGGCGATACTTTCTCCGCATAGAGTGCGTATGGCACGCTTGTCAACTGGGTGGTGAGCGAGAGTGTGTATTCGCCTGATCCTGTCAGGTCAACGCTGCATCGAACAAAAAATGGCCCGCTTGCCCAATCGACGTCGGATAGTGATTGTGAACTTGATGCGTTTTCATCACCTATTGCGAATGAAATCAATCCGTTTTTGTTGGATGTGACGGTGCGTGTCTCGGCATAGACCTCGTCTCCATTGGATTTGACGATGACGACTTTGACGCCTACAGGTGATTCTGAAACCAATGCGCCTTCTGCGTCGCGAACGACAGCCTGATAACTGATGCTATGTGGGACTCCAGCGAACAGTGAACAGGCAAAGTGGAGTAAAAACAATATGTATAAACCAAACTTTTTCATTCTATTTATTCCTTAATGATTTTGAAAATGTATGAGCAATTTGGAACGTTCCCTTTCACTCTTAAAAGATAAACACCTTGTGAAAATTCTTCAAAGGATACACGGTTGTTGCTGTCTATGGCATTTCTCTTCAATTCTCGTCCGGCCATGTCACAGATGGTGAAATCAAGAGAGGAAATGTCTCTGCCCTCAACCAAGACTGTGCAGAAATCGGTTGTCGGATTGGGTGCTATCCGGATGGATATGGACTGATCTTCGTAGTTCGATGATTTTGTATCTTTGTCCGGCTCTATGTAGGTTTGCTGGACACCTGCTGAAAGACTTTCGCTGTTCTCGTTGGTGGTGTATTGGTAGCCTGTCTGTCCTATTGAGGCAGATATGCCACCTGTTTGCGGAGAAAAAAAGGAACCACCCCCAGCAACAACTGCCGACTGAGAGTAGCCGTGTAAAGAGCAAACCTGCAAAACAGATAAACAAATAATTAACCGGTATGTCTTTTTTAAAAGTAGGAACATTTGAATTTTTTTGCAAAAGTACAAAAAAATGATGTTTTGCCCTACAATTTTTGTTTATGTTTACATTGAGAGTCTGCTGATTGCCAAATAATTTAGGGAAATTCATCCATTTTTTGAAAAATAGAAAAACAAAAATCGTTGCTGAATTATCGGCAACGATTTTTGTTTGTCACTTCTCACATTTCGTCGATGTTGTCTTTGTAGTCATTATATCCATCCCCTTTCATCTTCAATTCTGGAGATTTGAGGATTTCTTTGTCCCCGTCAAAATGTTTGTTGAATGCTTCTGCCATTATTTGAGACAGTTGTACGTGTGCCGGATTCCATAAACATTCGCTCCAGGCAATTCGGATTGCTATGCCGTTTACTTTGTCCGAATGCTCAAGGTGACGACAATAGTATAATCCGCAAAACGAAATGTTAGACAATTTTTAAACGAAACGTATTTTTTAGAAAAACGAAACGTATCATTATGAATACACTCCACCTCGTACTGAAAGCTAAATGGTATGAACTGATTGAACAAGGTGACAAACTTGAAGAATATCGTGAAATTAAGCCATATTGGGAGAAAAGGCTTGGTGTCTTGTATGACCAAATCATATTCCATTATGGTTACACTAATAGAAAAATGGTTTTTCAGTGTGAAGGTGTGACAATAGGCGAAGGTAAACAAGAATGGGGAGCAGCCCCCAAAACGCAATATTTCGTCATCAAGATAGGGAAACGGCTTGGATGATAAGATTATTCGACTGCCATTCTAATAACGTTCAAATTCTTAAAAAATCGACCGCCTTCGGCGGTATGCACACAAAAAGGAGCACAGGCATAACCTATGCTCCTTTTCTTTTTTACGCTTCGCTTTCGCTTTACGCTTTGGCGATCACGACACTTCGCTCACCGCTTTAAACGCAACGACGCTTTCCGCTTTGACGATTTTTCCGCGGAAGGCCAGACGCGAGCCGATATTCGCGTTCGAGCTCGATGCATCGTAATTCGCATACGCATTCGACACACCGCCACTCGCGCTCGCGAAGTTGTACCCACGATAAACCACACGGCTTGTTGATGCCGACTGCCAGTAATAATCACAATAGTAAGTCGTTGAACTGCCATTCACGGCAACCGGCGTCATATCCATGTAAAGACCATTAGCAACGGCTGTTATCCAACCTTCAGAGGAGGCTCCTTGTACCCAACGTTCTGTTCCGTCAGGCATCATATAACGCCACTTTCGGTTCCCATTTGGCACATCTACGCAGTCCATCATGTCATACTTGTTGCCATATATGTCCTCGTAGCCCAAGCAGTTGGTGTTGTTGATGCTGTAGAAAAGTGTCTCGCCATCCGCATTGCGTGCCTTATAGAAAGCCTTTCCTTCAGATTCAATACCGCCTACTACAGTGCCGTTGGTATTCACTGTGTCTTGCATACCTATCTTTGCTGTTCCACCTGTCACTCTGTTATTGGTGTGTTGACCTGCACCACACGTCATTTGGCTGTCTCTGCGGCCGTATTTTGCGTAGAATAGGTTCGCTATATTGTTATGCATTAAACCATCGATTTGCTGCAAACCTCGTTGTGCAGAATAGTAGTGGAAGTCTGTCCATGCCATATTGGCTGCAGTGCTTCCTCCTGTAATGCATGCACGCAATTTATCACCTACAATAGAACTTCCTACAACGCCACACAAATAAGGCTCTACCTCAACCCATTCAGGCTCCATATCCTCGATTTTGTTGGAATTGCTAAGTACTACCATGTCAAACTCCGCAGTCTTGTGGATTGTGAAATTGAGCGCTACTGCGTTGGATGGAACATCTGATATCAGATACATGCCGGCCACAAATTTCACATTCAGAGTGCTGACGACAATTGTTCCTACAACGTTTCCTGCAGAATCGGAGAATACAGCTCCAACAAGGCCAGTGCCTGGCACACTTGGGAATCTGATTTTCTTGTGTCCGCTCACCACTACACGACACACGGCATAATTGGAGTCTGATGTATAGCTTGCAGAAAGAGTTCCTTTGCCGCTCAATATCTTGTAGTTGTTACGGTAGTCTCCTGCATCCTTTATCTCGTCGAGAGTGACGATTTTGCAACTTGGACGCGATGGTTTCTTTTCATTGCTGCTCCAGCAAGTGTAATGCTTGTTGTTCAGCGTGTCATTTACACCCTTGCACCAGCGGTGAGGTTCATACATCATCCAGTCTCCTTCTGTGCTGTCGAGTTTGGCGGCTGTGCACTGCTCGAGATTGGCGGCATCTGCGTAGAAGTTTGAATTGTCAGCATGCAACGGATATATAGTCATCTCCCCATCAGGATTGTTCTGCACCGTCTGCACTCCTGCGTGTGTGATGTTTCGTGATGTTGGCCTCTTGGTCAGCTTCGCCAGAACCCTTGTTCGCTTTTTTAGGATTGCTAATACGTGACCGCTTGCTACATAGTCATTGCCGAATTTGTAGCCGGTACCATTGTCCAGGTTGCTTATATTGGCATCGTCAACTACACTGTCATCAAACTCGATCATCGAATATTCCGGCTGAAGTATGGTCAGTTCTGGATAATGTTCCTGAATAGATGCAAATTCCTCGTCATCGATATATCTTGTCAGTTGAACAGTGCCTGTCAGTGCGCAATAATCGACTGCGTTACCACTCGCATCAACGCCTTTAAGCGACATGTATTTCTTCAACAAGGTTCCGTCGTCTTCCACATTCACGCCTTCAATTCGCACACGCTCTACATTGACGCATTTGCTGATCATTGACTGCCAACTGATATTTGGACATCCTGCAATTCGCAATGTCTTGATGGTTCGCCAATTCTGCAGAGTCAATCCGCTTTCCTTCAGTTCTGGAAGGTACTCCAGTCGAAGAGTCTGAATAGCGTTGCCTAGTTTTGCAGTGGTCAATGGACTACCTGGGGCGAACAATACAGCCTGGACATTAACACCTCGCGCATCTAGTGTTTTAAGCTTCGTTTGGTTGCGGAAATCCAACTCCATACTGCTGAGTGTGCCGGTCTTTGCATTGCCTTGGCCGTACAGATTGACATCTGACAATTGCTGGCACTGATCAAGGACCAGACACCAACCGTTGCTACCGCTCTGGTTAGTCGATAGGTCAAGTTTGCGAAGTACCTTGCATTTGTTCAAGTTCAAGTCTCCGGTGAGGTTGTTGGCGGCTCCTGTCATGTTCAGTTCTGCGATTCGGCTCGCTCCGTAGATTCGGATTGGGTCGTTTACCGTGAAGGCGTTGCTGAACAGCAATGTGACCGTCTCTCCTTTCTTCGCCTCTTCACTAGACTGAAGGTGTGGGGCGTTGTTGGTACCATAGCCGAAATAGTACAGCTCGTTGCTGGTGACCACTATTGTATTGGCTTGGTCTGTCGCGCTACGGCTCATATACATGTCTATATTATCAGACAAGTAGTTGCCGGTCTCGTACTTGGCATCAAGCAGGGCGAAGCGGTTATGGATGAACCAGTGGCGGAAAGCCTGCTTGTCACCTTTGAGCGCATATATGTACGGATACTTCACTATTCCGGTCTTGGTTGGTACACCCACGGTCTGTGGCTTGATATACTTGATGTCGCCAGACTTGTTGTAGGCACGGCCACACCAGTTGGCCTGCTGTTCTTTGTCGAACATGTCGTTCACAAGGTCTTCAGTCAGTTTCTCTCTTATCCTGGTTGCCATGGACTTTATCTCGTCTGCCAAGTTCGCCTGGACAAGACACCAGAGCCATGAATCGTGACCCTCTAGCGCGTACTTGCTCTTGTCGCTGTCCCATGTGTCACGTGTCACGTTATAAAGGTATGCGAGCATTGAGTCGTTTCGGTCACCCAACTGAGTGTCTCCGTCATAATAGATCATGTACCATATCAGACCGTCCCAAGTGCACCACATCATATTCTTTGCTCGTTGGTCAACGTTCAAGAAGTAGTCTGTGTAAAGCCACCAGCACAAAAGGAAGTTTGTGTTGATGTATTGGCTCACCTCATTGCGGAACTTGGTGCTGTAGAAGGTGCTCACATCGTTTGTGTTGGCACCAGAAGGAACACAGTCCCTTATCCAACCCCACAATCGTTTGAACGCATTCTTCTTCGATTCTGGAGCGTTGGCCCACTTTGTGTCTTCTCCTCCGGTCTTTGCTGGATAGTTGAACTCGAGTGCGTTGTCAAACTGAGCCGATGCTTGTGCGTCCAGGTCTGCTGATGCTTGGAACAGGCACAATGGTTCGGTGTTGTTCAGGAACTCGAACGCTATTGGTTCTGCAGGTGTGAAACCTTCCACACCTTCCATACCGATGATTTCCTGCCAGTCGCTTTTGTCATGGTTCAAGTTGTACTGGCCGTAGTATTCTGGAGTGTCCTCCAAACTTTCTGCTGAAAAAACGTCTATTGGATAGCCGTCAACAGATGTGCGGATGGTACTGTCAACCTGCTGTGGTGGTGTCAGGAAGCCAAGCGACTTCATCATATTGTTCCAGATTTTTGCACCTCCCGTGTTCTGTGCCATTGATGAGTCGGAATAGTCGGCTTTCGGACATAGAATCTTTACGGGCTTTTGACCGATGCGAAGTTCTATTTTCAGCTTTTCCTGCTGTACGCCGTTGACATACATTTCTGGAGACTCGCCCTTTGCGCAGTATATGCGGTAGTTCTTGGTTGGATACTTGGTTGAGCTCGTGCCCTGGATTCTCACATATACGTTGTGCATGTACACGTATCTGCCATCAGGTAGCCACAAGTGGACATCGGACAGGAAATCGGTCTTCTTGTTGTTTTCTGCGTTGACGGGTGCAAGGCCGTTCGGACGGACTACCAACATTATTCCTTTGCCATTGTTACGCAGTTTCTGGAAGTCTATGCTTGTGCCGTCTTCACCGAGAACGTCGTTATCCTCGAATAGTGAGGCCATCTCGTCGAGTGTCTGACGATCGACAATGTGGTTGTCCATTTCCTCATCATCGGTCAAGTCTCGGTCATATACCCTCACAACCCTTATCTCAACGTTGGCTCCGTCACTGCTGATGTTGATTCCGTTTGGCGTGTTCTGCATGAAGTTGTCGCTGTCTCCATATATGTCGGCTGCTGAACGCACTCCATTCACATACAGTTCCATCAGGCGGCCGTTTGAACGTTTGCCGATGACGAAGGCTAGTTTCACCCACATATCGGAGCTGTACTGACGGCCTACGCCTACCGGCTGTGTTGTCTTGTTCCCGTCTTCATCTTCAACCTCTTTCGTTGAGCCTGTGTACATCATCGCCTTTTCTGCAGTTATCTGGAAGCCCTTTGAACCATCCATGCAGCTCACAACATCCGACTCCTTGTCGGTGATGTTGGAAACCTTCATTTCAACCTCAATGGTGCATCCTTTGGTGGCTGCGTCCGATACGAACGGTTTGATGCCGATGTGGGCTTTTGAGCCGTTCATCAGCTTCAGAGAGTCGCCGGTCCATCCGCTTGTGTTCCAGTCCATGTTCTCGAATGTGGTCTTGACACTCCCGTATTCCCAGTGTGCTGGGTCGCTCTCTCCATTGCTTCTGCCTGCGGCACTCAACTTCAACAGGAGTCCGTATGTTGCTTCGTTTACATCGATACTGCTCTTTATAACGTCGATATACATGAGGTATTCAGAAGCCCCACTCACCAGCTTGATGGCTTGCTTGCCCTGGTCGGTGAATCGGTTGGCATAAGTCTGCAGACTGCGTGGAACCGATATGTCCTGGACTGCGACATTGTTCTGAAAGACTGTCATGGTTGCAGGTGTCACGCTCGGATCATAGACGGAGTATTCGAAAAGGAGTTGCTCATATTGCCCTGCAGCCACCGTTGGTGTGAGATGGTCTGTTGTGAATATACGGCCGTCCTTGAATATGTGCTTGGTGCCGATTAGCGGACCTCCGCTTCCAGCCTTGTAAAAGTCCATATAGATACTCTCGCTCTTCAGCGTGAGTGTTGAACTTGCCTCCATTTCTGCGACAATCTGCATGGTGTGACGGCCTACCTGCAGACCGGTCATCGGTATGCTGAAACTGCCGTTGGTTGTACCACTTCGTGTGACCGTCGTGCTCTCGAACTGTTTCCCGTCAAGAAACATTGTTACCACCTTTGTTCCTGTTCCCTGAACGGTGTAAGGCACAATGGCGCTCTCGTTTGAGGCATACCCACCGGTGACTATTCCGCTGCTTACACTGTAACTGCTCTGAAGGCTAAGGTTAACGACCTTGACATTGACGTAGGCCTGCTTGTTCTGTACCTTTCCGTCTGCGTCTGTAGTGGTGGCCTTGACATAGATGTCTGTCGTGCCGACCTGCAGATACTTGCTCACATTGAGCGTGTAGGTGCCACGGCTCACATCTTCGGTGGTGTCCTCGTACACCATGATGGAACCTCTCAGCACACGAATCTCAATAGTCGCTTTTTGGCCTGTTGTCTGGCCGTTGTCGTCACCTCCAACATATTGGTGGTCGTAGCTCCATGTGAGCACGCAGTCTCCTCCTTCCTTGATGATGTTCTGGCTCACGCTTGCTCCCAACACGATTTTCGTTGTTTGGGTGTCAGCACCGCCACCTCCACCGCCTGCAGCAAGGGTGAATTGTGTGATGGCCGCGCCACTCTTGTTTTTCAGGATTACAGTCTGTTTGCCGTCTTCGCCTTCTTCAACATCACTGTCGAAAAGGGTATTGCTCTCAATCTCGTTAAACTTTCCGGCAACAGCCTGGTTCTGCACTGGGTTCGTGCTCTGAGTGTCAAGGCTGGTGTCAACAGTAACCTCGTCAAAGGATAGTGATATGTTGCCAAGATTGTCGGGCATACTCTTGCGTCCGTTAAGGGTCACGCTTTTAACGGTACCTCCGCCGCCGAAGTCGTCCCAACTGCTTTCGCTCTCCCAACTGGCGAGGTTGGTGCCGATGAACTGCTTTGTCTGCCATTTGCCCTGGCTAACCTCGAATGTCACACACGCTCCCTTTGACCGTCTTTTCTCCTCTACTGCCTTGATGGCTGTAGAAAGGGTGTAGAATCCGTTGTCTAGCGGATAGGTGGTGCTGACGTTGATGGTGTTGCCTCCGCCTTTCCCGCTGGCTTCCACAAGTTCACCTTCTTCAACACTCCACGCATAGAGCGTGTCGTTGCTAAGGAAGAGTTTCGACTGCCTTACGTGCTGACCATCCATGTACATCTCTTTGCCAACCCAGTCAATACTGTAAGACGATCCCTTTTTGGCGACGAACTTACCAAGGTTCTCAGCATAATAGACTCCGTCTATGTCGCTGAGTTGGCTTGTACCTGCAGATACAGAGCTTAAAATCCCGTCGAACAGTGCGGTCGCGCCATCCCTTCCTGCTATTGCTGTAGCCTCATGCGTTTCCAAAACTTCATTGGCGGCCATAGTCGCTGTCTCTGTGTCTTCTTTGGCCTTGATTGCCGCTTGGGTTGCCGCCTGTGCGAGTGTTGCCTGGTTTGACGCATTGCTGGCAGCTGTGTTTGCTGCTGACGCTGCCGTTTCTGCCTGTGCCTTTGCTGTCATTGCTTGTGTTGCAGCATCAGTGGCTGGCTTGCCTAGCAGGCTTACTGGTGCGCTGACCAAATCTGTGCCACGCATTGCTGGGAGTGTCTTCACGCCTTCGAGGCTTGACACTTCTTCTAGTTCTGTTACCGACTGGCTCTCGCTTTTAATTGCGTTGAGGATTTCCAGTTTCAGTTCTTCTTTTTCTTCTTCTGTCATATCGATTGTTTTTTATTCTTGTCTGCTGATTATTCTAGCGGTATATTTTGTTGTGAACAGGTCTATGTATGTCGTTTTTGACGGGTCATAAACAAGTAGGAACTCTATGATGTCTCCTTGCGCCATCGTGATATTGTCAAAACGGCCTCCATTCCATGTCGTTATGAGGGGGTAGTCTTCCGTGCTCAGGGTGGCGTTTTTGGAATTGCGTCCGTGAACAAGAAATTCCTTTGACCCGATGTCTGAGGTTATTATATAGCGGACGGCAAAAGGTGTGTTGTTGCCTATGTTTAGCGCGTTTCGTACCGAAGCAAGGCTTGGAAGTGCCACGCTTGAGCTGCTCAAAAGACATTCAACTATAATTCTGTTGCTGTCGCTGAACGGAAGAACGTGGATGTTGTTTAGTGTCGCCAGGGTAACCTTGCGGAACTTGTACCCGTCAACAAATCCGGACAGGGCTCCATTTCCGGTTCCAGCGAATGCAAGGTTGGCGGTCATTGAGTTTCGGACATCGAAATTGATCCCGATTTTTGGGAACATTGAGTAATCTAAGCCCCAGTCTTTTGCCTTGTCCACAATCTGCATGCATATTGGCTGGCCAAGAAGGGTGTTCCACGTGCCAAGAACTGCGCATCTGTCTCGGTCATAGAAGCCTATTCTGTCTCCATACAGTGACAGCCCTCTGTCGTTATCGGTGATGACTGGTTGGTAGTTCCCTTCTTCATCCATTTCGTAGCTTATTAAGCTTGTGCCGATATGGTCTTCGCTGATTGAAAAGCCGCCAACGTATCCGCCATTGGCATTGATTTGACCTTTAAAGGAACCGTTCTTAGCCTCGATACTTCCGTCTTCTTTTATCTTGAAGTTACCGTTGGCTGTCACCAAGCCCTCCAACTTGATATTGTCTGCGGCCAGCTTGATTACCGTCTTTGTATTACCATACGCGTCAGTCTCTTCGATTGCTACACCTATCAGCGCAAGTTTACCATCAGGACCTTGGGCGTATATGCCACTGCCGTTTGACCTTACCATGATGCCGCTCTCCTGCAGCACATTGCCGTCACTGTCGAAGTTCTGCGCCGCTATTCGAACAAGCTTCTCACTCTGTTCGAACAGTGTTCGATACTTGTATGTCAGACCTTCCACTTTGTCTGTGCTCAATATGAGCATATACAGGTATATGTCTCCGGTGAACGAAAGCGTGAAATCACCCGTGCCATTCCACAGTCCGTTGCAGGTGTACTGCTTGTATCCGTCTGTCACCTCCAACTCCTCTACAACATCAATAGAATTGAAGTTCTCAAATCCGCTTTTGTTGACATTGTCGAACCTCACTCTCAGTGTGCCTCTTTCTGCACACCGGTAGAGGAATGTCAGATAGACGGGGGTTGCCTCCCTGTTCCCTTCGCTGTTGACAGCCATGTTGGGGATGCTCCGCAGATTCTGGTTCTTCTGTGTGATGTATTTGTTCTTTATCCTCACCACAACACGGCCGTCATCTTTAGTCACGCTCGCACCGTCTCCGGTAACCGACAGCACATTGTCGTTTGCCCACACCCATTGGTTTCCTACAAGCCAGAATACGGTCTCGTTCTCAGTATGCCACTTGCTCAGTCCGTCGTCGAAACTCGGGTTGGACAGATAGCCTTTTGTGGTCGCGAAGTCCTGCCTGAGTGCGCTCACACTGCTTTCGATTTTTCCTTCAGTAATCTCAAATCTCGTCTTGACATCCTCGCCAGTCTCTAGCAGGAATGTGCCTCGCAGATAGGCATTGTCACTGTACAGGCCGTTCCCGTGCGGCTGTTTGTCGAGAGGGAACCAGTCGTCCTTTATTCCGTCAAGTGTACCAAGACGGGCCCTCAAACATTCTGTGAAGTTCTTGTCCTTCACTCCGTCCATCACGTCAATGCGCGGTTTACCGTCTTCTGTCGCCGATATGAGTATCATGTTTTGGCGGTCGCGGTTCTCGGTGTTGCCCATCAGAACAACCTCGTCTGCCTCGCTTGGCAGAGAACTGTCGAACTCGCTCTTTTTAACCAGGACAGCGTCTCCTTCAACTTCCGACACCTCCACCCAATAGGATTTCAGGTTGCCGCCCGTGAATGTCTGGCAACGCATAAGGTCGTGCGGACGGAAAGTGTTCTCTTGCTCGAACGTTATTCGGTAACTGTCGTCTGTTTCTTCAACTTGTTTGATTTTGCCGTTCGCCGCGCTCACAACTATCTGTCCACCGGCACTGCGGATTTTCTCGACAAGCAGTTCAAAGACCGTCATAACTTGTCGAACTGTAAGTTTGTCGATCGTGAGGTTCGACAGGTTCTGCTCGTCTATCCACAGTTGCCAACCCTCTCCTCCGAATCCGTCAACGAACCTCGCGTTTCGAAGAAGTTGTCGGACAACCAGTGTCTGCAGTTCGGCGTTGCCATAGCCGTCAATTGTGCCTCCGCTCACTCCTTCCTTAAAGTCTCCGGCATCGATTCCTTCTTCAAAGATGATTTTACGCTGTGCCCTGTCTGCAGTGTTCTTGCTCAAGAACTCCTTGTGTGTGCGGCGTGCGCTGTAGATGTTGGTGTCGGTTGGTTTCGTTTCATCCCAACTCCTGATAAGGTCTGGGATACTGAGGTTGCCAAATATGTTTGCGGCATAGCTCTTAGCGTCACTGATGGAATCCTGTATCGTTTCAAGTTTGCTGCTGCTCAGCACGTCGCTTATCTCCAAGTTCATCAGGCTTGGAAGGTTGACGCTTCTGCTGATACGCGTTATCCTGCTCTCCCGATATCCGGTTTTAGGGAAGTATTCCTTGCTGTTCAGACGCACCCTGCGGCCAACCGACAGTTCCACTCCGGTCTCTTCTACCCATACATGGTCGGTGGCTCCCTTATACCTGCTCACGTCATGCGTGTGCTTGCGGTTATACTCATCGACAGCTGTGCGAAGTTCTGCTTCAGCTATGCCGTAGTATTCTTCTGGCATGCGTATGTTCCATAGAATATACTTGTCGCCGGGCTTTGGTACGAGTCCTTGTCCTGGCAACTGCCGGTCATCATCGTATGGCCAAATTGTGATGATCTCGAATTCTCGAGTCTGGCTGTTGAAGTTCACCTCGAAATAGTGGTCGTCGTCCACACCCAAGCCTGCAAGTTCTGAACCCTCTTGGAAGGACACATGCTTGACCAGACCAGCTATTTCATAGGAGTTCGGGTCGAAGGTCATGCCGTTGTCCTTGAAGTAGTAGATTGTGAACTTGTTGCCGTCTGAGTCATGAACCTCCTCCGAGCGGACACTGCTGACAACACCGACACGGCGCGGATATATGCCACTGAAGGCTTCCTGCTCATAGTGGTGTATTATGCCGTATTTCGACACAAGGTCGGGGATGTCTATGTATTTCGCACCTCCTGGCAACTGTAGCCTGCTCGAGCCATACCGTTCTCTGTCGATATTACGGCTGCTCCCTATTGGATATAGGCGTGTGTAGAACTTGGCATTGTCTGCCTTGTCTTGCTCTAGGGTGGTCAGTCCCTCGCCATATCCGAGTACGACCGGTGAACCATATTCGCAACGGCTAAGGTTTATTGTCTGGCCGTCTATCCACCATTCAACACCTACGGCTGCTGCCAGTTCGCTTAATGCCTCATCGCAGTACTTGCCCTCGTAACTGATCACTACATTGTCGGTTCCATCAACACTCCCCACCTTGAAATTCGTGGTGTTGTCCATTCCGTCATTGATGCTCTTAACGATTAGCCGCACATGGTCTATCGGGCGGCCTGTCAGCGTGAACACAGCCTCGTTCTCTCCGTCTGTATTATTGAGGACAAGGAAACGTTTTATAAGGCTTTCTATGCCGTACAGCTTGATGCTGTACTCCCACTCAACACTGCTTTTTTCCGTTGGCATGTATCGTTCTAGCGCCCAATACCGCTCGCCACAGAAATCCACGTAGTCGTTCACATCGATAGTGACAAATTCATACAGTGTGAACCCAAGGCTCAATACGTTGTCAGACTGTATCTCTTTATCATTGGTGCTGCTGTCGTTTGCCTGAAGCTTTGCCTTCTCATTTCCATACAAGTCATATAGTGTTAGAAGCATATTATAATGGGATTGTAATGTTGTTAAATCGTTGGTGATGGTTCCTTGAACGTGATGTTGAACTTGCCTGCCTGGACTCCTTCATTCCAAAGGTAGGTGAGGCTTCTGAACTGCGAGCCCGACACATAGAACATCTTCAGCGTGATACCGAGTGTCGGGAATTGCACGTTTAGCCACCCGTTGTCTCCAGACTTCAGCATTCCTATGAACGCCTGGTAACGTGACATCCATTCGCTTTTTGTTTTGGCGTATAGGGCGAAACGCAGTGTGACCTCTCGTTCCTGGTTGGTCACGGTAAGGTTCTCCGAGTATTTCTTGCCGTTCAACTCCCTGATGTCAACACCGACATGGTCTTTCACTTTGCTCGGTGCGAGTATGGCATTGATGTTGTCACGTCCACCATTTTTCTCTTCGGTCAGGAACACTCCGTATTCCTTCCAAATGTCCTTGCCGTTGATTGTGACTTGTCCTTCTAGTATGTGTGCCATGCTATTTCATTTTTAGTCCGTCTAACATTATCTTATCGATTGATTCCTTGATTTCGCTCAGTCTTGACGCTGAGTTGCTAGTGTTGGTGGCGATTTGTCGGAGTTGGTCGCTCGCTTCGCTCATCTGCACCGACACGTCAGTCATTTTGTCATCAATACTCGCCCAATGTATTTGACCGCTAACGAACAGGCCTTCCAGTTTACCTGCTTGGTCTTGGGTCATTGTTGTGAATGCTCCAGCCTTTCCGCTTTGCGAAACACCGTTGTTGGAGTCTGTTTCCTTCACGATGCCTTCCGTTCGCAATGTCTCCAGGTCGCGTCTGGCGTTTTCAATATAGCTGTCATATTCGGCCTTTAGGGCATCCATGCGATTACGGTATTCTACGTCGGTGATGTTGCCATTGGTACGAGACTCGTTGAGTTTGGCAAGTTCTTCATACCAACCCTCAAGTTCTTTTTGGAACTTTGAACCGACAAGGTTGTTAACCGCCATTCTGTTCACCATCTTTTGCCAGTTTTCAGCAATGTTGTCCATCACATCCTCACTTCCGTCGGCCATTTCGTACAAACTGTTAAGGAACTCATCAAACACGTTCCCCTTAGTTGTGGTGGTGAGTGTCTCATATAGTCCGTCGGTGATTTCCTGTATCTTCCCTGCTTGTTCGATGTAGTCGTTCAGTTTCTCTGCGACTCTTCCTCCATAGCCGCCCTTGCCGGTGTCCTGGATCTTCTGCCACATATCCACATTCGAGCGAAGCATCCTCATTTCCTCGGGTGTCAGGTTCCAAATACTTCCGTTCCAGTCACGGCCTATCTGCTTGCTGAGTCGGCTCACTTGCTCTTCGCTGTAGTCGCTCCAATAATAGTCGAAGGAGCGGTGGGCGCTGTGGTAGCCGGCTTGTGCTTGCGCAATCTGCAGATAGTTCTTGATGGTTGCCTCTTGCAGAACTTTCGCTCGCTCTGACGCGTCTATCGCACTAGCGCCTCTTGCAGACTTCATCTCTTCGGTCAAGTCCTTGATGGATTGTTCGAGCAGGGCGTTGCACTTGGTCAGTCGGTCTATGGTCTTTGCCACTTCGTCCTCATTTGAGTTGAGGAACCAGTCGCTTGGACCTTTATGGCTGAGGGCACCGAAACTGAGTATGTTGCCTATACGGCCTATAACTCGGTCTAAAAGACCTCCAATACCATCTACTACAATTGACTTGATTACCTTCCACAGATTGTCTGGAAGGTCGAAGACTGCATCTATCAAGTCGCCAATGGCATTGAGAATGCTGTTGACAAAATCGTCAATCCAACGGAGGCTGATCAGTTCGGTTATGGCATTGAGGACACCGGTGATAAAGTTCTTGATAGCACCTACGATGTCCAGGATCAATCGTGGTATCTGTGCAACAATTCCGATGATGCCACCAATACTGCTCGACAGCATACTGCTAAGGCCACTGCCCAGGCTTCCGAGAGAACTACTGATTCCACTGCTTACTGTTGTGCCGATTGTCTTGGCCATACTGTCTCCCATTTGTGGAAGTATGGAGTCGAGCGTGCCTTTCAGCTTGTCGATGCCGCCAACGGCATTCTGCACGTTGCTGAAGCCGTCGGCACCGGTCCATCCTTTAGCGTTGCTCAGTGCTGTTGTCAGTCCGCTGGTGAAGTTGGCCACTTCTTCGCTGGTCCTATTCAATGCCGCACCGAATAGTTCCATGTCTTTTTTCGCGGTTGCTGTTGCGTCGCCTAACTCTTGTGCTTCTTTCTCGAGTTGTTTGAACTCAGCATCGCTTATTTCTTTGTTTTTGAGTTTCTGTTTGCCTTCATCACGGGCCTTTACTGCAGCGTTCTCTGCTTTGACGGCCTTGTCGTATGTGGCAACCGAGTCGGTGAAGTTCTTGATGGCGTTGTCTAATGCTTTCCAGTTCATACTGTTGTCAGTACCAACATACTTGCGCATCTCCTGTATGAGTTCAGCCACCTTCTGTTGTGTGCCGCTGTCGGCATTCCGGTATTCTTCGGTCTGTGTCCATGCCTTCAGTTGCTCAATCATAGGTTGCATCATTTCCTTCGTAAGGTCACCGATGCTTCCAAATAGCGCTTGCCAGTCGATACCTCTTGATATGTTCTCGAAACTAAGGTTTGACTCCTTTTGCTGTCTCTCCTTGTCTAACAGTTTCTTCTGCCATTGCTTTGTGGCTTCGTCAGCCTCCGATGCCTCCACTTCCGCAATCTTTTGCGCATACTCTTCCGCTATTGCGAGTTTCTGCTGTTGGAAGCTGCCATATTCCTTCAGGTATTCCATCATGGCCTGCACTTCCGCTTTGCGTCTTGCGCGTTCCTGGTTCGCTTCCTCCTTGGCAATTTCCTTCTCTCCTTCCTCCATCTGTGACTTGGCCAGGCGGCGAGACGCAGTGAGAGCGGATTCCTGTTGCTGGCTCAATCCTCCGTTCTGAGCTTTACGCCATTGTTTTTCAAGATTGGCAAGTTCTGACAGCTCTTTCTCGTAATCGAGGCGCAACTGAGCCCGCTTCTTTTCTGAGCCCTCCTTCATTTGGTCTATTTCTGCCTGGCGGTTCTTTGCCTGAAGGTCCGACAATTCTTTAGCCAGTTTATTCTCTTCTTTCGTTGTGGAGGTCTTGTTATCTCCATTGTACTGCAGGTTTGATGGTATCTTCTGTTTTGCGGCCGATGCCTTCTTTGTCGCTTCTTCCCATTTCTGCGAGTAAAAGTCCACCTCTTCGTTATAGATCTTTTCGATTGATGCTTTTAACTCAAGAGCATTATTTTTGCGGTATTGGTTCAGCTTTTCTTCACCTTGTTTGGTGAGTTTGAACTTGTTTGAATACTCCGATTGGTAGGACACATCGTAGTCACCTTTCCCTAATTTGGCGTTTCGCCATTCTTCAGGCAGTATCATTCCAGATTGTTCGCGGTCTTTATCCGTTATGCTATTATAGTAGTCTCCGGTAGCTCTCGACTTGGTTCTGTGTTCCCATTTTTCTGCACGCTTCTTGATGGCTCCACTATACAGTTCGCTATAAGCCTCTGCCTCTGCTACTGATTTTAGGGCCGCTATCACTTCGGGTGCCATATTGACCAGCACCTGCTCTGCATCTGCAACAGAGTTGACATTAAGACCAAGGTCGTGGAACTTGTTGGCGTTGTCCTTTATCCACTTGTTTTTCTCTGCTTCAGTCCGCAATCGGCTCCACTGCTGTTGCAGAGAGCGGTATTTTGCCTCAACCTCTCCTGCTGATTTGCCGAGTGCCTGCGACATTTCCTCTTGCTGTTTCTTCAGACGCTCTCCTTCTTCACGTTGTTTCTTCTCTGCCTCTGTTGCCTCCTTTGCTCCAGATGAGAATGCGACCAGGGCACCGACTACAGTAAGCACTGCCGTTGCCAAGAGCACATACGGGTTAGCGTTCGCTACTGCGTTGAATGCCGCTTGGGCAACTGTTGCCAGTTTCGTCACTACGATTCCACGACCCTCGGCCGCAGAACGCACAGAGATGGCCGCCGCATGGGCCTTTTCCTGTATGGTGCGTATGCCGATCATCAGTGAGCTTTCCTTCTGCAGGTTGTTCTGTATGACGGATAGTGCGTTGCTGATGGCGAGTGTTGCCTGAAGTTTGGTCTGTATGTTGACCAACTCCTCCTGCTTTGCTCCGAACATCTCAAACACGCTTATCGCAGCTCCTGCAGAAGATGCCACCACATTAAGGCCTTGTGCCATGGCATCGAAGTTCTTAGTGTCGGACGCATCGCCTTTTACCTGTCGGTTCACATCGTCCATCACGTCACGCAGATTGCTGGCCTTTTTCACCAGTTCCTCAATCTTGCGTTTGAGTTCCATACCGGCAGCGGAGTTACGTTCAGCTTCCGACATGTTGCGGTATTCCACTGTGGTGCTCTGTAGTTCGTTTGTCACCAAACGGAGTTGCGCACGCATACTCTCGGTCTTTTGCTCCGTCGCTTTGCTCGACGATTCATTGATCATCGTTGGCAGCAGTTCAGCTTTCTTCTTGATGGTTTCGTAGGCTTCATCTATATTGGATTCTGCTGCTTCCAATTCGGTCTTTAGCGCATCAGCCAGAACTGTGTTGCCGTTTTCCACATTCGTTCTAACCTGCTCCTCCATGACACGGATTCTGTTGGTTTGCGTCTCCACAAACTTTACATTCTGCTCGATGGATTTGACCAGGACACTTGCTGACTCCTTCTCAGATACGCCCATTGACTTTAACGATGACGACATCTTCTCAACTTCCTGACGGAGTGCGTTCAGTTTGTTGGCGTATTTGGTGGATGCTTTTTCTCCTTCCTGACCGCTCTGACCTATAACTTCCACCAAACGGCGAGAGGTGTCAAGCAACTGCTCAACACCTTCGCGATTCTTCTCCACTCCGCCCGACATCTTGTCCTTCATCAGAAATTCTATCTCAACCGGTTTCATTGAATTGTCATTTTAATTGGCTCTGGAAAAAACCTACTATGTCGTCGGCCTCTTCCTTCGCACTCTTGTTTTCTTTGTTTTTTTTCTGATCCACATAGCGTGGAGCATCGGCTATCATCATGATAAGCGCTTGGTAGTTCACTCCATGCAGTATGTATTCAACGCTCCAGCCTGTAGCCGAAGCTATTGACCATATAAAACCGAAAGGGCTATGGGAGCCTTCCCAACGGCTCTTTAACTCCCCTTCTTTGCCTGGCTCAGTCTCGCCTTCAGCGGATTCGCTATCTCGGCTGATCTGATAATAGGTATAAAACTTTCGGTGCCCATAAGCGTTACGAACTTCTCAAAAGCACCTTTTTGGTATTCCCATTTCATTAAATGGCGGATGAACCACGACAACACGCTTGTGGGAAGCCACCAGTGTGGCATGGTCAGTGCAATCATCCTGCTCAGTTTCTTGCCGTGCTTGACCAGGAACTTCATCTGTCCGTCGTAGTCAAGGCTCTCAAACTCCGAGAGTGTCATGCCAACGCTCAGCCATGTGCGAGCTATAGATATCTGACCCGCCATCGTTGGGCGTTTCATTGTCAGTCTGAGGTGTAGGGGCTCTTTCCTAAAGGGCACCTTAAAATCCATAAGAGGGAGCGAAACTCCCACGTTCAGTAGGGCTTCCGCTCCCTCTCTTTGGATTTGACGTATCAGATGCGCATCCATCAACCTTCAGGTGGTGTGTTGTTGATTTCGTATGGTTCGCCTCCGTCTTCCGGATTCATCACCTTGAGTTGGCATTCCACCTTAGACACTTCGGTCAATGTCAGTTTACCGCCCAAGTTAGCCAGGATAGTGCCATTTGGAATGGTCATTGTCTGTCCGCTGACAAAGTCGATAGTCCACTTGCCGCTAAGGTTGACAAGACTTGTTGGAGCCTTCCAACCGGTGACAGCCTCACCTGTCTTTACCAATGTGCCACCAAGTACTGCCTGCAGATTCTCGTAGTCCAACTGGATAATGTTGAATGTTGGGGAAATCTGTCCGTTTTTCTGTTGGAGGACGAGTACCGGAGCCCCAGGCACCTGTTCCGCCTCTACGTCTGTGCTCTCGGGCTTTGTGCCGCCCCAATCCCAGCTACCTTTTTCAATGTAGCCGATTACGGTATCTTCAAAAAGGACTTTTGCAATGCCGTAGATAAATTTCTTCTCGCTCATTTTTTGATTAGTTTTATTGTGATTGCAATTCCAATGATGACAAATAGCGGTATCGAAATCCATTTTAATGTTCTTCGAACACCATTAGTTGTCTGTTCGTTTACTGCCTTGACTTCTGTTTTCGTAGAGTCAAGACGGATGTTTTTTGCTGTCTGTTGTGTCGCATAATCTTTTCGCAAGCTTTTGACAAGCCGCTCATACCTTTCGCACTGCAGTTGCAGACTGTCGCATGTCGCATACACATAGATGTATTCGGGTTCTGTTGCATTTGCACCAACGTGCAGCACTTTCACACTTGACTGACCGCTTCGCTCGCTATAACATGCGCCGGATGGCAGGTTATGGAGGCTGTCCATCGCAATCGTCAGACTCGCCGACGACATGGGAACTGTCTTCGGTTCCATCCTGACCTCCACCAGCTCGTATAGGCTGTCCTGGTTCATTTGTGACAGGCTGTCCGCGTATGTTGTCACGTTTGTAGTTGCAGTGTTTGCTTCCATCGCCTTTCGAGTAGCGCACCCGTTCAAGAACAGGGCAGTCAGCGCGATGCTTGCAATTGTTAGCGTCATCAATAGCTTTCCTAAGAAGGGACATCTCACGCTTTGTCGCATTGAGGTCTTTTCTTGTCTCATTAAGCTCTTGTTTTAAGGGTTCAACAATGTTTTGTATCAGTATTCTGGTGGCTTGCTCAGTGTTAGTGATCTTCACCGTGTCGGATTCGGCGAGTGCCTTTTCCGCATCCGCTTTTGCCTTTTTCAGTGCACTGCGGATAGTGACGATTGTGATTATCGTACCAACAAGACTTCCACCGAGAACCACGTTGATTACCTCACTGAGTTCCATTTCCATATCCTATTTTTGGTTGATACCTATTTCCTTCAGCCACTTGGGTACGTCGAAACTTGGGCATGCCTTGTTCGCCACCTGGTTGTGACCAATTATCTTCACTTTCGGGAATCGTTTGTGGAAGTTCAGCACATAGCGCTTGAGTGATTCTTTCTGTGCGGGTGTCCGGGTGTCTCTTGCCCGACTAACATCCATTGCGTCACAGCCACCTACATATACGATATGCCGTGATATCTGGTTGTAACCTATCGCACCATTGGTAATCTCCCAAGAATCCACATTCGCGTCCTCATTGTTTTTCACAAGACGTTCCACTCGTCCATCGAGATGAAACATATCTGTGTAACCCACCTGCTTCCAACCACGTCCCCCTTTCGACACCGGGTCTGTGTGCCAATGGCGAATCTCGCTTGAGGTCACCTCTCGGCCTGCTCTCGTGCCTGTGCAGTGGATTACCAGATATTGTATTTGTTTACTCATTGTCAGCATCAAGACTGTTTTCTTCCTCACACTTGTCGGCTACAGCTTCTTGGACGTATTCGCACAGCCCCCGTTTCACAAGGTCTGATATACGGGCTTCGTCTGTAATCTCAAGTGTAGAACCTTCATGATATTCCGTGACGTGGTCATTCTTGTCACGGAATGTTTGTATTACCTTCAGAATCATGCCAGGTTAGGATGCCTTGTAACCGCTCATCATGACAGCACCTGCGTCAGTCTTCTTAGGCATACAGATGAAGTAGTGGCGGAAGTTAATCTTGTTCTGCTGGTATTCTGGGTCAGTTGATGACTCGCTGTAGTACATCTTAGTCGAGCCAGTCGCCTTGAACACGCGCTGTGTGTAGAATGCGAAAGAGCATTGGAACTCGCCTGTTTCGGCAACAGCGCCAACAGACTTTTTCTTGCCAGCGGCTGTGTAAACAGGGTTGTTTGCGAATTCATAGATGTCGAATCCGAACAATCGGCCTACAGTGCCTTCGTTTCTGTTGATGTTGTACTGTTCCTTGAAACGCTGGTCAACTTCCAGAAGGTCGTTAACGTGGTCTCTGCAGAGCACTAGTCTTCGGCCTTGTGTAGGCACTTTCAATTTGTCGAGCGACTTCTTCAGTTTGATGAGGTCCAAGGTTGTCAACTTCAAACGGCCTGTGTCAGCGTCACGCTCTCCGGTAGTCTGTAATACTGGAGTTTTTGCTGTGTTTTCATTTGCGCACATACTGTGTGCAGCTTTTGCGAATTTAGCATCGGTGAGAGAGTTCGCGTGGCTTTCTTTCACACGGCTCATCTTGTCATAGCTGATAGCATAAAGTTCGTCGTCTGTGATAGGAGTCACCTTGGTTTGGAACTTGTCAAGACCAATAGGAATATCTGCATCAGAAAGTACCTGTGTAGGGATTGGATAGATGGTGTTGTTGATGATTACATCAGGATCGACACCAACATCTACTAGGTGGATGACATCGTTGTCTACTATTGAACTGTTGTCTGGAATACCATCCAACCATGTTGCTTCAAGGCCTGCACGCAGAGACTTTACCATCTCACCAGTCCAAACCTCAGTCAGAACACCGCCACGCAATGCGCCTTTCATGTCAGCGCCGCCCATCGCGACACCGATGGCGTTGGCACCGATACAACTCAATGCAGGTGAGAAGCCAGTCACCATGGCGAATGTTACACCTGCGAGGCAGTTAAACAAGACTGCCATAATAAATCGCATAAAAATCATTGAATCTTTTGTTATAAGGGTTAATAATCAGAAAATGCACTCAATACCGTACTCCGCTTTGTAGAGTCGGGCATATTCTTCTCTGTTGTTTTCTCGCAGTTCCATAATCTTGTCTGCAGGAACTTCGCTCAACTTCTTGTATGAGTTTGGGACCTCAACCGGAGAGCCTGATGCGGTACTGATAACAGTTGTGAGTTTCTGCTGTGGAGACATGGCTGCGAAGATGTTCTTCAGTTCGTCGATGCCAGTGGTCTTTCCAAGCTTGATGAACTGGTCCTTTTTGTCGGCACCAATGCGCTTTTCCCTGATGGCAGTTTCTACTACCGCGGTGATACCTGATAGCGTGAGTTGGTCCTTCTCTTTAAGGAGTTCCTGTTCATTCTTCTTTGCTGCCTTCAAAGAATCCACTTCCGCTCGGATGGCTGCTTCGTCGGCATTCTCAGTCAAGCCCAACATAAGGGCAAAGTCTTTCAATTCCATTTTTTCTGTTTTTTTGGTTGTTGTTTTAAGTAGGGGGATTTGGCAACTGCCATCCTTCCCAAGTTCAATTGTTGATCCGTCTTTTGTCAAAACGATGGCATCGTCGTTAGATCCCACATCGACAAGGCTCACCTCGAATAGTTTGCTCTTTGTTACAGTAGGGCGGGTCTGGCCTTCAACCAAGTGTTCGGGGTTGTCGCTCAACTCAAGGATGTCGATACCCACACTTACCATTCTCAGGCTGCCGAACTCATACTGTTTCTTACAGCGCGTACTCAGTTCAGATGCTTCGTCGAACATCAGTTCTCCAGTGATCTCGTCACCTTCAACCTTCAGGTCTTTGACGTAGCCAATGACATTACCACGGTTGTGCATGTACAGTAGGACTGGGTTCCTGCAGTACTGCTCAACATTCATTCCATTAGTCAGCACACGGGTTCCGTAGCTGTTCAGTTTGTTGCTTGTTAAACGTACTCTTTTGCTCATAGCGTTGATGTAAAGTTTTTGCGATTTCGCACAGCAAAACAAAAAACAAATTCTCACTCCTCAAAAAAAGTGTGCAATGGTTGCACACTTCTATGCAATGGTTGCACACTTCTATGCAACCGTTGCACACTTTTTATTTACCCTAATCTTTTTTTATGAACTTTGTTTCGTGTTAACCAATGATTTACTTATGACAAAAACAGAAACCGAAAAAAAGAAGAACCTTGCCAGGGCATTGTACCTATCTGGCATGGAACAGACCGAGATTTCGGAAAAGGTGGGAGTCTCAAGAGTCACTATTTCCAAGTGGAGCACAACCGACGGTTGGAAAGAGGCTCGAGCGGCCAAGAACATCACACGTCCGGAACTCGTCAACAAACTGCTGCTCACGATCGACAAACTGATCGAGCAAGTCAACAGCTCAGAAGACCCTAATTTGATTGCCGGTTTGGGCGACAAACTCGCAAAACTGTCTTCTGTCATCGAGAAGCTGGACAAGAAAGCGAACGTGGTGGATGCCATCGATGTGTTTATGGCGTTCTCAAAATGGCTGGAATATCGTTCTCAAACAGACCCTGACCTGTCTCCAGAACTTATCAAGGCAATCAACAAGTACCAGGATAAGTATATCATCGAGTCGATGGGGTCAACATTAGGCAAGTAGTATGAATGCGGATTTGAAACAACGGTATGCGGAATGGCAGGAGCACTGCAAGCGCATACAGTCAATTACCGACACTTCATCTCTTGTTAGCGAGACTCCGGTTCAGAAGGAGAAAAGGATCAACAGGCTTCGGCAGAACTACGCTGATTTCTGCGAGTATTACTTTCCCCACTTCCTTACACTAACCGACAAGACGACAGGTGAAGTGATACGAACCGTCCACAACGCTCCATTCCACAACTCTGCGGCATTGAAGGTAAAGAACACGCCAAACCTTAAAGCGGTGTTCAAATGGCCTCGCGGTCACGCCAAATCCACCCATTTCGACATCTTTCTGCCACTATGGATGATGTTCCAGAAAAGGAGGCTCATCAATGTGATGGTGATTGTCGGCAAGAGTGAGGACAGTGCCCGTGGACTTCTTTCTGATGTGCAGGCGGAGTTGGAATACAACCAGCGACTGATTGCCGACTTCGGCGAGCAGAAGAACCTGGGCAACTGGCAGGATGGCGAGTTTGTCACCCAGCAAGGTGTGGCATTCTTCGCCCGTGGCCGTGGCCAGTCTCCACGTGGTCTCCGTTACAAGGAGGCACGTCCTGACTACATCGTCATCGACGACTTGGACGATGATGAGCTCTGCCGTAACGAGAAGAGGGTAAACGAACTCACAGATTGGGTAAGGGAAGCGCTGTTTGGTGCTCTTGACGTTGGCCGAGGGCGATTCATCATGGTGGGGAACCTCATCTCCAAAAACTCGGTACTTGCCAAGATTGCGAATACCAAAGGGGTTTACGTGTCGGAGATTAAGGCGGTTGACCACAATGGCGAACCGGTGTGGAAAGACAAGTGGACAAAGGAGGAAGCCCAAGAGGCTGCCGCTTTCATGGGATACAGGTCGTGGCAGAAGGAGATGATGCACAATCCTATCATCGATGGAACCATATTCAGGATCGAGTGGATAAAGTACAAGAAAGCACTGCCACTGCACAAGTATGAGCAGCTGATTTGCTACACCGACCCTTCGTTCAAGTCTTCAAAAGACAACGACTACAAGGCTTCAAGACTATGGGGCAAGATAGGTTCGGAACTGCACCTTATCGACTGCTACGTCCGTCAAGACACCGTAAGCGGTATGGTGAGGTGGCTTTACAACCTTTACGAGAGCCTTCCCGAAAATGTGGTTGTTTCCTTCTTCATGGAGGCAAACTTCCTGCAGGACACTATTCTCGACGAGTTTACCGCAGAGGGCAACATCAGGGGGTACCAACTCCCAATAATGCCAGACAAACGCAAGAAACCCGAAAAAATACAGCGTATTGAGGCTGTCAGCCCTCTGTGGGAGCGTGGTTTCGTGTACTACAACGAATCGCTCAAAGACTCGATAGACATGCAGGTGGGCATTGAGCAGACACTTGCGCTGCAGAGGGGGAGCAACGTGCACGATGACGCTCCCGATGCCGACGAGGGAGCAATATGGATGCTGCAGAGAAACAGCCGTCAAACAGAATTCAAACCGCGCTTTGGCAAACGCCCGAGCCCAAAAAACAAATGGTGATATGTTAGAACTTATCAAACGATGCATTTTCGCTTTCAAGTACAAGCGAGCAGTGAAGAAGGCCATCCGCCTTCATGAACAGACAGGTATGAAGTACCTTGTCATCTATCTCAATGGCGCAATCAAGATTGTGCCAAGGAAGAATATCAAAAAGCTAATTTCCATGCACCGATTCAAGAAGGGCGTGAAGATTGGCGACATCGAAAAACGCGCACTTTTCATCACTAAGTAATTATGTTTCTAACGGAAGAAGACTTTCAGGTAGTTATCGGTGATGCCGCATTGAAGGCGGTGTCACAGGTATCTGAAGAGAACCGGCAGAACGCCGAAATGGAAGCAATTGAGGAAATATCTGGCTACCTCAGACCAAAATACGACTGCAAGGCCATATTCTCTGCCAATGGGATTGAGAGGAACAGCCTTATCGTCATGTACACGTGCGACATTGCGCTGTACCACCTTGTGGCTTCTATGCCGCAGAAGATGGGTTCCGAAATTAGGAAGGAACGGTACGAGCGTGCAGTCAAGTGGTTGGAGGGTGTCCAGGCAGGAAAGATAGTGCCAGACCTGCCTCTTGTTACAGATGAAGACGGCTCTCCTGTCAATGGTTCCTTCATTTGCGGCTCACAAAGTAAACTACGTCATAACTGGTAATAGTATGGGAATTTTACAAGATATCAAACAGCGCATAATGGGCAATCCTACTGTCCTGCGCACTAGTTACGGAGACTTCAATCTTGCTAAGAAAGATGATGTCAGACGGCTACAGAAACAAGTCATTCAGCTACAGCGGACAACTGATGCGCTTACACGAAAAGACATCAGAGACTGGAGGTCTGCTTGGCAGATGGCGATCAATGTGGAGAATCCGAATCGTCAGAGACTATACGACATATATGGCGATGTGAACATCGACCTGCACCTTTCGGGCTGTATCGAGCAGAGAAAGGGTTATGTGCTCGCCCGTTCTTTCAAACTTGTTGACCCAAAGGGGAACGAGGATGAGGAAGCCATGCACTATTTCGACCAGTCCTGGTTCAAGCAGCTCATGGGCTATGTGCTCGACTCAAGGTATTGGGGACACTCGCTCATCGAGTTGGGAGATGTCACCACCGATGGAGACGGATGCGTGTGCTACGATGGGGTGAGACTTGTGCCAAGAAAGCACGTCATACCAGAATACAACCGTGTTGTGGTAAATTTGGGAGACGAGTGGAAAGCGGGAATAGACTATCACCAGCCACCATTCAGCGACTGGCTTATTGAAGCGGGGTCGCCAGACGACCTTGGATTGTTCCTAAAGGCGGCAACGCAAACAATACCTAAGAAGAACGCACTCGCTTTCTGGGATACATTCGCCGAGATTTTCGGTATGCCTATGCGAATAGCGAAGACTACGCTCAGAGACGAGAAGGAACTGAAAAGGATGGAGGAAATGATGGCCAACATGGGAACCGAGTTTTGGGGCCTATTCCAAGAGGGGACTGAGATTGACGTTGTGGAATCAACCAAGGGCGATGCCTTCAATGTTTATGACAAACGCGTCGACAGGGCGAACTCCGAGCTGTCTAAGCTCATCATCGGCCAGACTATGACCATTGAAGACGGTTCGTCGCTTTCGCAGTCGGAAACACACCTTCAGGTTTTCGAGAACCTGGTTGAATCGGACCGCGACATGTTGCGCGACATCGTCAACAACCAACTCATTCCACGCATGATGAAGCATGGTTTCCCCGTTAAGGGACTTCGATTCGATTGGGACTATTCTGTGGACTACACTCCAGAACAGCAACGCTCATACGAGGAGCTTGTGCTTAACAACTACGAAGTGGACCCTTCTTATTTCGAGGAGAAATACAGTATGCCTGTTGGCGAGCGTAGGAGCATGATGCCTACTCCGACACCAGACTCTCCTGCTGATGACGAGGAAGGAGACGATGATCCGGACGATAAGAAGAAGAAACAGCAGCACAACGCACATGGTTTTTTCGACTGAGCCCCTCCGACTATGAGGGGCTGCATCAGAGATATAGCGAGATTCTAAACACTGAACTTGCCTACTGTGCAACCATGCCTATGGAGTTGGGGAAAGGCGACCTGCTGAAGAGACTGCGTGAAGCGTTCTCTGCCATGATGGGAACACTGCACAAGCAGAAAGGCGCTTCGCTCGACATTCAGATAATGGCAGACCCTTCGGTTACAGATTTTATCGAAAAACATTCCTCGGTGCTCGACTCTGCCATACAGCAGCAGCCAATGTCCGAAGGCATGCGCAACCGACTCCAACGCTCGAACTACATATTCTCGGGCATGAAGACGTTCCACGAACTGAACGAGGCATTCCCTTCCTTGCTTGATGAGAATGGCAATAGAAAGCCGTTCGAACAGTTTTTGAACGAGGTTCAAAATATAGACTCTAAATACAACAGCAACTACCTTCGGGCAGAGTACAACTTTGTCCAGGCATCAGCGGAGATGGCGGCAAAGTGGGAGCAGTTCATGGAGGATGGCGACCGATACTATCTGCAGTACCGCACGCAGAAGGACGACAAGGTGCGTCCGGAACATGCGGCACTCGATGGCGTTACACTGCCACCTTCCGACTCGTTCTGGGAGGAATACTACCCACCTAACGGATGGAACTGCCGATGCACCGTTGTCCAAGTTCGAAAGTCAAAATACCCGGCTACTCCTCACGACGAGGCAATGGCAAGAGGGCAGGTGGCTTTAGACAAAGACACGCGAGGCATCTTCCATTTCAATCCTGGCATTGAGCAGAAGACCGTTCCAGACTACAACCCATACACAATCAAGAGGTGCCGTGACTGCGATATCTCTTCAAAACTTGCAGGATACATACCCGACAATGAAGTGTGTGCCGCATGCAAATTGGTACACAAGTGTTACGAAAACAAAACAGTGGGAAATGAAATAAAGCAAAATAAGGAAAGAAATAAGGAGCTATATGATAAAATGAAGATAGATAAGGAATTTAGATTCGTAGAATATAATGAAGAGACTGGCGGTATAAAAGCCGAAAGTATTCATCATAATAGCACGTCAAAAGGCGACAAATTTTTCACTAATGAAAACAACGGGAAGGGGTATTCTGGTCCTGAACTAGAAAAGTTTTGTCAGGATGAATTGTATATGAAAGGACATTCGTGTATTCTGATGGGAGAGAACCTACCTAAAGGAGATGGAACTTTCTTGACCGCACTAGATGCTATTATTGACTGTCACAGAATGGATATCAGAACCATAACTGAAAATTCAGATAATTATCGAAATCAGATTACGTCAAAAAATAAGCAATTAAAAAAATGGTTAGAACAGAATCCCAATTCTTCAGAAGATAGCGTGTGCCTATACTTCCATGACAGTAGTATGTTTTCAGAGCAGAAAATGAATAATACGATTAGTGCAATAAGAAATAGTCAACGAATCATGTCGACATTAAAAATAAACCGTATAGTATGTGTTGTAAGGCAGGGGCCTATCAAGGAGTATCGCATTAGATAAAAAAAATAGCGGCTACTTGAGTCGCTATTGCTTTTTTAAGTCTGGCGAGGATCGCTCCCCCCCCTACATTGCATTACAAAATTACATTATTTACAAAAATCAACAAATCCTATGAGCAAAATTTTATCATTTCTTAGAGAATCGAACCGAATTAAGCACCTTTTAGGCGGTTTTTTGGTTGCGTTATTCGCTTTTGGAGCAATTCAGGCAGTCTATGCCTCAATTGTGGCTGCTTCTTGTCTTGAGTTCAAAGACAAACTTTGGGGCGGAAAATGGGATTGGATTGACTGGGCATTCACCGTTTTTGGTGGAATTGTTGCCTCAATCATCTATCTTTTTTAAGTCTTGGAGGTCTCAGCGCAGTTAATTTGTTAATTATGCAGTAAATTTGCCCGCAAAAGGTGGAGTTCCATATAAGCCGTGTGGTTTATCGTGGGTACAACAACGCGAACGCGAATGGCGGTGTATCGAATGCGAATGCGAATAACGATGCATCGAACTCGAACGCGAATATCGGCTCGCGTCTGGACAACAGTATAATATCGGCGTACAACACAAGGAACGGGTTTCCTGCCGTCGTGCCGAATGGAACAAGCCTCACTAAAAGCAGCCCTCACAGGCTGGAATGTGAAAAATCAAGTGTTGGACAAAGTTTGGTAGGTCAGCAATGATTCGAAGAAGTTAGGTCCAGGGAAAGGAAGGCCCACATCTTCCTATTTGCCAAATCAAGTAACATGCGAAGAGAAGGTTACATCATCGAGGAGATAACACAGTACCACAACATGTACAACTCTTTCGACAAGGTGCTTCAAGGCTCCAAGCGAAAGAACAGTGTTCAGGGTAGAGTGTTGCTTGCTCAAAGGGAAGAAGTCATCAAGGAACTCACCGAGCTGATCGCTAAAGGGGAGTTTCGTGTAAAGGACTACCACGAGCGAGACATCATCGAGGGTGGAAAGCTAAGGCGCATACAGATTCTCTCGATGAAAGACCGCATTGCCATCCACGCCATCATGAACGTGGTCGATGAGCATTTGCGGAAACGGTTCATCCGGACGACATCTGCAAGCATCAAGAACCGTGGCATGCACGACCTGAAGGAGTATATCCAGCGCGACATGCGCGAGAACCCCGAAGGTACGAGGTTCTGCTACAAGTTCGACATATCGAAGTTCTACGAGAGTGTCAACCAGGAGTTCGTGATGTACTGCGTCAGACGCGTTTTCAAGGATGAGAAACTCATTGCCATGCTCGACAACTTCGTCCACATGATGCCCAATGGGCTCAGCATCGGTCTCCGAAGCTCACAAGGCCTCGCAAACCTCCTTCTATCGGTGTTTCTCGACCACTACATTAAGGACAAATATGGTGTGCGCTATTTCTACCGCTACTGCGACGATGGTGCCGTCCTTGCTGGTTCGAAGGCTGAACTATGGAATATTCGTGATACCATACACGGGCTTATCGAGGATATCGACTTGAAGGTAAAGTCGAATGAGCGCGTGTTCCCGGTCACGGAAGGAATAGACTTCCTTGGATATGTCATATATCCAAACCACTCCGAACTCCGCAAGCGCATCAAGAAACGCTTTGCGAGGAAGATGCACACAGTTAAAAGCAGAAAGAGACGGAGTGAACTCATAGCGTCATTCTACGGAATGGCGAAACATGCCGACTGTAACAATCTATTCAATAAATTAACAGGCAAAAACATGAGATCATTCAAAGACTTGAACGTCGCCTTCAAACCAGAAGACGGCAAGAAGCGTTTTGCGGGTACGGTGGTAAGTATCCGCGAGTTGGTAAACCTTCCCATCATCGTAAAGGACTTCGAGACGGGCATAAAGACCGAACAGGGCGAAGGCCGATGCATCGTGTCCATCGAGGTGAACGGTGAGATGAAGAAGTTCTTCACCAACAGTGAGGAGATGAAGAACATCCTCACACAGATAAGAGAAATGCCAGACGGCTTCCCTTTCGAGACCACCATCAAGACAGAAGCCTTCGGCAAAGGTCGAACAAAATACGTTTTTAGTTAATGAGGAGAATTGAAGGTTCTGAAGGTGTTGAACTCATTGAATGCGTCAACCCTATCAGAGACAAGTGGCGCATCCGCTGGGATGTGCAGAAACAAGATAACGGCAATGTGAACTACATGGAGGCTGAGTTCAACCACAAGCCGTCCGATTCGGAGATAAGAGACACTGTGTTCGGATGGATCAACCGACGCACGGAAGACAAGATCCTGACAGGACTCATCTACGACGGACACATGGTGTGGCTCTCTTCCGAGAACCAGTTCAACTACAAGGCGCTCTACGACCTCGCACACCAAAGCAAGGGAATATCCCTGCCGGTCACTGTGAAGCTCGGCACTGATGACGAGCCACACTACATGGAGATTGACTCTATGGCCAAAATGGGAGACTTCTACATGGCTGCATTGTATCATGTAAGGAGGACGCTCGAGGAAGGCTGGAAGATGAAGGACGAGTTCTCGATTGACGACTACCATAAGAGCTGACATACACCGTTTGAACAAAAAGGAAACCGCCACCCGAAATCGGATGGCGGTTTTCTTTTTACAGGCTCTTTAGGAACACGCAGCTGTAACTTTCTATGCTTTCAACCAGGTCCTCGTGGTTGTGGTTGGTGATGCTCTCCTGAAGGTCGAACTCGGCGAAGGTCTCGCCCTCCATGCCGGCAAGGGTCTTGTGTATCTCTTCAAGCAGGTCGAACACCTCAAGGCTCTTTTCACGCAATTCGCTGTCTGCAGAGCTGCTCCCATGCCAGTCGGTGACCACATGCAGGTTCACCACCGGTTTCGAGCGGTACTCAACGCCAGGCTGGATGGTTATCCACTGGATGGGTTGGAACTCGACGAACACTGCCGGGCGTTCCCAATTCTCCTCCTGTTCTATGAACTCAACATTGTGGTTCCACAAGTCGATGTACTTTATTGCCCCACCGCCTACTGTCTTCAGCCGTTCGCAGAGCTTCTCATATAATTCTTTCCTCATTTCTCGTTTATGTCAAAATTGATAGCGTCTTCAATATATCCCTCTAGGTTTTCTTCTATTATGCTTCTTACTGTCTCTTCCACCTCCGGACTGACACCAAGGAACCTTCTGCGTGGGATGACGATTTTCGTGCCCTTCTTCTTCAGCGCCATGAACTTCCAGAACTCTGCCTCGTCGCTCAGCTGTATGGTCCGCTTGTCGTTCCTGCGGCTTCCGTTCTTCTTCCTTCCGAAAGAGCCCGTGGCCGAATAGTATCTGTACCAGAAGTACCTCTTCATCTTCTCTGTCACCACTATCTCGCCACCGTCGTTGTGTATGGCGGCATAGGGAAGCGTGGTGTAGAAGGTGATGCTGTTTTCAGTAGTTCGGCTTTGAATGCTACGGCGCAGGTTGCCTGTGTCAACCAATATGTGTCCGCCAGGACGGGTTGGGCTTATCCGGCGCTGCCACGCCTCTGAAAAGAAGGCCTGCCGTTCGAAGTTCCTGTCAAACTCATCGGCAAGGTCAACCTGAATGTCCTTCAGGATGCGTTTCACTATCGTTTGAATCTCGTTTCCCATCTTCGTCTGTTTTTTGCTGAAGGTCCAGTTCCTTCAAGAGGTCAATCTTTTTGTCTTCCGACACCTTCAGCATGTTGTAAAATGTACGCTCTGATATAGCGTAGAAAGGATATATGAACCGCCGCCATATCTCGCGGTTAGACAAACCGCTCTTGGCATGCTGGTCATATATCCTGTTCACATCTGTTACACGTTTCTGATAACTTACTCCGCGTCTTCCCATATAGGATTTTCTACTATGTCTTTCTGTTCGTTTTATAAGGCCTTATGTCGAGTGTCATTTGGCATGTCACCGTCACGCGTCCGCTTCCCTCGCATTGGGGGCATGTGCTTTCGCTGCTCCCTATAGTGTGAGATGATGATTCTGCCGATTCTGTCTCTTCCGATAGGCGGACTCTGCCTGTTCCGTGGCACTTTCTGCATAAGGCAATCTTTAGCGGTTTTCTTATCTCTTCTATCATAGCGCTCAACTTTCTGTCATTCCAAGCGGAATGGTTCTCCACTGTCCCTTATCGTCTTTCACCTCAGCCCTTACATACTGCTTGCTTACTGCAGGCTGATAGGCTTCCTCGATGATTTGCACGCCCTGGATAAATCGCTCGTTGCCACTCTCCTCGGCGATTTTTCTGAGCTGCACTATTCGGCTTGCCTTCAGCGTGCCCTTCGCGTCACGGCTGAGCAGTTTCAGCACCATCTTCACCAGAGCCTCCGTTTCAGGGGTGTTGGCGAATCCGCTGATTACTTCCTTCACGATGTCGATGCCGTCTTCCACGGTGTCGCGGTAGCCGTCGGTCACATACACGCCAAGTGTGATGCGCTTGTCGCCTGCGGCGTTGGTGAAGGTGTGGCTGCGCTGGTTGTCCTTCATCTTGCTACCGAACAGGTCTGCCTTCATTTCCAAGATGGTCTTGAAATTGCCGTACACGGCATCCTTGGTCGCCTTGATCTGCTCGCTGAGCGAAGAGAGTTCTGGGATGCTGTTCTCAATCTCCTCATCCACCATCTTGCTGTAAACCTCGCGCTGTTCCTTGGCTTTCTGCTCTTCGGCCTTCTTGGCCTGTTCCTTCTTGAAGGCTGCGAATGCCTCCTTCTCCTCAGCCGTCATCATAACGGCTTCTTCTGTTACGTTTTCTGTCATTGTAATGATGTTTAAATGTTGTTAGAATCCTTTTTTATGCTTCCCCCCGAACGGTGGGGATGTAAACCAAATGCGTGTCGCATTCGGCCGTGTCGTTGTCTTGTTCCGGCTCCTGTTTCTTTTTCAGTCCTCCGTTCTTGTCGATGGCCCTCAGTTTCTTCTGCAGTGCCACAAGCCCGTCATGGCTTATCTGGGCGAACCGCTTTCCGGCTATGCGCGGGTTAAGGCAGAAGTTGTCAACTGTTGGCCAGTCCGAGGTGTTTACGCCAAGCTTCTGCATCAGCCTCAACGCGCTGCTCCGTTCCTTCTTTATCTTATCGTTCCAGCCGGTCATCCTTTCGAGCGACGAGCAGCACGCGTTGTATTCGTCTGCCGACATCTCTCTGAGGCTCGATGTGCGGTTTGATGTGAACTGCATCACAAGGCTTTCCTTGAAGGTGTCTCTGTCGCCATAGAGCGGCAGTTTGTTGAAAAGGGCGAAAAATCTTGAATAGTTTTCCATACGCTTTTAGAATGTTTGATATCGGTCTTTTTCTTTCAAATCTCGTATTAGTTCCTCCACGTCTCCATATACGCCCGGGTTTCCCACTGAGTCTTCCACTATTGCAAGTTCCATCTTCTTGCAGATATGCGATATGCGATTCATTTGAAACACGAAATCGGAAGCCGATTCCGGTATAGGCATGCTCACCTTTCGTAAGCGCCTGTCTATTTCGTTGAGGACCATCCCCGCTGTATTTCTGTACTTTTCTTCGTTCATGGCAGATTGTTGCTTGTTCTTATTACTCCTTCTTCCCACACGGTGTAGTAACTGCCGGGGTCTCCGGTGAATCGGCCTTGGCAGTAGGCCTTGAAGCCGCTCACCCATATCTTCATTCCGGCTATGTAGCGCAACCGCTTGGCTGGCTTGCCCATCGGCTGTCCCTTCTCCTCCTGGCTGACGAATATGAAGCACTTCTTGTCGAACTTCTTAGTCAGTTCCACGGCCTGCTCGTAGGTCCAACCGGCAACCTGGATTGAGTCGATGATGACGAACTTTGCCGACTTCGGTTTTGCCAGGCGTGCCACAAGTTCGTCGTAGGTGTCTTCGGTCACCACTCTGAACCTTCCCTGCTCCTCGTTCATCTTGAACCTCATCGTGCGTTCTTGGAACGACTGGCTGATGCCCTCCTCGTAACTGAGGTAGAGTGCCCTCCCGAACTGGCAGAGGCGCTTGACGAGTTGCATCACGAAACTGCTCTTGCCGCTAGCGCTCTGTCCGCAGATGAACCAAGTCTCGTTGACCGGAGGCGAGCCGAACGGACCCTTCCATTTGTCTTCCCATTCGATGCAGTTGTAGGTCTTTACCGCTATCTCCTTGGGGCTGTATGCTCTTTTTCCCATAAGTTTAATTATTGATGTAGTTGGGCAGTAGGGAGTCGAACCCATTTCAGACCAAACTTTGAAGCGATTTTTCCACCATGCCGGCCGGAGTTTTTAAGAATCTTATGCGTGGTGAAGTAATTGCGCCAACCGTGGCTCTGCCCATTTGTCGCCCGTGTTGTGGGCGAGTGTCTTATCCGTGTTTCAGTTTCTCGATCTCGGTATAGACGCGACGGAGGCCACCTCCGCTCTTCCTTACGACCAGTGCGATGTCGGTGCCTTCTGGTGCGTTCAGTTTCGCTATGACGCGTGCCTGCTCGTTAAGGAACTTCTCGCGTTCGCGTCCGTCGTCTGGTGTCACACGGCTGTATCGGTCGCCATAGCGGCTCAGCATTTCGGTGTAGCCCACCTTCTTGCAGTCGATGGAGCGGTTGATCTTCTCCTTCAGTCCGTCAGCCCCCATCATGTACCATGCGCAGCAGCGCTCTGTGGCGTTCCAAAGCGCCTTCAGTTCAAGGAAGGCCTCATACTGCAGGTCGCCAGCCTCGTCGAGCACGATGAGCGGGTTTTCGATGGAGCGGAGGTAATAGACCAGGTCTTCATACATGTCGGCATACCTTCCGTGCGTGCCCACTCCAAACTCTCCGGCAATCTTCTTCACCATCTTCAGTTTCGTCTTCACCTGGCTGCAGTCGATGTAGATGGCGTTGGCATGGTGTGCCACGTAGTGGCGTGCGGTGAAGGTCTTGCCAATGTTGGGTATGTCGCAGAGTATGCCGCTCAATCCAGCGCTCTGGCACAGCTCCAACTGTGCGTTGATGTACTTGAACGTTGATGTGTTGGCGGCCTTCCACTCGATTTCGCCACGCAGGCTGACGTTCAGTCGGCGTGCGATGCTTATCCAGTTGGCGTCGCTCAGCACTTTTTCTGTCTGCCCGTTCTTGATGGCCGAGTAAACGCTTGTCGTTATTCCGAGTGATGCCGCGTGCTTGGCATCGCTCGGGTAGTTGGCGCGGTTCGCGTTGATCGCGCCAATAATCTTCTTTTTGTTCTCTGTTGTAATCATAATCTAACAGTGTTTAAATCGTTTTATAAGTCGGCCAGGGCTCTCATAACGCTGTCCTCTGGCTCGTATGTTTCTTCATCCGTCACGTCTTCCACAACCTCCTCTGCCACCTCTATGTCTTCGTCGTCGGCAGGCTTGGTGTAGGCTTCGTCCACAGGCTTTGCCACTCCGACCTTGCCGATGGCGTTCTCGCGGATGTACTTGCCGAACTTGGCTATCTTCTTCTGTTGCTCTATGTAGTTGGCAACGTCTTCGTCGGTCTGTTCTGCCATCACGCGGTTGTAGGTCGCTATCCGCTCCAGTTGGTCGATGTACCTTTCGCCTTGGAAGATATAGACGTCAGTCGCCTTTCCTTCCTCGTCTGGTATGTAGTAGGCTGTCACCTTGTAGTCGTTTGGCTGCAGTTTCTCAAGCACCTCGGTGCCGCTCAGCCACCAGTCTTCGTAGGCCACCCTTACAGTTGAGTTCCTCTTCACGCTTGTTTCCACCCTCTCGCCGATGTAGCGGCTTAGTGTCACCTTGTTCAGCGGCTGCAGTGTAGGGTTGATGTTAGCCACAAGCACGTCCCACCTCGTCATGCCGGGATACTTCTTCTGGTTGGGGTGCAGGGTGTTGTTCCACTCCATGCTGTCTGCACGGTCTTCCTCCACCAGCTGCTCCCAGCTGAAGTATTCCTTGTCTTCGTAGAGTTCGTTGGTCTCGTCGCTAATCTTCTGCGACTCTGTGCGCCATTTTCCCTTGCCGTAGAAGCGTCCGATACCTTCGTGGTTCTTGTGTATCACACTGCGTTTCTTCGCTCCGTTGAGCGGCTCTGCGTACTTCTCTTGCGAGTTCTGCGGTGCGCAGAAGTGCACGAACGGGAAGGCGACACCAGCCTGAAGGAATCCGTCCTTGTACTGTGTCATGAGGTGGTTTTCCACCTCGATGCCTGCCGGCATTCCCCATCCGTTACGCTCTATCAGCCTGAACATGTCGCGGAAGCATTCCACCACCAGCAGTTCGTCCTTCTTCCTGGCGTAACTCGCACCAATCACGCATTGGCTGACCACATCGTAGGCATAATAGGCGTGCACCCTCTGCTTGGTGTCTTTCAGCTTGCGAGTGAGGTCCACGTCGTCCATCGTGATCTGGCTGAGAGAGAATTCGCCGTTGTGGCGGTGCATGTGGGGCATGTTCTCGTGCATGAAGGTTGTGTATAAGTCCAGCCTGTGGGCTATCAGCAACTTGTTCTTGGGTTTGTTAAGTATGTTGTTGATGGTGGTCTCGCTCAGCACCAATGGGTCTCCGTTCTTGTCGGTGAAGTCGTCGGGGTTGTACAGTTCACCTGTATCGAGGTCATACACGTCGAGTTCGCCACACACAAACTGGTTATACATCTCTGCCACGTTGGTGTTGTATGGCTTGTTTGGAAGGATCGCGATACTTACGATTAGTTTTTCCACCTTGATGTCAACCTTCCTTGCGCTCTGGTTGCCGAACTTGCCGGAGATAAGGCACGCATATCCGTTGTTCTTGTACTCGTTCACCTTCTTGCGGAAGCGGAGTGTGCTTGCCGGCAGTGTGTGTCCGAAATCCTTTCTCAGGCTCTCGATGGTAGAAGCCATCTGGTCCCAGTTGTACTTGTTTCCGAACAGCTTTTGTGCGGTCTGTGCGCGTTCGTAAAGCTTGATGCAGGTGTTCAGCACGCTTGCGTTCACCACATACTCCTTGATTTTGTCTTCCGGAAGGTCCACGCCGGTCTCTTTCTTGTCGTGGAAGAACACCACTGCGGCCTGGTCGGTCTCGTAGTTGCTCTTTATCCATCCGCTCAGCCTTGTTTTGTCGCCTTCAGGATAGAGGAGGTCCACTTTCTCCTTGTAGGTGGTAGGAAGACTGTCAACGGCAATCAAGGCGTAATTGCCAAGGCCCTTGCCCTGCCTAACCACGTCCACCTTTCCACGCGCTACCAACTGCTTGTAGTTGGCTGAGGTCATCACAGCCTTGTCCACAAGCTCGCGCATAGAAATACATAGTTTACCGCCGAAATATTCCATCTTCTAACTCCTTATGATAATGACATGGCGTATTGCTGGATAGCAGGAATGTCGTCTATTCTTACTTCGTCATAGTGTCTAAGAAGCTCTCCGTTAAATAATACATCTCCGTGAGAATCTACCTTTGACAACTCAATAAGTGCACCATTGTTGAAATACTGTCTTAGATACCCGTCATGGTCGTGGAAAGTTGAAAAATCACAAGCGGGAGCAACGATAAATTCAATTCCTCCACATTGAATTGCTGTATTACGTATTTTCTTTGCCAGTTCTGAATCACTGTTAAATGTCAGAGCCTTCCATACAGTCACACTAGTCACATTAAATCGAGTAGAAAGGAATTCTCGAACATCTTTTGTGACCGCGATTTGCTTTTTCTCTTTTTTCATATTGTTTAATCTTTGCTTAAAATCTGATTTGTTTGTGAATTTTCGTTTTTCTGCGCAGAATTTTGTAACATTGCAAATAAGTTAATTTCTTAACTACGTCGCAAAAATAGTGACATCTCACGATTTTGCAAACTATTTTCGTGAAAGATTACGATTTTAACATAAAATTATGGCACAATTCGATACAATACACGATAGAATCAAACATCTTATAGATGTAAAAGCAGGTGGAAAGAATACGGTTTTTGCTCAAAAACTGAATGTTAGCGAAGCAAATATAAGAGGTTATATAAAAGGAGTAATACCAAAAGCTGATGTACTTGAAAAAATCGTGATTTCTTACGATGTTAATGCTATGTGGTTACTTACAGGTTTAGGTTATGTTGATTTACCAAATTCTGAACCTGGGACACCAACATTATCGTCTTCGGAAACTTCTGTTTCACAATTCTTTAGTCAATTAGAACCATACATACAGAGCAAGGATGCAAAGATTATCCAACAAGCTGAAGAAATTGGTCAATTGAAGGAAACTATACGCCAGTTGGAACGAGAAAGGGGGCAGAATGCATCCGGTGCGACTTCTATTCATGCAAATGTAGGGTGAGCGTTTTCACGATCATCACAAACAATCCATAGCGTACTCCAAACGGTACCCCCCTGGGTACCCCCCGGTGACCCCTCGGGGTGACCCACCCCCCCGCCAAAAATCGGCCGTTTTTTAATAATAACTGATAATCACTATTTTAACTTTTTATTAAGTGAAATAGGGGTGGCTTTTTCTTCGACCCAAAACGCCAATCGCATCGCTATTTGCTAAAAAAACGGCACGTTTCTTTATTCAGCTATTTGCTCTCCAAAAACCCAATTTTGTAACCCTAAGTATATAAAAATGTAACCCTAAACTGTAACCCTAAATGTAACCCTAACGTCATTTTTCTGTATCAAACGTCCCAAATCTGTCTGCCGAATAAAGGCTGTTTGCGTGTGTGTGATGGGCATATATATCGCCGTGCGTTCCAACGCTTTTCTAAGCCCTTAAAAATGGCGTTATAAGGCCATTATACCGCACTTGTTACATCCTCGGAATCCCTTTGTTTAAGCGGTTTTAAGGCACTTTTACGCAAAAGTGGGGCAACACACCATCAGGCACAAAAAAAGCCGTGAGCAACGCCCACGGCCAGCCTATATAACACTATTAAAATCGCATGTAATCTGGTGTAAACCTAAAGGATCGTTTCAACCCCGATATGTAAAGCAAAATTAAACAAATGTAAACGTTTCGTTTTGTGCCGCCCTTCTCCCCATTTCTCCATAACTCGCTATCACTCACAAACTTCAACCAACTTTCACATCACCCCTGCATATACGCTTCGTTCTGTGCCCTGTAATAGAACTTCGGATTCGAGGTGTCGTGATATCGTTGTCTGTCAGATTTGATGTTGAGTTCAGATTCTAATCGTTCTGTTAATTCAGTGTACATTTTGTCAAACAAAGGAACGTTGTGGATGGTGATATTCGGGTCATCGTAGGTCTCGTCTCCTCGTTTGCCTCCATACGAAAAGTGCATTTGTGTTGGATAGTTTGGCTCATTAGCGCCGCTGGCGGCTAGAATGGTGATCACATAGTGATCTTCCGAATTGGCAAGACGGTTTAAGTCGTTCATATAATCTTGGAATCCTTCTTCTTTTTTGGATTCATCACTTACCAAATAGAATGACACGTAAGGACGAAGAACGCCGATTTCACGGCTTATTAGGTTGAATCCTCCAAGTTTTGCCAAATAATAGGCAAAATGGTACATGCCTGGGTCCACAAGGCTCGCTGGTGATACGATCGTCACTTTTGATCCGCGGTTGATGCAACAGCCGTACGAACGGTTGACAGGATAGTGCTCTACAGCCAATTTGTCGTCTGCGCGTTCATCTACAGTTCGTGTGGCCGATAAATTTACCAGGCGGAACTGGTTGGAGTTGTCAATGCCGTCGAAAATGTCATCTAAATTCATCCTCAAACGTGCTTGGATATCTCCAATAGAAACAAATTGGGGGGCAATTTGGAAACGTGTAAAACGGTCGAGTTTTCGCTGGAAGGCCAAATGGAGTTTCTCCACATTTTTCTTTGTTTTCTGTTTTTTTGCCTCGTTTTCAATCTCCTCGGTAAAACCTGAACCGATTAAACCGGCGGGTACTGCGAAAATGGCGATTCCAAGCACGCCGATTATACAGGCCACGATTTTTCCAAGCATGGTGACGGGTGGATAGTTTTCCGCCAAACTGCCAGGGTCTCCTATGTATTGCATGAATGCCCACAAAACTGGGACTGATCCGTCGGTGTAAACATCGGGTTGGGCGTCATGCTCAATGAAAAATAATGCGAATGAAAGAATTACTGTGATGATGATAAGAAATTGAAGGGACACAAACAGTTCTTTGCTCTTGTTGGAGATGGCCGCAGACAATAGTCTGAATGAACGCATGAATCTGAATATGCGTAATAGACGAAATACACGTAGTACCTTCATCGTGTCGATTGGCAATTTGATGCCTGGGATCATGTTGATGTATATCGTGTAAGTGGACATGATGTCGATAAAACCGTAGAATGAAAAACAATATTTGATTCTACCCCAAATTCCTTTGTATTTTTCTTCCAATAAATCTATTGTCCAAATTCGCAAGGCGATTTCTATGGTAAATACCAATGTGGTGAAATGGTCAATGATATTCAGAATGGTTCCATATTTTTCTACTATGCCAGGAAATGTGGACAGATAGATCTCCGCTGTGCTCAAAAATATCAAAAACAATATCGAATAATCGAGATAGTTCTTATACACTACGGTATTGGTGTTGTCATCAAATACCAAAGACAGGTCTTTTTTGAAATCTTCTATAGTCATTGGGGGATGTTTTGATTGATATTCTTTATTGTGTTATATGCTTTAATCGGTGATTTGATGGAAGTCACCTTTATTCCTGCCTTCCCGGAAGATAAAGGAAACCTAATCTATCTTGTAAAAGTATTGTATAATTCCCAATTGTGATTGGTCCTTTTTGGTCCTTTTTGTTTTCTTGTAAGGTCAGGGTTTTCCCATCAAATTCTCCATCCGACAAAAAAAGTTATCAACAATTTGTTTTCTCATTAAAATGTACTAACTTTGCAAACCGAAACATTGTGTCGCCCGAGGCACGACGTTTCCACCCGACAGTTTTTATCAATACGGAAAAAATTAAAACGAAATAAAAATGAAAAGAACATTCCAGCCCTCTATCAAAAAGAGAAAGAACAAACACGGTTTCCGTGAAAGAATGGCTACTGCTAATGGTCGTCGAGTTTTGGCTTCTCGTCGCGCTCACGGACGTAAGAAACTTACTGTTAGCGATGAAATCGCAGTTCGTTTGCACGCTCACCGTTAATCAGTGCTAAACCTAGCAAAAAAATAAAGGAGTCTCATTTGAGACTCCTTTTTTGTTGTGTGCATATTTGATTGTGTGGACTGCAATCACTTGACTGATCCACAAACAAAAAAGCACCGCCATTTGGCAGTGCTTTTTCTATATTTTTTTTATGCTTTTATTCGTGTCCGTAACTGCTGCCGTCGAAGCAGTGTGTGCAGACACATTCTTTGTCCAAACCGATAGCCTCAATGATGTTCTCCAATGTGTTGAACTTAAGGCTGTCCATTCCCAAGCGCTCGCAGATGCAGTCGCACATCTTTTTGTATCGTGCGGTGCCTGGTGTTTTGTATTCGTCAATGTGTGCGTCCATGTCACCTTCCAATTCCTGAACAATTCGACGAGTAATCAACTCAAGGATTGATTTGGATGCGGAGAAGTTGATGAACGGACAACTATAGAGTAGTGGTGGACAGCTGATACGCATGTGTACTTCTTTGCAACCATAGTCGTAAAGAACTTTCACATTATCGCGAAGTTGGGTGCCACGCACGATACTGTCGTCGCAGAACATAGCCACCTTATTTTTCAAAAGCGCTTTGTTTGGCACAAGTTTCATCTGTGCTACCAACTCACGCATCTTCTGGTTGGTTGGGGTGAAACTGCGAGGCCATGTTGGGGTGTATTTCACGATGGCGCGGCGGTATGGTACGCCCAATCCATTGGAATAACCCAAGGCGTGACCGATACCAGAGTCTGGAATGGCTGCCACATAGTCTGGTTTCACATCATCGTCTTTAGACATGAGCAAACCACTCTTTACACGGAACTCGTCAACGTTGATATCCTCGTAGGTTGATGGTGGGTATCCGTAGTAGATCCACATAAACGAGCAGATCTGCATCTTCTTTTCCGGCTTGCGGAGTTGTGTGTAGCCTTCGGCGGTAATCAATACGATTTCGCCCGGACCGATATTATAGACTGGCTCGTATCCGAGATTTGGGAATGCCACGGTTTCGCCTGTCACAGCATAGCCGTCATCCTTCTTGCCGATAACGAGCGGGAGTCGTCCGTATTTGTCTCTCGCAGCAATGATACCCTTGTCTGTTAAGAGCAGCATGGTGCAAGAGCCTTTTATGGTCTCGTAAACGCGCTCAATGCCATCTACGAAGTCTTTCCCTTCGGTAATCAGCATCGAGATGAGTTCTGTCTGGTTCGTGTCGCCACCACTGAATTCGGCGAAATGATGCATTCTGCCGAGCAGTTCTCCTTCTATCTGCTTGAGATTGTTGATTTTTGCAACTGTGGTCACCGCAAAACGGCCAAGATGGCTGTTGACGATGATTGGCTGCGAATCGGTGTCGCTGATGACGCCGATGCCCGATTTGCCACTGAATTTTTCGAGGTCTGGCTCAAATTTTGTGCGGAAATAGGTGCTCTCCAAATTGTGGATGGAGCGGATGAATCCCTTTTCCGATAATGTGGCCATACCTCCTCTTTTGGTGCCGAGGTGCGAGTTGTAGTCTGTTCCGTAGAACAAGTCTTTTATGCACTCAGATTTGCATATAGTGCCGAATAAACCGCCCATTTGTCAGTATGTTTTTTATTATGTAGCAAATTTAACAATAATCGTTTTTTTGCGGATAAGTTTGTGTAAAAAAATGTAGGTCTCCTTTCATTTTTTTGTTTTGAAACGGTTTCCCAATTATGCCATAATGAGGAAAGGCATGGAAGATGTTTCTCCCATGCCTTTCTTTTGTCGGTAACAGGTACCAAATTAATGGTGGAACAAGCGGATGCCTGTAAATGCCATTGTGATACCGTATTTGTCGCAAGTCTCGATAACATTGTCGTCACGGACACTGCCGCCTGGTTGTGCGATATACTTCACACCGCTCTTGTGGGCGCGTTCGATGTTGTCGCCGAATGGGAAGAAGGCGTCGCTGCCGAGGGCAACACCATCGAGCTTTTCAAGCCATGCTTTCTTTTCTTCGCGGGTGAGTGGTGCTGGCTTTTCTGTGAAGAGGGTTTCCCATGTACCGTCGCGAAGCACGTCATCGTATTCTTCTGAGATATATACATCGATGGTGTTGTCGCGAACTGCACGCTGCAATCCTGGCTTGAATGGAAGGCTCATCACTTTAGGGTTTTGGCGAAGCCACCAGATGTCTGCCTTGTTGCCTGCGAGACGGGTGCAGTGAATACGGCTCTGCTGACCTGCACCGATACCGATGGCCTGACCGTCTTTCACGTAGCATACCGAGTTGCTCTGAGTGTACTTAAGGGTGATGAGGGCGATGATAAGGTCGCGCTGTGCTGCCTCGCTGAGGGTTTTGCTCTTGGTTGGGAATTCTGTGAGCACGCTCTTGTCGAGGAGGATATTGTTGTGGCCCTGCTCGAAACTGATGCCATAGACCATCTTGGTCTCAAGTTCGGCTGGTTCGTAGTTAGGGTCCATCTTGATGACGCAGTATGTTCCCTTACGCTTGTTCTTGAGGATTTCAAGCGCTTCTGGAGTGTAGTCTGGTGCGATGACACCATCTGACACTTCGCGGTTGATCAGTTTTGCGGTCTGAACGTCGCAAGTGTCGCTCAATGCGATGAAGTCGCCGTAACTCGACATACGGTCTGCACCACGGGCTGCTGCGTATGCGCTCGCGATTGGGCTGAGTTCGAGGTCATCTACGAAGTAGATCTTTTTCAAGGTATCGCTGAGCGGAATACCTACGGCTGCGCCTGCAGGACTTACGTGTTTGAACGATGCTGCAGATGGAAGACCGGTGGCTGCCTTAAGCTCTTTTACTAACTGCCAGCTGTTGAAAGCGTCGAGAAAGTTGATGTAGCCTGGACGTCCGTTGAGCACTTCGATAGGGAGCTCTCCGTTTTCCATGAAGATGCGAGAAGGTTTCTGGTTGGGGTTGCAACCATACTTCAATGCTAATTCTTTCATTGGTTTGTATTTTTATTAAACTTATTTTCTTGTTTGTGTTGGCAAATATACGGATTTTTTGGCGCTTTAGCCTCCAATTTCACTCAATTCCAACCAACGCATTTCTTTTTCGTCGAGTATCTCGCCGATTTCGCCAATCCTTTGCGATTTCTCCAGCAGTTCCTGTCCTTGCAGGCTTCCGTTGCTCATGGCTTCTTCTATGGCTTTTTTCTCGGTTTCCAGTTCGTCAATCTCTATGGTCAGCTGCTCTAATTCTTTTTTCTCTTTGAAGGTGAGTTTGCGGGCACGGTTGCCTGTCGGTTTGGCGTTCTCTGTAGTGGCTGGGGCGTTGGTGGGTTTGGCGGCAGACTGGTTTTCTTTGTTGCGGCGTTCTTCTGCCTGTTTGGCTTCTTTGTATTCGCGGTAGTCGGTGTAGTTGCCCGGAAAATCCTGCACTTCTGCCTGGCCATGGAATACCAACAGGTGATCCACCACTTTATCCATGAAGTAACGGTCGTGGCTGACGACAATCACGCACCCTTTGAAGTTCTGTAGATACTCTTCCAGTACGTTTAGTGTCACGATGTCGAGGTCGTTGGTCGGCTCGTCGAGCACCAGAAAGTTCGGATTGGTCATCAATACGGTGCAGAGATATAGTCTGCGGCGTTCTCCGCCACTGAGTTTATATACATAGTCGTGCTGGCGTTCAGGAGTGAAGAGGAAGTGCTGCAGAAATTGCGAGACGTTCAGTTTCTTTCCGTCTCCCAAATCTACATTCTCTGCAATGCTTTGAACGGCGTCAATCACTTTCATCTGTTCGTCAAACTGCATGCCAGTCTGGCTGTAGTAACCGAAGCGGATGGTCTCGCCGAGGTCGATGGTGCCGCTGTCGGGTTGCTCTTCTCCAACAATCATCTTCACGAATGTCGATTTCCCGGTTCCGTTGTTGCCAACGATACCCATTTTCTCATATCGGCTGAAATTGTAGTAGAATTTGTCGAGTATCTTGATGTCGCCGTAACTTTTTGAAATGTATTTAGCTTCAAATATCTTGCTGCCGATGTAGCTGGCCTTCACGTCTAAATGCATGTTGCCGGCCTGGCGTTTTTGTTTCACTTTTTCCTCCAACTCGCCAAAGGCGTCGATGCGGTATTGTGCCTTGGTGCCGCGTGCCTGTGGCTGACGCCGCATCCAGTCCAGTTCTTTGCGGTAGAGGTTGTTGGCGCGTTGCAGCTCGGCGTTTTGCTGCTCTTGCCTTTCTTGTTTCTTCTCCAGGAAATACGAGTAGTTGCCATGGTAGGTGTAGAGCGTCTGCTGGTCGATCTCAAGGATGGTGTTGCATACTCGGTCGAGGAAGTAGCGGTCGTGTGTCACCATGAGCAAGGCCATGCGCGAGTTGCGCATGTAGTCTTCCAACCATTCCACCATTGCCAGGTCGAGGTGGTTGGTCGGCTCGTCGAGTATCAGCAGCTCAGGCTCCATAATCAGCACATTGGCCAAAGCGATGCGCTTCAATTGGCCGCCGCTCAGATGATCCACTTTCTGGTCGAGATGGTGGATGTTGAGTTTGCCCAATATCTGTTTGATGCGCGACTCATAGTTCCATGCCTTCGTGCTGTCCATCTCGGCCATTGCTGCGTTTATGGCTTCGGTGTCTTCTGGATGCAGCAGCGCTTCTTCATAGCGGGCCACGGCTTTCACCTGCTCGCTGTTGCTGTGGAGGCATGCTTGCAATACGGTCATACCTGCAGGAAAGTGGGGGTCTTGCGGCAGAATGCCCACCACAAGGTCGCGCTTGAAAGATATGCTGCCATCATCGTAGTCTTCTTTCCCTGCGATGATGTTGAGCAATGTGGTCTTTCCGGCCCCGTTCCGGGCTACGATGGCCACACGGTCGTTTTCGCTGATGCCGAACGACACCTGCTCAAACAGCACCTTGGCGCCAAAGGATTTGCTAAGACCCTCTACTTGCAGATAAGATGCGGCCATGCTTATTTCTTTACGGTTTGTTTGATGATGAGTTTTTTGCCGACGTTGTCGATCTCGATCTTACCCAAGCGACTGAGTACCGACTGGCCGAGCAAAAGTGGTGCTTTCTGGTTGCCTACAACCGACGCATGAACGTTTTTCAACTCTAAGCCGCCAAAGTTCACTTTTCGGAGGATGATGACGGTTCCGACTGATACGTCTCCGTTGGCGTCAACAAACTGGCTGCTGCCAATCACGTCTTTTTCTGAGAGGTATCCGTTTTTGAACATGAACGATGCTTCTGTGTTGCTGATGGATACGGAACTGGCTCCCGTGTCGAAAATGAAGTGGAGTGGAAGGTTGTTGATGGAGCATTTTACTTTGCACACACCACCTTCTTTGGTGAATGGCACTTCGGTCGTTTTGGTGGTCGTTGCTACGATTTCTCCGTTTTCATTGGTGATGGCTGTCGCTTTTTTCTTGTAGGTCGCAATGAGGTCTTTGAATCTTTTGTCGTTGCGGATGTTGTCGAGGTCTGGATCGGCGTTGAGATGGCCGAATTTGTTGAATCCGGCTTCAAATGATTGCTTCAGGTAGTCGAGCGCTTTCTCTTTGTCATCCATCAAAGAATAGAGACATGCCGAGTTGTAAAGCGCAAGGTTCTTGTTACGTTTCCCCGCTTTGTTGAGGATGGAGTCGCAGAATGCGATGGATTTGTCTTTCTGTCCCAATGCAAAGAAGGCGTAATCGGCCACGCTGTTTACTTCTGGAACGGTGTCCATGCTGATCACTTTCTCAAAGTCCATCTTTGCAAGCGACGATTTACCCATACGCTCGTAGCAACGTCCGCGGCGGAAGTAGTTGCCTGCGTCTGTCGGGTCTGATTCGATGGCTTGGCTGAAGTCTTCTACTGCCTGAAGGTCGTTTTTCTGCAAATAGTGTGCAGAGGCTCTCATGGCGTAGCCGCGCGCGCTGTTGGGGTAGTGGGTGATGTAGTCGGTCGCTGTTTTTTTCGCGTCGTTGAAATTGCCCTGGCTCACTTCCGCGTCATATTTGCAGGCAAGCAGATGCGCGGTGGTGTCGGTGGCAAGTCCTTCGTTGGCGTAGCCGATGGCTTCGTCAAATTCACCAAGGTTGTTCAGCGAACTGGCCAGTGTGGCGGCGAAAGTAGGATTGTTTTCTGTTTCATAGAGCAGACGGGTCTGTTCCAATGCTTTTTGTGGCTGGTTGTTTTCTGAGTAGAATGATGCCAATGCAAGCATCCATCTTACGTCGTTTGGAGAGATGAGGCGCTGGGCCTGCAGTTTGGTCTCCATGATGGTGTAGGCTGGCTCTTCACTATAGTTTTCCAAAGCTTTCATGGCAGTCACGATGTCGCCTTTCAGTGCGCTGACTACGTCTTCACTTGCTTTGAAAAGGTCTTTCTTTGCTTCGTATGATTTCGAGCGCTCTATCAGCAGCGGTGTGCTTGGCTCCAACTTGATGCCGTAGGTGAGTTGCTTGATGGCCTCGTCATAGTTTTTCTGCTCGTTGGCTACTTTGCCAAGACCTAAATAGGCACTGGTTTCTCCCGGGTTGAGGTCGAGCATGCCGTTGTAGTCGGCCTTTGCTTTGTCGTATTGCTTCAGGTCGATATAAAGGGTGGCTCTTTTGTTGGAAATGGCGTTGTTTGGACTGATTTTGAGCGCTTGTGTGTAGCTGTCGATGGCTTTTTGCTTGTCGCCCATCTCTTCAAAGATGGCGCCTTTGGCACCGATGGCTGCCGACAACATTGAGGCGTCTTTTTTCGGAATGTTTTTGGTTGCTTTGTCCAAATAATTCAACCCTTCACCATATTTCTTCATGTCTGCCTTCACGATGCCCATCCACATCATCACGTAGCCGTTGTCGGGGTTTTCGTCAAGTTCTTTTTCAAAGAAAGTGAGTGCGGAAGCATAGTCTTTATTGCTATAGGCTTGGAGGCCATGGCGGTAATTGTATGAGTCTGGCTGGGTTTTGATGCCTTTAGCATAGGTTGCCCCGGCAATCATCAGTGAGGCAATCAGCAATATATATTTTTTCATTTTCTTCTGTTTTTTTTCTGGTTATTTTGCGTCTTTGTTCATGTCTGCTATGATTTTGGCAATCTCAGCGGCTTTTTTCTTTGCTTCTTCTATCACGGCTTTGAATTCAGCAGTCTGTCGTATCGATTCAAAATCTTCGTCGTTCTCTGCACGCATGTAATCTGGACCTTCTTTCTCAAAGAACAGTCGCAGGTTTTCAACCGATTTGCTCTTTTCGCCCATGATGTTGTACAAGCAGGCGATGTCGAAGTAGTTATCAAAATCGTTATTGGTGTTGATTTTCGCCTGGAGGGAGTCGATACACTGTCTCACTTTTTCATATTTTCCCAAATGCGCGTTGGCGTAGCCGTAAAGACTGTTGGCGGCTGAGGTGTCTTTTTCAAGATATTCTTCAAAGTGTTTTTTCGCAAGTTCTTTGTTGCCTGCTCTCAAGAAGGTAGATGCCCGTGCGTACAATGGGAACAGATTTTCCCCATCTCCAAGTATGTACGATTTTTGGAACCATTTTGCGGCATTGTCATATTCCTTTATACTGCGGTAGGCTATGCCCATCACAGTGTAACTTCTCACTTTGTGGGGCGCTCGGCTGAGCATGGTGTCTGCCGCTGCTTTTGCTTTTTTCGCATTGTCTTTTTCATAGCAGAGGATCATTGTTCTTGTGTCCAGCAGGGCTGAGTTGGATGAATCAATCTCCAATCCTTTCATACAGGTTTTCAAGGCTTCATTGTTTTGGCCCAGTCTGCTTAGAACCTGAGCTTTCTGATTGTATATGTAAGGATTGTCTTCAATAATCAGCGCTTCATTGAGCGATTTTAAGCCCTCTATGTATTTATGCTCGTAGTTGCTGCATATTCCGTCTGCGTATGGCCAAATCACATCTTTCGGATGCTCTTTTTTCTTGGCTTCCAATGCAGGATGCATATACGACAATTCCTCTGGGGTCAACTTCCCCATTTCGGTGTCTATTTGGTCCCATCCGTCCGTCTCTATGGCATTGGCAAATTCTTCTGCCATCTTCGCATAGTCCTTTTTTTGCTTATAGCAAAGACCAAGGCCTGTTCTTGCAGAATAATAGGTTGAATCGGTGTCAAGTTCAACGGTTTTCTTGAATTTTTCTATGGCTTGGTCGTATTGTTTCTGCGCATACAGCACAAAGCCATAGTGGCGATAGCCTAATGCGTTTTTCTTGTCGATGCTGATCACTTTTTTCAGGTCTGCCTCTGCTCCTTTGTAGTTGTCTTGCATGTAATATATCCATGCTCTCTGGTTAAGGAAGTCGGTCTCCTTGGGCTGCAGGGCGATGGCTTTGTTGATTTCTTTCACCATTTTGGTGGTGTCTTCCATGACCTCATACAGATACGAACGCCAGAAGTGGAGATAGGCGCGGTCTTCTTTGTTGGAAGCCGGCAGGAATTTCTCTGCCAAGTAGTAGCATTTGAATGCGAGCGGGTAGTTGCTGTTCTCGTTGCTGTGCGAGAATATGCGTCCCAGATAGAGGTAGTCAAAACCATTTTGAGGATCTTCCTGCAGGTCTTGTTTGAAGTATTTTTGGGCCTCTTCTTCATCTCCGTTTCTCAAAGCATCTATACCTTTCCCCAGGTAGTGGCCTGCTTGGGCGGAAAGGAAGGTGGCACCAAACAAAATACAGAGTGTGTTTTTTAGTAAATTCATATTTTTCGTGTTATCTGAATTTTATTTTATTGTTGTTATCTGAATCCAATATGCGGACGATTTGAGGTGTTGCCTCCGTTGTCGTTTTTGTTTTCAATCATGTCGCGGTAACTTTCAAAGGCTTTGAGGATGTCTTCGCTCATTGAAGGTTTTTTCTTCTTTATGGTCTCTTCCAGCAGGCTTTGGGTGATTTCCGAGTCGGTTTCCGATGCGGCAAGGGCTGCGTCGTTCACCACAAAGGCGATGTCGTTGATGATGTAGTTGTGGGTCATGTCGGCAAGTTGGTCCAGATTGATGTCTTGTGCTACCGGACGTTCGTTCAACTGTGTCTCAAACAAGGATCTTCTCGAATCTTTGTCCGGCATCGGAATGTAGATCATCTGTTCCAGCAACTCTGGTTTTCTGACGGTGAAGTCGAGCAAGTCGGGACGGCTGGTGACAGCTACCACGAAAATCTTGTTGGACGCACATTCTCTCAGCAGTTCAAGGAATTCGTTGCCTGCCTCTATGGCGTAGGTGTATTGGGTGTCTTGGTTGCTGAACAGTTGTTCCAACTCATCGAAACAGATGGTGACAGGTGCCAGTTTTTGAGCCTGTTTGAGCAGGGAGGCAATCACATTGTGCTGCCCCTGCATGTAGAACCGGAGCACGTCGCTTGCTTTTACGTAAATGTAGCGGTAGCCTGCTTCTTCTGAAATGCGTTGCGCCCAAATGGTCTTTCCGCATCCTGGAGGTCCGTAAAGCAGAATCCCGTTTGGAATGGAGAGTTTGTATTTTTGTGCTTTTTCAGGGTCTTTCAGCAGATTGATGACTTTCTTGGTGAGAAGTGTTTTCACTTCTTCCATGCCGGCGATGTCGGCAAATCCATTGCCTCTCTGCTCTTCGTCTTCCAGTTCTGGCGATTCGCTTTCTTCTGTTGTGAGTGCGTCTTCATTCTCTTCTGATGCCATGCCGCCTTCTAGAGCTTGAATGAATTCTTCCGCGCTTTGAAAACGCTGCTCAGGGTCGCAAGCCAGGGCTTTGCGCAAAAGCTGTGCGAAAAGTTCGTCCATGCCTGCCACTTGCACTGGCGGTAATTTTACGGGCTGTTCCCTCACGCGCTGCAGGGCTGTGAGTTGGAAGGCTGCGTCAAACAAACTCATGTCGAAATAGTAAGGCAACTGATTGTAGATGAGTTTGTAAAGCATCACTCCGACCGAGTAGAGGTCGCTTTGCACGCTGAACACGCCATTCAGTCGCTCTGGTGCGAGGTAGAAGAGGTTGTCTTCGTTCATCAACTGACGTGCCACTCCTTGTGAGAGGAAACGTGAGTTCCCAAAATCGATCAGTTTTATGACTCCTTCTGCGTTGATGAGGACGTTTTGAAGGGTGATCTCGTTGTGGATGACGGGAATTTTTTGGCTGTGGAGGTATTTTAAGCCTTCCAGCACTTCGCAGATGATGTCTTTTGCCACGTCGAGCTCGATGGCGCCGTTGCTGGCGACATAATCGTGAAGTGTGGCGGATGCCTCAAACTGATTGACGAGGTAAACGTATTTCTGCCCGTTGAGAATGACTTCTCCGTCGGTGATGTAGGCACAAAGGTTGGGGTGGCTCAGTCCACGGCACACCTCAATCTCTATGTTGTTCCCGTTTTCGTCTATCTGGTTTGGCTGCATTTTTGCGAGGCTCATCAGTTTCAGGAAACATGGTGCCCCATTTTTATCGACAACCTGATAACTTTCTGCATAGGTGCCTTTCTTGATGAGGTCGGCAACTACGAATTCCGCAATTTGGTCTCCTTGATTAAGCAAGCTCATATATCTCTTCTTCGTTTTACTTCCAAAAATTATGTCTCTATAAGTATTTCTATAAACTATTCCAATTGATTTGATATTTGGTGAATTTATAGAGGCCACATAGATTGACAAAGATACAAAAAATATGATGCTATTCCTTTTTTTCGGAGGAAAAAATCATCGTTTTTTTCTAACCTTTTATTTAGTGTATGATTGGGAGCTCTTTGAAGTTTCTGATGGCATGGACAAATCTTTCATGGCAGATTTGTTATGGTGATATATTTTTTATTTCTGTTTGTAAACCAAAATATTAATCCGTTTTTTGTGCTTGTGTTACTTCTTTTTTTCAGGTATGGAATGACCGGATTTTCCAAGTGGTGAAAAGTTGGAAAAAATGTGGCAACATATTATTTCATATTGTTTGATTGGATTTTACAAAACCGCAGTTTGAAATAGTTCTACTTTTGCACTGTCGAAACTGAGACAGCGCGGATGTTCAGTCTAAGTTGCTTATCCGCATCAATTTTTTATTTTTTTTCTGAAAACTACATTTATTTAACAAGTAATGCCATGAATAAAACTTTACTCACAACTATGGCTCTTGCTTTGAGCTTTGCTGGTACGGCAACTGCTCAGATGGCAAAAAACGTCAAAGGCAAGTTCCTCGGTAACATCACTACTTCTTACAACTGGGCTGAATACTGCGACCCGCAGGAATGCAGCAACAGTTACGTTTATTCTGATTATTGGAACCAGGTGACTTGTGAAAACGCCACAAAATGGGGTTCTGTTCACTCTGGATGGGGAAAATTCAACTGGTCTAATGCCGACAGAACATATAACTATTGCAAACAAAAAGGTATCATCTTTAAGTTCCACGCTCTCATCTGGGGTAGCCAATATCCTGGATGGATCAAAAATTTGAGCGTTGCCGATACTAAAAAGGCGATCATCGAATGGTTCGACGAAGTGAAAAAACACTATCCAGACCTCCAGATTATCGACGTGGTCAATGAGGCTATCTACGCTGGTGGCAACTACCACTCTCCTTACAAGGAAACAAAAATCATTGAAGCGTTGGGCTCTTTGGCAGAGGATCGTTTGGGTAAGAAATTTAACTGTACTACCAATGGTTATCCTAATGCTGATTCTTACCAATGGTTGGCTGAAGCCTTCCGTTTGGCGCGCGAACGTTGGCCAAATGCTGTGCTGATCTACAATGACTACAACACTTTCCAGTGGCAGAGAAATGAGTTCATCGCTCTCGTAAATGGTATCAAGGCTTGTGGCGCCCCTATCGACGCTGCTGGTAACCAGGCTCACGACTTGAACGATATGAGCGGCAATAACTTCAAAAACGCTTTGGAAGAAATCCACAACAAGACTAAACTTCCTCAGTATATCACTGAATACGACATTTGTAAAAACGACGACAATACTCAGCTCACTCGCTACAAAGAGCAGTTCCCTATCATGTGGGAAGCCGACTATGTGGCTGGTGTTACACTCTGGGGATGGGTGTTCGGTAAGACTTGGGTGAGCGATAATGGTGTCGGTGGTGCGTCTGGTATCATCAGAAACTGCAGCAAACGTCCTGCTTTCACTTGGTTGGAAAGTTATATGAAGACTTCTGCCGCTCAAAATGTTAAGTCTCCTATTACTGTCGGTGGCAGTTCTACAGCGCCAAGCGTATCGGCTAAGTTGTCTTTGTCTCAGACCGCTATCTCTGTCGGCGAAACTGTGACTATCTCTTGCACCGCTGACGTGAAGAATGACGAACTCACTCACTTCGACATCTATGCTGATAATGACCTCCTCGTTAATAAGTATGTCGCTCCTTATGAATGGACTTTCACTCCTGAAAAGGTGGGCACTTACACCATCAAGATTATCGCTTATGGCAAGTCTGGAGAAACTGACCAAAAGACTGCTGTTTTGACTGTATGCGAAGAAAGAGCTCCTTATTCGGGCAAGGCAATCGCTATCCCTGGCACAATTGAAGCGGAAGACTTCGACCTCGGATGCGCAGGCATCTCTTTCTTCGACAGCGACACTGCCAACCAAGGTGGTGAATACAGAAAAACCGCTGTCGATATCGTTACAGGTAACAATGGTTATGCTATCGGTTACACAGCACAAGGTGAATGGACTGAATACACCGTCAACGTGAAGTGCGCTGGTGAATACGATGTGATTGCTACAGTTGCTTCTGGTAGCGACAACTCTGCTGTGACTGTTGAAGCAATGAGCAATGGACAGTCTTATGCCTCTACCGACGATTTGAGAGTGCCTAATGGTGGCGATTGGGATACTTATACCACAGTTGAAGGCAGAATCCATCTTGAAGAAGGTGAACAGATTGTTCGTTTCTTTATCGGCGGCTCTTATGTAAACATAGATAAGGTCACTTTTGAAAACAAAGAATGCACTACAGGTTTTGAGGTGGTTAACAACGATAACATCGTGGTTTATCCTAATCCTGCAACTAATCACATCAGTGTGAAGGGCGCTCCTGAAAATGTATCGCTCAAGTTGTATGATACAACCAGCAGATTGGTTGCTTCTTCTGAATCTTCTGAAATCGATATTCCTGAATCATTCGAAGGGGTTTATTTCCTCAAGATTTTTGGTCAGAATAATGTAGTTGTGAGAAAGGTTGTTATCAAGTAAATATAAGCAACCTATATAATGAAAAGAACAGGCCTGTGATGGGTCTGTTCTTTTCTTATATTAGGTTGGCAATAATTATGGTGTGAATACTAAAAAATGCTAAGGGATTTTAATCTTTTTTTCCCATCTTTTTTTTGTAACTTTGCACGCAATTTGTGAACAAATATTAAGAACAAAAATGAAAGCTTTTTTTAAGTTATTCGTTGCTGCTATGGCGATTAGCGCAACATTTGTCATGCCTTCATGCTCTAAAGATGAAGCAGAAGATGCAAAAGAAAATGGCAAGACCGAAGAACAGGTCGAGATGGGAAGTTATAAACTCTCATTTGAGGATTTGGATGTTGAACAATGGCCAGATACCGAATCAGATGTCCAGAAACGATATGAGGCATATCAGAAGAAGGTTACCGAAGCTCTTAATCTGGATTTGAGCAAGAAATACAAATGGAGTGAAATTGAGGCGGATAAAGAACGATTGCAGAGTGTGTTCGATTCGTTGGATGACTTCGAGTATAAGGTTGAGTCTTGCTTGAACTATTTTCATCATTATTATGGTACTACCCTCAAGGCGATGAAGACCAATTCGGAATATGCCGATATCGACTTCGGTGCGAAAAAACTCGTTTGCACACGCAATATCCCTGCCGACGTTCTCAGCCAGGTCGTTATTACGATGAAGTCTAACGAGGCTTCAGTGCCTTCGTCAAAGGAGTATTGCACGAACTTGAGAAATCAGTTTACCAATGCCCTCAAAGAATTCTTCTCTGCTGAATATGGAGTGAAAGAAAGCACGAGAAATGAATTGGTGTATTCCAACCTGGCAAACTTCAAAGACAACTCTGATGACTTCTATAATAGCATTCTGAGTGCTTGTAAGACTGTGGATATTCCGACATTGGCAGGGAACATCAAGGAAGATGCACAGAATGTTCTCCCTGTGAATGGTTACATCTTTCAAATTGACGTCATAGCATACAATCCATGGGCTCCTGCTCCAACAAGATCCGATAAGGTGATATTTACATATACCGTTAAGATTCAATAATATCTGTATCTGTCACCATCCAATACCTCAAGATGGATGTTTACAGATTAATTATAAAACAAACCTCCCCAAGTGCGCAGGTGCACATTTGGGGAGGTTTGTAAGTGTACAATAAGGATTTTTCCCTGATGGGATATTACGACCATACCGTAAGCATCCCACTTGATTTTGAAGAATGGCATGTTCTCAGATATTTGGATAGAACTGCCATCGGACGGTAAGCGTCCAAATTGATAAATTTTATCAGTTTGGACGCTTACTATTTAGTCCGGATTTATTGATGACATCAACAGCAATAAGAAAAACACAGATGGTATGGTCAGATAACAGGCGAAACAACCTGTTATGAGCGTGAATTTGAAAACACTTTTCTCTCTAAACAATAAATATGTCATAAGTATTGCAACCCCGATGATTGTGATTCCCATCACAAAAACCGTTAGAATTAGAAATGCGTCTGCTACAACGCAGAAGAAAAGAGCACAAATACCGAGAAACTGAAAAAATGAATCTGATTTCTCAATATAACAACACAAAGCTACTGTGGGAATCAAGGGCAATAACAGTCCAGCAAACGCAGAACCCACTATCGTCATTCCCGATTGGAACAATAGGACACAACACAGAATGCCAATAAGCAGATGGCACACGACGGGAATTCTGTGCTTTTTTATTATTGATGAGTAACAGCCTAAAGGAAGCATCAAATCTATTGTAAACGTCTAATTTATTAATTATATCTGCAAATATAGCCTAAAAACGCTATAAAACAATAGTATCAGCACGGCTCTTTCATTTACTTCCTTTATCCACATCTCACATCTCGCCGCTCATAGCTTACCGCTCACATCTCACTTGTCTCTCATCAGTGTGATGTGTCCGGTATAAGGCTTATATCGGTCCCACATCATCACTTTGTACCAATAGTCGCCACTGGCGAGGGGCTTACCTTTGTAGGTGCCATCCCATGGCGCTTGGTCGTAATAGTACTCAATTATCTTTTTGCCGGTTCGGTCGTAGATGCTGATTTTGGCATCCGGACAACTCTTTTCCAGGTTTTCAATTTTGAATACATCGTTCACTCCGTCTCCGTTGGGCGTGAGAACTGTTGGAAATTTGATTTGGGGAAGTTGGGGACGGATGATGGTGTCTGATGCACAACCCATTTCGTCTTTCACGTAATAGTGCTGTGCAGAGTTGGCGTCTGAAACGACTTGTGCATCGGAACTGAAGTCGTTCCCGTTGGTGGAGTATTGCAAACTTCCAACGCCCCCGATGCCGGATATCATCACCAGTTGATCGTTTTGCTTGATGACGCTGTCGATGCGTGGCGGCTCGCTGGTGCTGACTTCCATCTCAACAGTCACGTCAGGACAGGCGCCGTCGCTGACTTCCGCCTCATAGATGGTGGATGTTTGCGGGTTGACTACAAAATCGTTTCCTGTCCCCACTGGGTTGTGGCCTTCTTTGGTGAACCATTTTATGGATTCGGCTTGCTCGCTCACGTTTACATGCAATACAGCCGGTGAACCCGGACAAACAATAGTGTCAATTGCAGGGGTGACGTCGGTCATTGGGTTGATGACAGGAATGGTTATGGAGAACTCCTGCTCGCATCCTTCTATCTTGAAATGATAAGTAGTGGTTTCTTCTGGGGACAATGAAATGTTTCGATCTTCTCCGACCAATGAACTGCTGGGTTCCCAAATAATCTTGGATGTGCTGGGGTCCACACTTTCAAAGGTGACAGCACGTTTCATCCCTTTGCAATGTTTGACCGGCCATTTGCAGACGTAGCCGCAGCCTGATGCCATGGGTATGCTGAACGCAGAAAGGGCAATGAAGACAATACCCTTCAGTGTGGAAAATGTTTTTTTCATAAACTTAGAAGCACTTTAGAAATCAACTGAAAACATAGAATGGCACAAAGATAATAATATATGATGTCCTTTTGCCTATTTTGTTGATAGTTTTTTTACATACACCCATTCCCATTCTGGCATTAATTCGGGGTGCAGCGCTTTTATCACGTCGCCTAAAAGACTGTCGGGATGGCTGACTGCTCCTTCCCAAAAGTCGGTGGCATCCCCGTCTTTTCTGCGGTTGTAGTGATAGACCTCACCTGTTTTTATGGGTTGGATGACTTTGATGCGTGGCTCTGCATCTGTCTCATTGGTAATGCTTTCCGCTTGTGCTCCAAGCCAGATGTCGGCATCGGCGAAATGCTGTAATACAGATTCAAGACTGACGGACAGACTGCCGGTGTGGGTGTCGGTGGCATAATAATAATCACCTCCTGCATCGTTGTAAAGTCGGGCCATGTAACTCTGTCCTCCTGGCACATACCATGTGCCTCTGTAGCCACATCCACCCATGATTTTCGGCTTTTTTTTGACCGATTTTGCGATGGATTTAAGACTGTCGTATCGTAATGCTGTGGTGTGGAAAAGACTGTCGGCAAGTTTTTTTTCTCCCACTGCCGCTCCCATCACCTTGATCCATTCTGCTCGGCCAAGCAATGAGTTCTCTTGCCATTCCTGCACGAAAAGCGTGCTGATTCCGGTCTCTTTCAAAAAAGACTCACTTTGATCAACTTCTTCATATTTGCTGATGATCACCAAGTTGGCTTTGCTGCCGAGAAGCGCTTCTTTGTTGATGTTATAGTTCTCGCCCAGCCCTCTTATCTTTCCTTCGGCATAGCGTTCCTTCACTTTTTTGTTGTAGGCTCGGTCTGGACTGCAGATGCTTACGATTCTGTCGATGCAGCCCAGCAATTCCAGTGGTGTGTAGTGGGTGGCAGAGGTGGCGGCGATGCGGACTCCGTTGTTGGCGATGCGCTTGCCATCTGTGGGTGTGATTGTTGTGGTGTCGTTAGTGAAATAATAGACTGCCATGGCTCTGAGGCTGTCCCAAGGGTTGCGGACTGCTACTCGGCAGATGTTATCTTTCTGATAGAGGGTGAACCCGTTGGCATATTCCGCCTGGTTTTCTCCCCAACTGCTGTCGGGTGCGCATAGTTCATTCTCCCTTGCTGGAGTGGAGGCGAATGGATGGGTGTTGCAGTTTGAAAACGCCACTAAAAGCACAGCAATAATACTGTATTTGATGATTTTCACCATGCTATTTCTTTTTTTCCGTTGGCTTTCAGGTATTCGTTGGCCTTGCTGAAGTGTTTGCATCCGAAGAAACCTCCGCGGTTGGCCGATAGGGGAGACGGATGGTTCGCTTCGAGAACGAGGTGCTTTTTGCGGTCAATGTAGCGTCCTTTTTGCTTGGCGTAACTGCCCCAAAGGATGAATACGATGTGTTCGCGTTGGTCGTTGAGGGCTTTGATGGCTGCGTCGGTAAATTCTTCCCATCCTTTGCCCTGATGTGAGCCTGCCGCGTGTTCGCGTACGGTCAGTGTGGCGTTCAGCAAAAACACGCCTTGGCTTGCCCAACGGCGGAGGCTCCCGTTTTCAGGCTCTGCAATGCCGAGGTCGTCGTGCAGTTCTTTGAAGATGTTTTTGAGCGAAGGCGGGTAGGGCACACCTGGCGCCACAGAAAAACATAGACCCTCGGCTTGGTTAGGTTCGTGATAAGGGTCTTGGCCGATGATGACGACTTTCACCTCTTGGAACGGACAAAGGTCGAATGCGTTGAAAATCAATTTGCCGGGAGGGTAGCATATTGCAGATGAATACTCTTTCCTGACAAATCCGGTGAGGATGCTGAAATAGGGTTTCTCAAACTCCGGAGCAAGTGCTTCTTTCCAACCTTGTTCTATTTTTACGTCCATGTGTATTCGTGTGTTTTATACAACTTCTCATTCTTTTTTCTCCACCTCAAACTCTTCAAATGGAATGGTGAGTTGGCGGCTGAGCAAAGCAAAGGTTTTCCGGTGGTGCTCGCACGATCCGTTGGCTTCAATGGCGGCGCGGTGGTCTGGTGTGGGGTAGCCTTTGTTTTTCTTCCAGTTGTAGGCCGGATAGTCTTCGCCTATTTTTATCATATAGTCGTCTCGGTATGTTTTGGCCAATACCGAGGCGGCGGCAATACTCATGTAGGTCGCGTCGCCTTTGACCACAGTGTGGTGGGGCGTTTCTCCGTATGGTTTGAATTTGTTGCCATCGACGATGATGTGCTCTGGGCGTGTTTTGAGTTGGTCCAGCGCTCTGTGCATCGCCAAAATGGATGCGTTGAGGATGTTGATTTTGTCTATTTCTTGCGCAGTCACCACCCCCACAGCCCAGGCAACTGCTTGCTCTTCGATGATGGGACGTAGTTTGTAGCGTTGGGCTTCGGTGAGTTGTTTGCTGTCGTTGAGCAGTTCGTTTGAAAAATCGGCTGGTAGGATGACTGCCGCTGCAAAGACCGGACCTGCCAGGCAGCCTCGGCCAGCTTCGTCGCAGCCAGCCTCCGGCACGCCTTCTTGCATGAAAAGACGCAATGGCTGATGCTCTTTCTTTACTCTTGTTTTCCGTTCCGTTTTCTGTTCCATGTCTTTCTGGCTTTAAGTGACCTTAGATGGACTTAATTATTGCCGCATGAGGTGTAAACAAATCGGGTGAGCACTTTGCCGACTATGCCGAGCGTTTTTTTGCTGATATGGGCCATGTCGTCATGTTGGGTGTGCCAAGATTCTGGAAATCCTTGCCCGGGTCTGTAGTCTATAATGTCGAATGTCGGTATCTGGGCAATGTTGTTCACATAATAATGGTCGTCCAAAATCTCTCCGCCGGTGCCGCTGACAAAGGTTGAACGGTAACCAAATTCATGGGCGTTTTTCCAAAAACGTTCGGCGCGTGAGTTTGCAAACATGGAAGAGACCACATCAATCATGAATGTCGGGTTTTCCCCTCCGACCATGTCGAGCAGTATGCCCATGCGCGGACGGTTTTCGCTGGTGTAATTGTGGTGAAGACTCCAGTATTGCGAGCCGAGGCACCAGTCATCGTTCCCGTCGAAGTTTGCCCATTCGGGTGCTCCGTAGTCTTCCAAATCCAGGAAAACGATATCAACTCCGATGCCAGGATCTACTCTCTGCGTCTGTCGGGCCAATTCCAGCAATACCCCTACGCCGCTGGCGCCGTCATTGGCTCCCATCACGGGTTTCTTGCGGTTTGCTTCGTCTTTCTCTTTGTCGGAGAATGGGCGGCTGTCCCAGTGTGAAAACAATACGATGCGGTTGGTGCGTTCAGCGTGAAAGCGGCCGATGATATTGGTCCCGTTGAGTGTCGTGCCGTCAAATGCTTTGGCTTTGAATTCCTGTTTTTCGGTAGTCAGCCCATATTTCTCAAGTGCTTTTTGGAGGGCGTTGCCACATTCATCGTGTTGCTTGAGGTTGGGTACTCGAGGGCCGTAGGCACATTGCATCGCAATAAACTGGTAGGCGCTGTCCGGATCAAAATAGGGCACTATTTTGTATTTGGATGTATCCGGTTGTTCGGTGCTTGTTTTTTTCTCGATGTCGCTTTTTTCGTTTCCCGACTGGGAAAAACAACCGGAAAGGTTGGCGCAAAGCAGGGTGGCAAATGCTATGGATAGAAGTCTTTGTCTCATGGGTGTTTTCTCTTTTTGTTTTTCATGGCGCATCAATAGTTTGCCATTTTCCGCAAAGATAATGAAAAAAACGGCAGACACTTAATGTGTCCACCGTTTTGTGCCCTTCTTTGTTTTTTTTATAAACGCTCAGAAGTTGTTTATGTTTTTGTTGGAGATTTATATAAGTGGTTTTTGGGGATGTCACAATTATGTTGTACATAAAAACAGGTGAATTTATAGAAGTCACCTAAAGCAGCTTCTCAATATCATCTTTTGATAGCCCGGTGATTTCTGCAATGTCTTCAACAGGATATCCCTTGTCTTTCATTTTTCGGGCATTGTCAAGTTTTTCTTTATGTGCGCCTTTTTCTTCACCTTTCTTCAATCCGATTTCTTCACCTTTCTTTAATCCGATTTCTTCACCTTCTTTCAAACCTTCTGCCTTGCCTTTCCTGTAATGTCCGTTAAGGAGTGTGATTTCAGCCGATATGGTGTCCCAGTATTTTTCGTATGCATTGATTTGTGATTCGGTATAGGCGCCTCGCTCAACGATGGCCATGGCTTTGCAAATTTCCGGGCTTTCGAGCAATTCTTGCGGAACTTCTTGCGTCTTCTCGTTGATTTCGGTGAGGAAGCGGAGCCAAAGACGTTTCATGGTGTGCTCGGCAATGGTCTGTGGTTTGAATTTCTTCAACTCCACGAAGACCAGTTCTATACCCTCAATAATGCGGTCGGGATTTCCCTTCTCTGCCAATTGGAATTGGTGGAAATACTCGTTGCCATCAAATCCCCTGTCGTTTACTATGTTCAACGAATAGACGGGTTGGAGCGTTTTGTAGTCAACGCTTTGGTCGGCTTGCTTAACGTATGCCTTCGAAGCGTTAAACAGCACTCGCTGCTTGAACTCATCGGTCCAGTACATCTGCATCTCCACAAGAAACTGTCTTCCGTTTTGGTCTTTGCAGCGAACATCAACAATCGAGAATTTCTTGAATGGACTCTCATTGGTCAATTCCACAGGTAGGTATTCGACCTCGGTAATGACTTCTCCATTCTTGAACGGCAATAGCGCATTCAAGAAACTGATTATAAGGTCGGGATGTTCAAACACCGCCTTAAATGTCAAGTCATATCGTGGGTCTAAATACTTACTCATTGAGCATCCTTTTTCGCAAATTTAGAGATATTTTGCGAGGTGGCAAAACTTACGATGTACAATTATGCTCCTACTTGATTATCATAAAAAAGGAAGGCATTTGACCTTCCTTTTCTTTGTTTCATCATGTAGATGCTTCTTATAGTCCGAACTTCGACTTGTCTATCTTCACCGCTGTGAATGTGTATTGGGAGTGTGATTTCCCTGTTGCAGTGTAAGTGTATTCTACGCCTGTTGTCTTGTTTTTGAGCGTGAATGTATAATTGTCAGATTTATTCGCTCTAAAGTAAAAGGCTGCACCATCTGCGTTTGCTACGCCATTTGTATAGTAGTTATATGCACTGTTGGATGTTGATACTCCTTTGGAATTAACAATAAAACCCGCAGCTTTCAATAAGGCATCACATTTCAACTCATACTCATCTGCTGCTATACCGGTGACAACAACTTGGAATTCTGAAAGGGGAATCCATTTGTTGATGCTGAAACTGATAGTGCCATCCTCGTATGTGTACTCAGCCGAGTATCGTTCTGAGCCAAATGTCAAATTGAAAGTTTCACCCCACTTAGTAGAAGAACTTGACGGACTAGTTACAATGTATTTACTCAAATCATTATATCCTTCATAAAGAAATTTGATTGTACCACTTGCAGATGGAACATTCTCACTTGTTTCAACTTCGGTGTCAATTGTCCAATTGGTACCATTGTATTTAATTACTAGGTCTGGTTTTTCACCAAAGTTTTCGTCATACCAAATGTTGATCTTGTCGCCGTTCACCCAGCCAGACTTTGCCGCTTTAGTGCTGACACCGCCGTTATCGTCATTGCCGCCATCTAAGTTGCACACCGAAATGTTGAGTTTGATTTCGCTTTTTGGTGCTGGTGTTTCATCTTCCTCTTCATTCGAGCAAGAGGCGAAACCGAGTGCCACTACTGCAGTGGCCAACATCAATAAATACTTTTTCATTTTCTTGTTTTTTTCTTGTTTTGTAATGGTGAATCTTCCTGAAGTCACCCTAATAAACTTTTAGATGATTCTTACCAATCTTCTTCTGTTCCGTCGAAAGGGTTGTCAACGTCTAAACTGGTGGCGATGATGTCTGAAACCTCGATTTTGATCACCTCGATCATAGGCTCGCCGAATACCTTTTTGCCAGTCTCTTCAACTGGTACAAACTGTTTTTCCA